>NZ_JCAKFQ010000011.1:0-147003 GCF_059509875.1 Halomonas sp. LMYGS-3 | reverse complement strand
GATGAACATTATGACCAGCTCAAGTTCGGCATGTGAGGATGGCCGCCTTCAGGCGGCTCAAATTCTTGCCCCTTTGAGGGGCTAACAAAATAAAGCCCCCGGCTTTGCCGGGGGATATTTACTCCGCAATCGCTCCTCGCCGCCGTCGTGGCTGGCGGCGAGTCGGCCGTCGGCGCTGCGCCAGCCCGACGAGGCGTGTTCGCCGGGCTCGGTTCGCCATGTCGTCTCGCCAGTTTCCACATCCCAGCCGGCGAAGCTACCGTCGCCCCCGGTGACAACGACGCGATCGTCATCGGACCAGAAAACCTCGTATACACCGCCCGCCTCGCCAAGCTCGGCCAGTCGCCGCCCAGTGTCCGCATCGTAGAGCGCGAGCTTGGCGTCTCTGACCAAGAGCAGGCTGCCGGACGGGTCGAAGCCGATGAATCCCCCCTGTATCGGGACCCGGCGGCGAAGTTTCCCATCGGCGGTGTTCCAGATGAGGACCTGATCGGCCTGGCCATCCCGTGCCGCGAAGAGGTGCCCGTCGGGGCTGAGCGCGGGATTTCTCAGTTCGCCGTTCCACGACCAGTGTGACAGGCGAGCCCCCGTCGACAGATCCGAGATACGGATGTCCGTCCAGTTGGCCGACGCCCCGTTGGCGCCCAGCGACACCGCAACGCTCCTGCCAGCTTCATCGGCAACGATGCGGCGGAGCGGAAGATCGAATCGCCTTTCTGCCAGGATCGTGCGGAAGTCCGCAGCGAGTCTGATCAGGCGTCCGGACTCGGTCCCCGCCAGCAGCGTGCCCTCCGGCTCGAAGCGAAGAACGCTCACGGTCTCCGCTTCGAGCGCCCGAAGCACCTGCTCCCCGTCGACGCGGCGCGCGCTGAGCCCACCCTCGCCGCCCGCCACGAGCCATGCACCGTCGAGCGAGAACGCCAACGCATTGGCGCGACCGGGATGGCGCCAGCCGTCAATCCGCGCCGTATTGCCCTGCTGCCAGAGGACGACGAGGCTCTCGTCGTCGGATAAACCCAAGTCAAGATGCATCCACCCACCCGGAACAACCGTCCGGATCCAGGAACCGCTTTGCTGGTTAGCCGTGGCGATCAAGCCTTGCGCCGAAACGATCGAGCGCGTCGTCAGAAACAACGCCCCGTCTATGCGTAGAACCACCGGCGCGGCGACCTCGTCGAGATCCCAGACACGCGTCGAACCGTCATCGTGGCTACTGACCGCCCAGCCGGCGGCGGTCTCGACGGAGACGGGATGCCCTTGGCCTCGTTCCTCTGCAAGCAGGTCGAGTTCGACCGGCAGGGTTGTCGCTTCGCCGCCGTCCAGGGGAACCCGGCTGATAGAACCGCGATGAAAACCGAACTCGGCGACGAGAAGCTCGTTTCTCTCGGGGACGAGCCGCGCCTCGATCCGGTCTGCCCCACCCCTACGTGGAAACAGGAGTTCGTGGGCAACGTGCCAGTCCGGCGCTCTCCGAACCTCGATTCGGCCGTCCTCGCGCACGACATACAGTACCTCGCCATCGTTCGAGAACAGCACCGCCGCATCACCCTCCGTGGCTGTAAGCCGGCGTGGATCGTCGGCTTCGGCGTCCCGCACCAGCACGTTGCGCGTTGTACCGCCCACCACGAGCGTTCGGCCATCCGGAGAGAGCATCGGGTCGGCGCCACCTTCCACCCGCCCCGTCCATCGCGGCTCGAAGGTGCTGGCGTCGAGAAGTGCGACGTCCGAATAGAGCGCGGCATCGCTCTCGAAATCCCTTCCATGTGCGTCGCGCCGTATCCAGGCAGCGGTCTCTCCGTCGTCGGCGACGACACTCTCGTCGGCCCAGTCGTCGTCGGCTGGCGCCGCCGAGCCCGCGGCGAGTGCAAGCGCATCTCGCACGGCGCCGACACCTTCGGGTGTGACCCGGCGGTCGAGCGAGTCGACCGCGATCATCGCCGCGGCAGAGGCCTCTCCGGAGTTCTCGGCCAGGGTCTTGTTCGCCACGATGGCGAGACTCCTGGCGACGGCGAGTCCCGCTTCGGCGTCTGCGCGCATCGCCTGCCGCTCCGCGCGTTCGCGTGAGGCCTCCTCACGGCCAAGCGCCACTTGCGCCGCATCGCTCGCCGCTCGCTCGTCGAAGAACAGCTTCGTCGCCCAGCCGCCGAGCAGCAGAAAGATCACCGCCGCCGCCGTCGCGAGCCGGCTGATCCAGGCGAGCCGGCGGCGTGAGCGCTCGCGCTCCTCCGCCAGCTCCTGCACCTGCCGCAGCTCCTCGGTGCGCCTGGTCTCGGCGACGTCGACGCTGCGACGAAGGAACGCCCGGTCCGCCTCCGACAACGCCTCGCTGCGCGTCGCCATCCAGTCCCGTGCCGTTGCCAAGGCGAGGCCCATCAATACCGCCTCGTCGCGCGTCTCCTCGGGCGCGGCTTCCCATTCCCGCCGTGCCGTTTCGAGCTGGCCGTGCCAGATCAGGAATTCGCGCTCTTCATCGATCCAGTGCGCGAGCCGTGGCCACTTGCGCAAGAGCATTTCATGGGCGACCTCGACCGTCGCCTCGCCCCCCACTTCCCCTGTCGTCAGCAGCCGCCACCCCGAACCGGCGAGGGCGAGGGCCACGCTCCACTCGTCCGACCGGCACTCGGATTGCACTGCGCGGCGGCGCACCACCTCGCCCTCTTTTGGTACCTGGGCGAGACGCAGTGTCAGGAGCCGGCGCAGAGCCTCCTCGCCCCCGGGATCGGCGGCGAGGAAGGCCTCGGCGCGTTCGGTAAGCGGCTTGCCGATGTCCACCATCTCGACGGGAAAGCGCAGGACCCCCTCCGCCCGCTCGTCCCGCCGCATCGCATCCCAGGCCTCCGCCATCAGGAAGGAGAGCAGCGGCAGGGCCCCGGGTTCGCGGTCGGCGGCCTCGGCGATCACAGAGACGATGTCCGGCGTGTCGAACCGCACGCCGAGCCGGGCGGCGGGTTTCGCGATCACGTCCTCGAGCTCGGCACGGGTGAGCGGCGGCACATCGATACGCCGGCTGACGGGAAAGAGCGCCGTGTCAGCCTGGTGTCGGCCATAGAAATCCGACCGCAGGCTGGTCAGGATCAGCAGCCCCGACTCCGCCGCCGCCTGGGCGAGGAGCGCCGCGAAGTTTGCCGCTTCCGCCGGCTCGGCGCGGACATACAGCTCCTCGCCCTGGTCGACATACAGGAGGAAGCGGCTCGGCGCGGCATCGCCGGCGAGGGTGGCGAGACGCTCGCAGGCGGCGGAAGCAAGATCGACGAGCTCCGAGCCGTCGCGGAAATTCCGCACCCAGGCGTTCGCCTGAGCGTCTATCTCGGCGGGGTCATCCAGCCAGAGCCGCACGAAGCCGAGGGCGAGCGACTTGAGCGGGCGCTCGCCGGGGCGGATCACGACGCTTTGCCAGCGGTGGCTGTCCGTCAGCGGCCCGGGCCATGGGCGGTCGAGGTCGCCGGGCCAGTGCCGACTGCGCAGTGCGGCAAAGAGCCCGGCCATGACGAGCGAGGACTTGCCGACGCCGGAATTGCCGACGAGAGTCAGGATCTCGCCGTGCGCCCTGGCGATGGTCTCGATCAGCTCACACGTCAGCACCTCACGGCCGAAGAAGAAGGCGGCGTTCTCCGAGGTGAAGGCCTCGAGCCCACGATAGGGGTTCGTCTCGCGCCAAGGCGGTGGACCCGGCGTCTCCGCATCCGCCCCTTCGAGTGCAGCACGGATCTGGTCCACGGCCCGCTCCATGCCAGGGGCGGCGCGAAGCAGATGAAGCTGACTCAGGAAGGGTAACCCCGGCCTCTCCTCGCCCAGCAGCACGGGCACGATGCGCGGCCGCCCGGCGACCCGATTGCGGCGCAGCGCCTCGTAGTATTCCAGTTCCTGCCAGGTGCCGATGCGCTTGCCGATGAGCAGCAGCACGGCATCCGCTCGCTTCAGCTCGTCGCCGAGCCTCGGGAGCCAGTAGGCGCCACCGACATTGCTGCGTGGCGCGAAATAGGGGTCAAGCTGCGGTAGTGCGCCGCCAAGGGCTGCGATCAGCCGTTCTGCCTCGGGCTGATCGGGCGAGTGGTAGCTGATGAAGACGCGCATCGAGAGCCACCGATCATGTCGCGCTCTTACCATTTCAGACTAATCAAACTTCCTGCGACTTGCGCAGGCGAACATGCGATGGCATCGACGACTGGTCGGCACTGGTCGCTTCCTGCACCTGAAGGGTGCGCGAGAGCATCTGCTTGGAGATGTCGCCGAACTCGCGCATCAAGGCGGTGAAGCGCCTGGTGCCGGGCTGCAGGGTGACGAGGACGAGCGGCACTTGGCCGCCTCGGCTCGCGGGCGAAACATTATCAGGCTATCGTTTGTCTGACTGAAGGGAGGCCCCATCCGACAGGAAACCCGGCATGGGACCGCGTCACTACCTTGAAGGAGTTGTCATGAGTCAAGCGACCGACTACACCCCGCCGCGGGTCTGGACCTGGGACAAGGCGAACGGCGGAGAGTTTGCCAGCATCAACCGGCCCATCGCCGGGCCCACCCACGACAAGGCGCTGCCGGTGGGCGAGCACCCCTTCCAGCTCTATTCGCTCGCCACCCCCAACGGGGTGAAGGTCACGGTGATGCTGGAGGAGCTGCTGGCGCTGGGCTACCAGGACGCCGAGTACGATGCCTGGCTGATCCGCATCGGCGAGGGCGACCAGTTCGGCAGCGGCTTCGTCGCGATCAACCCCAACTCCAAGATCCCGGCGCTGGTCGACCACGGCACATCCGAGCCGATCCGGGTCTTCGAGTCGGGCTCGATCCTGCTCTACCTGGCCGAGCGCTTCGGCGAGTTCCTGCCGGGCAGCCTGGCCGGGCGCACCGAGGCGCTGAACTGGCTGTTCTGGCAGATGGGCAGTGGGCCCTTCCTGGGCGGCGGCTTCGGCCACTTCTACGCCTATGCACCGGAGAAGATCGAGTACGCCATCGACCGCTACGCCATGGAGGCCAAGCGCCAGCTCGACGTGCTCGACCGCCGCCTGGCCGAGGTGCCTTACCTTGCCGGCGACGACTACACCATCGCCGATATCGCCACCTGGCCCTGGTACGGCCAGCTGGCGCTGGGCCGGCTCTACGACGCCGGCGAGTTCCTGCAGGTGCAGGAATACAAACACGTGCAGCGCTGGGCCAGGGAGATCGACGCCCGCCCGGCGGTGCAGCGTGGGCGCATGGTCAACCGCACCGTCGGGGAACCCGCGATGCAGCTCCACGAGCGCCACGACGCCCACGATTTCGAGACCAGGACCCAGGACAAGCGAGGGGTGACGGCTTGAACGGGGGCCGTGTGCATTGAGCGGGGCACCACGACCGCCCTGCTCAGGGAACACGGCATCGCCACCGCACGGCCCGTGCTGCTGTCCGCCTACACTCGGTGCGGCTCTGGCCCGTGCCCATGAGCGCTGGCCCCGGGAACTGGAGCAGGATGACGTCTTTGCCGCCGATGGCCATGCGATCGTGCGCCTGGACGAACAGCGCGTGGCGCACTTCCAGCGGCTGGGCGCCGGGGAGGAGGCGCTGGGTGCCGACGAGAGGCGCCTGCGCTACCGGTTGCGCAACGGCCGGGTCCGGTTCGCCACCGACGCCTTCTTCTTCCAGGAAGGCCATGCCGAGCGCTACGAGCCCGCGCGTTATGGCCGGTTCCGCGTCAACGAGCGCGGCGAGCCCTTGTTGGTCGCCCTGCACGGTGCCGAACTCGAACTGCTGGGGGAAATGGCACGGTAATCCCGGGAATCGTGCAGTGGCCTTGAAGTTGAATCGGAGCGATCACGCGCCGGACGCGCCCGCCATGGCAGCGGGGCATCCGGCGTTGGCGTCTCAGGCCACCTGCGTTTCGCCGAGCACGGATGCGTTGGCCCGGCTCAGGAACGATCGGTTCAGCGGGCTGTGCGGCTTGGCGGCGAGGCGCTCGTGCGCCAGGCCCTCAGCTACATCGCGGTAGCCGCCGCGCAGGGCGGCTTCGGTCAGCGTCCAGTCGATGATGTCGCGCTGGGCGTGGCTGCCGCCGAAGGCGTTGGCGATGAAGCGCGCCGGGTGCAGGCGCTCCACTGCGGTGGCATAGTCGCCGCGCCAGAAGGCGACGAAGCCCTCCGTCAGCGGCAGGCCGATGCGCCGTGCCCAGGTGGCGGTTTCTGCGCCGCCACCCGCGTTGCGTAGCGCGGCCAGCAGCGCCTCCACCCGGTCGTCACGCCCGGCGCCGAGGTAGGCCATCACGGCATGCCAGTCGTTGAAGGGGTAGAGCTGGCCGTCGGCGTGACGGTCCCAGGTGTCGGCGAGTTCCCACCAGCGGGGGCCGACGTCCTGGCCGGTGAGGTGCAGGCGCCAGAGCAGGGCCGAGGCGTCGACCATGTCCAGCACCACGGCGCTGCGCTCCTGGCGGATGGGGCCGTCGTAGAGGGCCAGCGCCTCGCCGGTCTGCCCCAGTTCGAGGTGGCAGAGCGCGCGGTGCCACCAGTTGTGGACCTTGAACAGGTTGTCGTCGGCGGCCCAGTAGGGTTCGCGGGCGAGCATCCAGCCGAGGCCGTCCTCGGCCCGGCCCTGCATCTCCATGACGTGGGCCACGGCGTGGTGCGCCCAGCAGTCCAGCGGTTCCCCGTCCAGCGCCTGGCGGCCGGTCGCCTCGGCGCGGGCGTAGGCGCCGCTCTCCTCCAGCCCGAAGGCGTACATGCCCAGCAGGACCGAATGGCCCGGCATGTCGGGCGACCACCTGGGCAGCACCCGGGCGAGCCGGTCGCGCAGGTCGCGGGCGTTGGCACGGTAGAAGTCCGCCAGGTGGCCGGCCTGCAGCGCCAGGAGGTCGTAGGGGTGGTGCAGATTGTGGCGGTCCAGGGCGCAGGCGGCGGCGGTCCACTCGCCGGCCAGCAGCTGGTCGAGCACGGCGACGTGGGAGGTTTCCCGGTCGTCCAGGCGCGAGGCCTTGGCGATGGCAACGTCGGCCCTGGCCGCCTCGGCGGCGTCGGGTTCGGTGGCCAGGGTAAACAGGTAGGCCCGGAAGATCCGCGCCATGGTGAAGTCGGGCGCGATCTCGAGGGCCTGGTCCAGTGGCGCCACGGGGTCGCCACGGTAGAGGTTGAAGGCGTCGACGGAGCGGGCGTAGAGGTCGGCGGTCTCGGCGGTGGCGCCGGGCAAAGGGTTTCCTTGGCGGTCGGTCGGCATGGGGATGGCTCCTGGGTGCGGTTGTTGTCGTTCGTCAGGGGGGAAGGGCGGGCAGCGGCCTCGCCCCACGCTGCTAAACTACCCGGAGGTGCGGCGGGCAATAATGGGCGAGGCGCCGCCATTCTTGTCCGAGCCGCCGCCATCACGGGAAGGTCGACCGATGGATGCCTCTCTCGATGTGTTGCGCACGCTGCGTCTGACCGGTGGCCTCTTCCTCGATGCGGAGTTCACCGCGCCCTGGTGCGTGGCCGCTCGGGTCGCCCCGGAGGATTGCCATCCCTTCGCCCCGTCGTCTGGGGGCATCATCGCCTATCACTACGTCAGCGCTGGCCGACTGTGGTTGCGAGTGGGCGAGGGGGCGCCGGTGGAGGTGTCGGCCGGCCACCTCGTAGTGCTGCCCCGCAACGATCCGCACGTGCTCGGCAGCGACCTGGAGAGCCCGCCGGTCAGCGCCGAGGGGCTGATGCAGGTCACTGCCGAGCGCGGCATCGCCCGGATCGTCCATGGGGGCGGTGGAGAGGTGACGCGATTGTGGTGCGGCTTCCTGCTCGGCGAGACGACGACCGACCCGCTTGTCGGCATGCTGCCGAGCGTGATGACCCTCGAGGTGGCCGAGGGCGTGACCGGGCCGTGGATCGAAAGCTCCTTCCGCCTGGCCGCCAGCGAACTCGCCGGCGGGGAGGTACGCTCACCGGCGCTGCTCGCCAGGCTGGCGGAGCTGCTCTTCATCGAGGCCGTTCAGCGCTACCTAGCCGGCTTGCCGCCGGAGCAGCGCGCCTGGCTGGGCGGGTTGCACAATCCTTTCGTGAGCCATGCCCTGGGCCTGTTGCACGATCGGCCGGAATGCCACTGGACGACCGAGTCGCTGGCTCGGGAGGTGGGGCTGTCTCGCTCCGCCTTCGCCGAGCGCTTCACCGAGCTGGTGGGGGCGCCTCCCATGCGCTACCTGGCGGGGCTGCGCATGCAGCTGGCGGCGCGCCGCCTGCGTGAGTCCCTGGCTCCGATCTCGCGCATTGCCCTGGAGGCGGGGTACGAATCGGAAGCGTCCTTCACCAAGGCGTTCAAGCGCGCCTTCGGGACGCCCCCGGCGACCTGGCGCAGGGAGCAGCGGAACCCGCCAGAGTCCACCCTGGCCGGCTGACTTCGGTGAGGCGTTCACGCCGCAGTTCGCGGATTTGAGGAGCGCCCGGGCCGACGAGCTGCGGCGCAAGCGCTGAGCGAATGCCTGCGGCGAGGGGGCGTCGGGGTCTGCCAGCGGGGTCAATTCACCTGGGTGACCATCACCGGTGCTACGCCGCGATGGAGCATGCCGAGTTGCCTGGCGGCGCGCTTGGAGAGATCGATGATGCGCCCTTTCACGAAGGGGCCGCGGTCGTTGATCAGCACTTCCACTTCCTGGCCGGTGTCGGTACGGGTGACCAGCACCGTGGTGCCAAGGGGGAGACTCGGATGGGCGGCCGTCAGGGCTTGCTGATCGAAGGGGTCGCCGCTGGCGGTGGTGGCGCCCTGGAGGCTGTCGCTGTAGAAGGATGCGACGCCTTCCTCGGTATCGTGCGCCTGCACGCTGCCCGCAGTACCGATCGCCAGCAGGCTGGCCAGGCAACAGGCAAGGGTCAGTCGGGATCGGGTTCCCATGGGATTACCTCATGATTCTCGTGTAGCGGATCGCGCGTCCATCGATGCGATGAGGTGCCTGAAGGCATGGGCATGGTAACCGCCATGGCCGTGGTGGGCAACCCTTGGCGAAGATCGGCGAGGTTCGCCACTATAATGACGATATTCGATCATGATGACCTCGCATCGCTGGTTCGGCACACGTCAAGAGACCTCGCCGGTACGCCGGATCCCTGTCTCGTACGGCCGAGCGGCATCGACGACTGGGGGTGGCTTCTGATGGCCGTGCCCGGTCGCTTGCCGTCGCTTGTGACTTGTGGCGAGATTGCTCCATCCACCTGTGGCATCTTGGTGATTGCCGAGAGGAGGCGTCCGAACATGACAAGCATCTTTACCCGTATCATCCAGGGCGAACTGCCGGGGCACTTTGTCTGGGAGGATGAGCAGTGCGTGGCCCTGATGACCCTCAACCCGATGAAACCCGGCCATCTCCTGGTGATTCCGCGCGAGGAGATCGACCATTGGGACGATCTGCCGGCCGAGTTGGCCACCCACCTCATGGCGGTGTCGCAGACGCTCGCCAAGGCACTCAAGCGCGCCTTTCCCTGCGAGCGAGTGGGAATGCTGGTCGTCGGCCTGGAGGTGCCACACGTGCATATTCATCTGGTACCGATCGATGCCATGCAGGATATCCGGGTGGAGGGACTGGCCCAGGCGGAGGCCGAGGAGCTGGCGGCAGCCGCGGCGCGAATACGGGCAGTCTTGGCTTGATCTGAGCCTTGCTCGAGGTGCTGCCAGCCCGTGGTGTATCGCTCGACCGAGAGGAGTGTGAACCATGCAGCGTGTACAGCCCGACATATGGGAGACCGAGGTGGAGAGTCCCTTCCCGGGGCTCACCGTGCATGCTTACCTGCTCGTTCGCGAGGCAGGCAATGTGCTCTTCTACAACACCGGCCACCGCCACGAGATCGAGAGGATGGCGGAGCTGGGCGGCGTGGCCTATCAGTACCTGAGCCACCGTGACGAGGTCGGGGAGACCCTGACGCTGATACACGAGCGCTTCGGTGCCAGGTTGGTCGGCCACATCGCCGAGCGTGACGATTTCGCCCGTGTACGCACACCGGAGATCCTGTTCGACAAGCGCGAGCGGCACCTGGACATCATCGAGGTGATTCCCACCCCCGGCCATAGTCCGGGAAGCACCTGCTTTCTGGTGGACTCGTCCCGCGGCAAGCGCTACCTCTTCACCGGCGATACTCTCTATCGCGGGAAAGGTGGTGGCTGGCGTGCCGGTTTCATTCCCGGACACAACACCGCGGAGGATCGGCAGACGCTCGCCGAGAGCCTGCGGCTGCTGAAGACCCTCGAGCCGGACGTGGTCTTCTCCAGCGCCTTCACCGGCGAGGCCGGCTTCCAGGAACTCGTCCCGGGCGAGTGGCCCGGCCTGGTGGATCGAGCGCTTGCCGAGTTGCTGGAGCAAGAGGAGGCGCATTAGATGAATGGCACCAAGCACACCGTTCGGCAGTACCTCGATGGTTTCAATGTTCCGACCATGAGGGGGACACGCCTGCCGGATCGATGGCGTCGAGTGGGAGACGGGGGCTTCAGCGTTCTGCGCGACGCACCATTTGACCCCGCAGGTCGGTGAACGCGGTCTCCAGGTCGTCGACGCTGGCGACGCCGCGTATGACGTCGGCACGCTGGCCCTGCTCATCGAACAGCACGATGCTGACCTGGTCGACCAGCTGCTCACCGGCGAAGCGCGCCCCCTGAGTGGTGTTGATGTTCACCACGCGCCAGGCGGGCGGGTGTTCGATATTGGCCAGTGCCCGCTCGGCGTTGTCGCGCAGGCGGCGGCTGGCCGAGCGGCGCTGATCGAACACCTGCACCGCTACCGGCTCGCCGCTGCCGATCACGCTCAGGTCGGCCAGCCTGCGAACGTTGCGCTCCTCGAGGATGAGCCAGGTCGCCGGCACGGCCAGGATGGCCAAGGCAATCAGAATGCCACGTACCAGGCGGCGAGGGCGGAAACGCCGTCGTGACTTGCCGGCGTGGGCGAGGGGCTTGCTCGAGGGCCCGGTTGGCTTGCGACGCCGGTTCCTGGTCTTCGACATGCGAGGCACCTCCTGCCGGAAATGGGCCATTCCCTTGTCTAATATAGTGCCTACCCTTGCCAGACCGAGACAGAAGCCCGGAAATGGGGCCGAGCGAACGTGAGGCTGGCAAGGGTGACGTCCTGGCCCGGGCAGGGAGTGAATGGAATGGCTTGAACTGCAATCGTGATGCGAGAGGGCAGAGGGACAGGAGACAGGCGACTGTCCGCGGTGGTAGCCGTGGGGCCCGTGCCTCAGTCGCTCTCGCCGGGGGCGTGCAGGCCACGGGCGATGAGGTCGTCCGCCAGCGCCCGGGCCGCCAGGGCGAATTCCACGCGCGCCATTGCCAGTGCACTCAGGTCTCGCGAGACGACCTCCCGTTCCATGCGGTCGAGACGTGCCTTGGCCGTTGCCAGCCGACGCCCCAGTGCCGCATCGAGTCCAACGCAGCCAGGGGGCGCTTCAGGTAGCGGGAATAATTGGTCCACCAGGTCGTCGGGCAGCGCGGATGACATTCTCGAGACTTCCATCACATGTACTCCTCGGCTTCTCACTAGGCCAGGGGATGCATCAAAGTCGCTCCAATCTCACCACCAATTCCTTGGGTTGCGATCTACCGCCCTCCACAGGCCAGTGATTCCTCAGTATGTACCGCTGCCGTGATAGTGCCGCCGCCATGAGGTGTCTTCCTTGACGATCGGGCGAAAACGTCGCGGGACCTCCTCTTCCGTGAATATAGTGTGTTTTTATGTAAGTCAAGGAGAGTTTTGGGAGACCCGACCCGGTTGACGCCAGGTCGGTACCTCTGCAGCACTGGACTTTCATGGCTTTCATGAAGTGCTGGGTGCCGCCTGCATCAGGATGCACTGGTGCTCATGGACGATATGAAGGAAAACACCCCATCCAGCCAGGGGCTGCATGGGGTGTGGAGACTGCCGGCAATATCATGCCCTCAACGTTGGTGCTCTTCCTCGAAAAGCTCTGCCTTGGCGTGACGCATGACGTCCTCGCAGGCGGCTTGATGGGCAAGCTGAAAAAGCAGGCCCTGGGTCACTTCAAAGCCCTTTCCCAGGCAGGTATCGACATCCTGGCGGCTCACTCGAGGGGAGACATTGCAGTCAATCTTGATCGTTCTTCCGCCACCGTCCAGCCTGTCGGCAAACTCCCGGATGCGCCAGGCGATACGCTCTTTCCAACTGGCGGAATCTTCCACGCCTTCGTTTACGCTAAACGTGCACTGCCATTCAGGTTTGTAGACCGTCATGAGAACCTCCCGTGCTGGCTTGAAAGAATGATCGATCGTGGTTGCCGCTCCATAGGTAAATGTCTTGCCCGACCATCATACAGGCTTTCACCAGCCGGGATAGTGCAAGCAGCGTGGAGGCTGGCCATCGGCAGGGGAGCGGCGCTGCTCGGCACGATGCCCTCCGGATGGCCGCAGGCGCCATTGGCTTGATGAGGGAGAAGATGCTTTCGTGGATCTGGCCTGTAACGGCCAGGCCGCTTGTTTCGACAGGCCTGGGTGCGTCAGCGGAGATGGGCGGCAAGGGCCTCGAGGGCGGCGCGCTGCAACAGGGCCTGCTGGGCCCAGAACTGCAGCACTTCGGTGTCAAACGGGTGGAGTTGCGAGCATATGGTCTTCATGGTGTTGGCCCTCCTGAAGGGACTACTCCACCCAGCGTAGACGCTTTTTTATTGCAGTGCAGCATTTCTTTCCTGGTGCCAGAAAAGCGTTTATTAGTCATGTGCTGCTGCAAGCAGGAGGATGGAAACCAGCGGTGGCCGGTGCCCATCGATGACGTCTACCCGGCGCTTGTTGTCCGTATCACCGCACCTGGGCGCACGAACCTGTATCCTGTCGGGGGCGGTATTCTTGAAGGGCAAAACGTCAACAGAAGCTCGGGAGGGAGCCAAGTGGGGGCATCGATCGACCGGCAGTGGGGCAAGCGGGAAGTGTTCGGCCGCGTGGCAAGGGCAGGGCGCTGGTGGTTGCTCGCCGGCGTCGGCCTGCTGTCCACCGGCTGCGCCATGATGGCGCCCTCGCCACCGCAGGATCAGGGCAATATCTGCGAGATCTTTCGCGAGCAGCCGAAGTGGTATGACTATGCCCGCGACTCCCAGGAGCGCTGGGGCACCCCGATCGCCACGCAGATGGCCTTCGTTCAGCGGGAATCCTCGTACCGCAGCCATGTCCGCCCGCCCCGGAAGCGCATCCTGGGGTTCATTCCCGGTCGCCGCCCCTCGTCCGCTCGTGGCTATGCCCAGGCCCAGGATCCGGTGTGGGGAGAGTACAAGGCCGATGTCGGCAGCACCCTGGCACGCCGCACCCACATGAAGCACGCCACCGACTTCATCGGCTGGTACAACGCGCGCGCGCACCGGCAACTGGGCATTTCGCTGCACAACCCCGAGCATCTCTACCTGGCCTACCACGAAGGCGCCGGAGGCTATCGGCGCGGCACCTACCGCAGCAAGCCCCAGGTGAGGCGGGCCGCCAGCCAGGTCAGCGCCCAGGCGAGTCGCTATCAGTCGCAACTGGCCGCCTGCGAGGCCGAGTTCCGCTGTCGGCGCTTCTATCAGGTGTGGCCCTTCTGTCGAGCGTGACACGGCTCGGGAGAGTGTGCTCGCCCGCCTGCCAGGGCGATCGGTCGCGATCCCCCGGTCCATGCCAGCGGGCGCGGTCCGGCGGCTGCTACCGCGTCTCTCGCCGCTGCGCCTTCAATTGCGCCTCCACCTGGTCGATGATGTCGCGCCCCAGCTTGTGGAGCAGGGGCCTGGCGGCCAGTCGGACGGTCTCGTCGAGCAGGCGGTTCTCCAGGCTGTACGCCAGCGTCAGGTGGATGCGGGTGCCTCCGTCGATGGGCGTCAGGCGGTACTCGCCGTGGTTGGGCGCGCCGGATACCGAGCGCCAGGCGAATCGCTCGGGGGGCGTGAACTCCGTGATCTCCACATCGAAGTCCAGGGGCACGCCGGCGATGCGCACCCGCCAGCGGTAGCGACGCTCCCCCAGGCGAACTATGGTGTCAATGGCGTCGCTGTAGTCGGCAAACGTTTCCACTCGGCCGACGAGGGCGAACACCTCCCGTGGGCTGGCCGCGATCTCGGCCTCGTGCTCGATGACGGGCATGGCCTTCTCCACCTCCGCAAGACAACACGATGACACAGTAAGGTATGACAGCGTTCAGGAAGAACGACGAACCGGCCGGCAGCGGGGCAGAGGTTCGGTCGCCGATCAAGGTGCTGGTCATCCTCGGGCACCCGCGCAGTGACAGCCTCTGCGGCGCCCTGGCGGATGCCTTCTGTGAAGGGGCTCGCGCCGCGGGCGTGCAACTGCGCCGCGTGAATCTCGCGACGCTGGAGTTCGATCCCCATGTGCGCACCCCGTCGCCCAACGACCAGCCCCTCGAGGACGACCTGAGCGAGGCCCGGGAGCTTCTGGTCTGGGCGGATCACCTGGTGTTCGTCTATCCCACCTGGTGGGGAACGACACCCGCGCTGCTCAAGGGGTTCCTCGACCGACTCATGGCGCCAGGATTCGCGTTCCGGACCTGCGAGGGGGGGATCGGCTATCAGGGGCTGTTGAACGGGCGCTCGGCCCAGCTCATCACCACCATGGACACGCCTCCCGTGATCCATCGGCTGCTCTACCGCGAGCCGGGCCGCAATGCCATGGCGCGGGCGACCCTAGGCTTCTGCGGTATCCACCCGGTCCGTGCGCTGGCGTTCGGCTCGGTCAAGGATGCCGACGCGAAGAGGCGCCGGGCCTGGCTCGAGCGCGCCAGGCGGCAGGGCCGGCGGCTGGCGCGAGGACGGATCACGCCGCCGGAGCGGCTGCGGTACAAGGCCGGCGCCTGGTTGCGGGCGCTGCGGCTGCAGTTCTATCCCATGACCTGGGTGGCCTATGCGGTCGGGGCGCTGGCCGCCGCGCCGGCCGGGGGCGTATTCGGCAACCCGGTGTTCTGGCTCGGCTACCTCTGCCTGTTCCTGCTGGAGGTGGCCACCGTGCTGGTCAACGAGGTGGTCGACCTGGGCACCGATCGGGCCAATCGCTTCTACAGCACCTTCACGGGGGGCTCCCGCGTCCTGGTGGAGGGCCTGCTGAGCCTGCGCGAGGTCAAGGCCGGGATCCTCGCCGCCCTGCTGGGGTTGCTGGGCGGCACGGCGTGGCTGCTGGGGGCGACGCCGGCGCCCCCAGCGGCGGTGGTCGCCGTGCTGGGGGCGCTGGCGATCCTGGCCATCGGCTACACGGCGCCGCCCCTCAAGCTCAGCTATCGCGGCCTGGGCGAGCTCGACGTCGCCGTCACGCACAGCATCGGGGTGATGCTGTGCGGCTTCGTGTTTCTCGGCGGGGCCCCGGGCGACCCGTTGCCCTGGCTGCTGAGCCTGCCGCTGCTGCTGGGCATCCTGCCCTCGATCACCCTGTCGGGGATCCCGGATCTCGAAGCCGACGCCGGCGCCGGCAAGCGCACCCTGGCGGTACGCCTGGGGCGGCGGGGCGCGTTGCGGGTGGCGCTCGCCGCCACGCTGCTCGCCGCCGTCTGCGCCCTGGCCTGGCAGGCGATGGGGCTGGCGGGCGGCGCCTACGGCGGCATCGCCTGGGTGGTCGTTCCCCACGGCGCCTGGCTGACGTGGCTGCTGCTCCGGCATCTCCGCTCGGCGCGTCCTCCCGGGCGTATCGACGGGCTGATGGCCGCTTCGCTCGGCTATGTGCTGTGGTTCGGGCTATGGCCGCTGTTCCGGTTGGCCTGAAACGGCATCGCGGGCTCGCTACTCCACGGAGGAACCGCGCGGCCACCGCCTGGCCAGCAGCGCCAGCCCGACGGCCAGCAGGGGCAGCCAGGCGCCCGGTACGCCCAGGGTGGCGAGGGTGATCCCGCTTACCAGGCACCAGAGGGCGGGAACGATGAGCAGTGCCCAGCCCCACGGCGCGGGGGAGACCAGGGCGGCCACGCCCAGGGTGGCGATGGCGAGCGGGTCTGGCGTGAGCCCGATGACTTCGGCACCCCGCAGTCCTCGCCCGGTGACCAGGGCCATGAGCGGGTGCAGGGCCAGCGCATGGACGAACAGCACGAGACCCAGGGCGCGTCGCACGTTCCAGCGGGTTGGCAGGTCGAGCCCGCCCTTCAGGGTGCCGAGGGCCATCAGCAGCAGCGCCTGCAGCACGAACAGCGGGATGACATAGCGGATTCCCCAGTTGATCGGCACGTAGCGCTGCCACAGGAAGGCCCAGGCCACGAAGCCCCAGCCGACCGCGAGCAGGGCGACGATCAGGCGGGGGCTCCAGGGGCGTGGGCGCAGCAGGGCGAACAGCATCCCGCCGCCCAGCGCCAGGGCCAGCAGCTGCAGGGGCCACAGCGCCTGGTTGTGCAGCTCGAACAGCCGCTCGTAGACGCGGGGCGAGAACATCAGGAAGTCCGCGGGGCGATAGCTCAGCCACTCGCTCATGCCGATCATTCGCCCCTCCCCATGCCGCCCTCACAAGGCCTGCACGTAATCGGCCATGCGCCGGCGCAAGACGTCGTCGGGCAGCGGCGTGCCGGCGGCGGCCATGTTCTCGTGCACGTGATCGACGCGGGTGGTGGCGGGAATGGCACAGCTCACCGCCGGGTGGGAGATGATGAACTTGAGGATGAACTGCGCCCAGCTCCCGGCGCCGATCTCCGCCGCCCACGCCGGCAGCGGCTCGCCCGCCAGGCGCTCGGTCAGCCGCCCCTGTTGGAAGGGACGATTGACGATCACGCCGATGCCTTTCTCCCTGGCCAGGGGCAGCAGGCGCTGCTCGGCTTCGCGGTCGACGACGTTGTAGGTCAACTGGACGAAATCCAGCGGTGCGTCGCGCATGATGCGCTCGATGGTGGCGTGGCGCCGGCCGTGGGAGGTGGTGATGCCCACATGACGCACCTCACCGGCCGCCTGCATCTCGAACAGCGTCGCGAGGTTCGCCTCCCAGGCGACCAGGTTGTGGACCTGGAGCAGGTCGAAGCGCGGCACGCCCCAGTCGCGGCGCGACGCCTCGACCTGGGCCGGCCCGTTGCCGGGGTTCGAGGTCCAGATCTTGTCCGCGGCGTAGACACGGTCGAGCGCATCGAGCTCGCCCAGCCCGTGACCGATGGTCGCCTGGGACGAGCCGTACATCGGCGAGGAGTCGATCATGCGCCCGCCCATGGCGAAGAACTCGGCCATCACGGCGGTGCACTCCTCGAGCAGTACCGGGTCGCCGCCGACGTTGAAGGTGATCCAGCTACCCAGCCCGACCAGTGGCAGGCGTTCGCCGATGGTCGGCACCTCGCGTGTCAGGGGTTGCGGCCGCTGCGCCAGGGCCCCGAGTGGCGGCAGTGCCGTGGCCGCCGCCAGCGATACGAGGCCACCCAGTAGCGCGCGGCGAGACAGACGGCTCGGGGGAGGGGGCATGGTCGTCTCCTGCTCGTGCTGCTCAGAGCAGTGTAGTTGTTGCGACTATACTGTGATCAACAGCCTCCACCATGGAGAGGTAGTCGATGGTTGCTCGCCTGAGTCGAGGGGTGTTGGCCGGACTGGTGGCGACACTGGTCATCTCGATGTTCCTGATCCTGCGCCTGTCGGCGGGGCTCATGCCTTGGTACAACCCCATCGAGATCATGAACCTGACTGCCCAGCGGGCGCTGGGTACGCCCAACAGCATGGCCGTGGGCTGGACCATTCACTTCGTGGTCGGCTCACTGGTGTGGGGGCTGCTGTTCGGGTGGCTGGCACCCTACCTGCCCGGCAGCAGCGATACCCGTCGCGGCTTGCTGTTCGGCCTGGGCGCCTGGCTGGTGGTGATGGTCACGGTGTTCCCGCTGGCCGGTTCGGGCTTCTTCGGCATGGGCTTCGGCCTGATCGCGCCACTTTCCACGCTGCTGGGGCATATCGTGTTCGGGCTGGTGCTGGGCGCCACCTACGGCTGGCTGCGACGCCTGTAGCCAACGGCGTGCACGATCCGTTGTCATTGCACCCGCCAAGGCCAGAATGCGAATCACCGTCCACTGATCGGAAGCCTTCCCATGACCGCTACCCTTTATCGACTCGCCGCCTTCACCCATGACCCGCGGGGCGGCAACCCGGCCGGCGTCTGGCTGGGCGAGGCGCTGCCCGACGCCGCCACCATGCAGCGCATCGCCGCCGAGGTGGGCTATTCCGAGACGGCCTTCATCGCCCCGCTGGAGGGCACCCGGCGCACGGTTCGCTACTACAGCCCCCAGGCCGAGGTGAGTTTCTGCGGCCATGCCACGGTGGCCGCCGGCGTGGTACTGGGGGAGTTGAGCGGGGCGGGGACCTATGAACTGGAGACCGCCGTGGGCGGGGTACCGGTGACGGTAGACCAGACGGATGGCGAGTGGCGGGCCTCGCTGGTGTCGGTGGCGCCCGAGCACAGCGCGGCGCCGGCGGCCCTGGTCGAGGCGGTGCTGGAGATCCTCGGCTGGCAGGCGGCCGAGCTGGACCCGGGCCTGCCGCCGGCCAGGGCCTATGCCGGCGCCTGGCACCTGGTGCTGGCGGTGTCATCGCGGGGGCGACTCGATCGGCTGGACTACGATTTCGCGCGTCTCAAGGCGCTGATGCTGCGCGAGAACCTCACCACCCTGCAGCTCGTCTGGCGCGAGAGCGCCACCCGCTTTCATGCCCGCGATCCCTTTCCGGTGGGCGGCGTGGTGGAAGACCCGGCGACCGGCGCCGCGGCGGCGGCGCTGGGCGGCTACCTGCGCGATGCGGGACTGCTCGAAGCCCCGGCCCGGTTGACGATCCACCAGGGCGAGGCGATGGGGCGGCCGAGCCGGCTCGAGGTGGAGGTGCCCGCGACCGGCGGCATCGTGGTGACGGGCACGGCGGTGGAGCTCTAGTGGCGGCGGGTCGCTGCCGTCGCCGTGGCTGGAGGAACAAGACCCTGCCTGACCGATAGTTCGGTATTCTCCGGCCCTTTCTGCTATCCTGCCCGCCTTCCCTTGCCATTCCCTCGACTCTCGCCTCTTGGCTCCCGCCATCGCTCGCTTGTCGCCCCGGCTCCCGTTCTCCATCGCAGGTCCATTTCCGTGTCCGATTCCTCCTTTGATTCTCTGCCGCTGGCGCCGGAGCTGCTGGTCAACCTCGACTCGCTCGGCTACCACGCCATGACCCCGATCCAGGCCGAGAGCCTGCCGTTGATGCTGGCGGGGCGCGACGTGATCGCCCAGGCCAGGACCGGCTCCGGCAAGACCGCGGCCTTCGGCCTGGGGCTGCTATCGCGGCTCGCGGTGGCAAGCTTCCGGGTGCAGGCGCTGGTGCTGTGCCCGACCCGCGAGCTCGCCGACCAGGTGGCCGGCGAGCTCCGCCGGCTGGCGCGCACCCTGCCCAACGTCAAGGTGCTGGCCCTGTGCGGCGGGGCGCCCTTCGGCCCGCAGCTCGCTTCGCTGGCCCATGGGGCGCATGTGGTGGTCGGCACGCCGGGCCGGGTGGAGGAGCACCTGCGCAAGGGCTCGCTGAACCTGGCGGCGCTCGAGACCCTGGTGCTCGACGAGGCCGATCGCATGCTCGACATGGGGTTCCAGGCGTCGATGGAGGCGATCATCGCCGAGACGCCGGCGAGCCGGCAGACCTGGCTGTTCAGCGCGACCTATGCGGCAGGCATCAAGCCGATCGCCGAGGGCCTGATGCGCGCGCCGGCCACGGTGGAGATCGCCGAGGGCCACGACGCGACCAGCATTCGCCAGCACGTCTACCGGGTGGCGGACGAAGCGTCACGCTTCGAGGCCCTGCGCCGGCTGCTGCTGCACCATCGGCCCGAGTCCAGCGTGGTATTCTGCAACACCCGACGCGAGACCCGGGAGGTCGCCGAGGCCCTCGGCGAGGCGGGCTTCAGTGCCCTGGCACTGCATGGCGACCTGGAGCAGCGTGACCGCGACCGCATCCTGGTGCTCTTCGCCAACCGCAGCGCGTCGATCCTGGTGGCCACCGACGTGGCGGCGCGCGGGCTGGATATCGAGTCTCTGGACGCGGTGTTCAACTACCAGATCGCCCGCGATCTCGAGGTCCATGTGCACCGCATCGGGCGTACCGGCCGGGCCGGCGGCTCCGGCGTGGCCTGCACCCTGGTCACCGAGCAGGAGGAGTACCGGCTGGCGCGGCTCGGCGAGTTCCTCGGCGAGACCTTCGAGGAGTCGCCGCTGCCGGGACGTGCCGTGCTCGAGCGGGGCCCGCTCACGCCGCCCATGGCCACGCTGCAACTCGACGGCGGCAAGAAGCAGAAGGTGCGCCCCGGCGACATCCTCGGCGCCTTGACCGGCGAGGCGGGGCTGCGTGGCGACCAGGTAGGCAGGATCAAGGTGCTCGAACGCAGCGCCTACGTGGCCGTGCAGCGCGAGGTCGCCAAGGCGGCCCTCGCCCAGCTGAGCGCGGGTAAACTCAAGGGGCGCTCGTATCGCGCCCGGCGCGTCAGCCGCTGACGGGCAAGGGGGAACATGAAGATACCCAGGAGATTGCAGCCGCTGGTCGATGACGGCCTGATCGATGCGGTCGAGAGCCAACTGATGAGCGGCAAGGAAGCCCAGGTGTACGTGGTGCGCTCACATGGCGAGCGGCGCTGCGCCAAGGTCTTCAAGGAGGCCAGGCAGCGCAGCTTCAAGCAGGCCGTGCAGTACCAGGAAGGCCGCAAGGAACGCAACAGCCGCCGTTCCCGGGCGATGGCCAAGAAGACCCGCTACGGCCAGAAGGAGCAGGAGCAGGCCTGGCTCAATGCCGAGGTCGACGCCCTCTACCGGCTGGCGGCGGCGGACGTGCGGGTGCCCAGGCCCCATGGCTTCGTCGACGGCGTGCTGCTGATGGAGATGATCACCGATCCCGAGGGCCTGACCGCGCCGCGGCTGGATGATGTGACCCTGACGGCCGACGAGGCCCGGGCCCATTACGCCAAGGTGATCGGTGATGTGGTGCGCATGCTGTGTGCCGGCCTGATCCATGGCGACCTGTCCGAGTTCAATGTGCTGCTCTCCGCCGACGGCCCGGTGATCATCGACCTGCCCCAGGCGGTGGACGCCGCCGGCAACAACAGTGCGGCGATGATGTTCGAGCGCGACGTCGACAACATGCGCCGCTACTTCGGCCGCTTCGCGCCGGAGCTGCTCGAGACCGATTACGCCAAGGAGATCTGGGCGCTGTACGAGGCGGGCGAGCTGCACCCGGAGAGCCGGCTGACCGGCTGCTTCGCGCACGACACCGCGCCCGTGGATGTCGACGAGCTGATGACCGTGATCGACGACGTGCGCGAGGAGGAAGCCCACCGCCAGGCGGCCCGCCACCGCGGCGACGAGCCCGGGGTCGAGGAGGCTGCCGAGGAGTGGCGGGAGTCCCGGCGGGAGTGTTGAGCCCGGCGGCATTGCCGCGGGGCATCACGATGGATCCTGTGGAGCCCCTGCCGGCTCGGGCGGCAAGGGCCGCCTGCCCAGGATCAGGTCCGCTGCCTTCTCCCCGATCATCAAGGTCGCCGCATTGGTATTCGCCGCCGGCATCGTCGGCATGATGGAGGCGTCGGCGACCCGCAACCCCTGCATGCCGTGGACTCTCAAGTGGTCGTCGACCACGCTGTCTGCCCGTTCGGCTGGCCCCATGCGGCAGGTGCCGATGGGGTGGTAGGTGGTGTTGCCGGTCCGACGAGCGTGGTCGAGCAGCTCGGCATCGCTCTGCACATGGTCGCCGGGCCAGATTTCCCGCTCGACATGATGGGCAAACGGCAGGCTGGCGGCGAGACGTCGGCCGAGGCGCATGGCCGCGAGGATGGCCTGGCGATCCTCTTCCTCTGCCAGGTAGTTCGGCTGCAACTCCGGCGCCGCCAAGGGGTCGGCGGACAGGGCGCGGACATGCCCCCGGCTGGCCGGGCGTTGCTGCCAGCATGCGATGGTCGCACCGGGAAACCGGTCCAGTCCGCTCCAGATGCCCGCCGGATAGCTGGCGGGCGTGAAGGAGACCTGGATATCGCCAACCTCCAGTGTCTCGTCGGATTTCCCGAAGCAGTAGACCAGCGTCGGCGTCAGGGCCAGGGCCCCGCGTCGCGTGAAGGCGTAGCGGGCGACTTCCTTCACCAGCCCGAGCCCACGCACGCGCTCGTTGATGGTTTCGATACCGCGAATGCGCATCACCAACCGTGCGGCATAGTGGTCGCGCAGGTTCTCGCCGACACCGGGGAGAGCGTGCACCAGGGGAACGCCGATCTGCTGCAGCAGGCCTGGGGCCCCGATGCCCGACAGTTGCAGCAGGTGTGGCGACGCGATGGCGCCGCCACAGAGGATCACCTCCCGGTTCGCGAGCACCACTTCATCACGGCCGCCCCGCCGGTAGCGCACACCGATGGCACGCTTGCCCGCGAAGACGATCTGCAGCACCCGGGCTCGCGTCCGGACCTTCGTGTTGCCGCGTTTCATCGCCGGATAGAGGAAGGCCCGTGCGGGACTGACCCGGCGCCCCCGATGGATGCTGCGCTGAACGTAAGCGACCCCCTCTTGTGACGCACCGTTATAGTCGGGGTTGCGGGAAATGCCGAGTGACTCCGCGCCATCCATGAAGGCATCGCAGAGGGGGTCGGCCTGATCGATGTCGGTGATGGTGAAGGGGCCGGCTCGTCCCCGATAGCGGTCATCGCCGTTGCCGATACGCCGTTCGCAGCGCTTGAAGTACGGCAGCACCTCCGCATAACTCCAGCCGCGATTGCCCAGGGCCGCCCAGGTGTCGAAGTCCGTGCGGTGCCCCCGGGTATAGACATGCCCATTGATCGCTCCCGATCCGCCCAGCGTCTTCCCGCGCGACTGGACGAGGCTGCGTCCGGCCGTTCCCCAACTGGGCGCCGTCCGGTACATCCAGTTGAGGCGAGGATTGTCGAGGAGATGCACCACGGCGGCCGGGACGTGGATGTAGGGGCTGCGGTCCGGTGGGCCGGCCTCGAGCACGCAGACCGTGCCCTGGCCCGCTTCCGACAGCCGGCCGGCGACCACCGAGCCGGCGCTGCCAGCACCGATGACGAGGTAGTCGAAACGATCCGTCATGGCGACAGGCGGATGCCGACATTCTTGGTCTGCACGTAGCCGAGCAGGGCTTCCTGGCCCTTCTCCCGACCATACCCGGAGCGCTTGGTGCCGCCGAAGGGGGTCTCCACGCCACCGGTCCACCATTCATTGACATACACCTGCCCGGCGATCAGGCGGTCGGCCGTCCAGTGGGCCAGCCTCAGGTCGTTGGTGTAGACCCCGGCCGCCAGGCCGTAGTCGGTGCCGTTGGCAATGGCGATGGCCTCCTCCGGGGAGTCGAAGGGGAGGACCACGAGCACCGGGCCGAAGAACTCCTCCTGGGCGATCCGCATCTCGGGACGGACCCCGGTGAAGATGGTGGGCGCCATGAAGTGTCCCGGCATGCCGGCCAGGCGCGATCCGCCAGTGAGCAGTGTCGCGCCTTCCTCGACCCCGATACGGCAGAGCGACTCGACCCGATCGAGTTGCCGTGCGGAAATCAGGGGCCCCATGTCGCAGCCGTCGATGCCCGGGCCGATGGAAAGGGTCTCGGCCGCTTCCTTGAGCCGTGCCACCAGGTCGTCATGGATCGAACGATGCACGATCAGGCGAGAGCCGGCCGAGCAGATCTGTCCGGCATGGTGGAAGATCCCCCGCGCGGCGCTTCTTGCCACCTGCTCCAGGTCTGCGTCCGGATAGACGATCCCGCCCGACTTGCCGCCCAGTTCCATGATGCACGGGATGATCCGTTCCGAGGCGGCCCGCAGCACGCTCCTGCCTGTCTCGACGGAACCGGTGAAGACGATGTGGTCGATATCGCCATGCGCGACCAGGCTGGCGCCGGTATCATGCCCGTAGCCGCAGAGGATATTGACGGCTCCCCTGGGGACGCCGGCCCGTTCGCACGCCTCGGCAAACAGGAAGAGGCTCAGCGGGGAATCCTCCGGTGACTTGAGGACCACCGAATTCCCGGTGAGCAGGGCGCAGGTGACGGAGCGAGCCCCCACGGGGAGTGGCCCGTTCCATGGCACGACCTGGGCCGAGACCCCGAACGGCATATGGGTGGTGTAGTCGAGCACTCCCTCGCCCAGCGGGATCTGGCGTCCCTCCAGCTTGTCGGCCATGCCGGCGTAGTAGTCCAGGTAGCGCTGGGTCAGGGCGACATCGCCGTAACCCCTCGCCAGTGTCTTGCCGTTGTCGAAGCACTCGACGGTGGCGATCTCGTCAGCCAGTTCACCGAGCCGGCGGGAGACCTCCCGCATCATCTCGCCGCGCTGGTGCGGGCGCATTTCCGCCAGGGCCCGGCTGTAGAAACAGCGTCGCGCGGCCGCCACGGCCCGATCCACATCGGCGGGCATGGCGCGGGCGACCTCGGCAAGGGGGGCGCCGGTCGCGGGATCGGTAACGACGATACGCTCGCCACCGGTGCCATCGACCCACTCGCCATCGATGAAATTCTTCCAGTACGGCCTGATGCTGGTCACTGTGTCCCCCATGGCGCCGGGCTTCCCGGCACGGTTCTCGATCCTGGTCACTCCCGCCATCATTACGAGTCTGGCAACGCCTGGCGAATGCCGGTTCAGGATCAATCTATGCCTGATTTGCATGCTCGTACGGGGAAGGTCATTATTTCTTTATAAATGGTCCGGGGCGGCCGGGTCGTTGCTGGAACCGTGGCGATGGAAATCAAGTGGCTGATGGACTTCCTGTCCCTGGCGGATACGGGAAACTTCTCGCGTTCGGCTGAGGCGCGTGCCACGACCCAGCCCGCCTTCAGCCGTCGCATCAAGGCGCTGGAAGAGTGGGTGGGGGCGTCGCTGTTCGACCGCAGCAAGCAGCCCATCACGCTGACGCCGGCGGGTGAACGTTTCCACCCGGTTGCCGAGGGCGTGCTGCGTCGCCTGTTCCAGGCGCGCGACGAGATTCGCCAGCTGGGGCAGACGACCGAGAACACCATCACGTTCTCGTCCACCCACAGCCTGTCATTGACCTTCTTCCCCGACTGGATCCGCCATATCGAGGAGCAGGTCGGGGTGCTGCTCATCCGGCTGGACTCCAATCAGGTAGGCAACTGCGTTCAGGCGCTGTTGCGGGGCGACTGCCAATTCATGATGTGCCACACCCACCCCTCGGTGGATATCCCGCTGCCCGAGGAGCGTTACCAGTCGGTCAAGGTCGGCGAGGACCGGCTGCTGCCGGTCTCGGCACCGGACGAACACGGCCAACCGTCGCAGTTGCTGCCAGGGTCGGAGACCCATCCGCTCTCGTATCTGGCCTATGCGGAGACCTCCGCCATCGGGCGCGCGGTGGATTTCATGCTGGCGCACCATCCCGCCCGCCCCGTCATGAAACGCGTCTTCGAGACCCACCTCGCGGCCGTGTTGAAAACCATGGCACGCGACGGGCGTGGCCTCGCCTGGCTACCCGAGAACCAGATCCTCTCGGAGCTGGAAAGCGGCAGCCTGCTGGTATCGGGAGACCCCTCCTGGTGCATTCCCGTCGACATCCGGGTGTTTCGCTCCCGGGACCCCCTCCCTCACGCCGCGGAAGGGTTCTGGGCGACGCTCGGCGATACCGCTGCGGCATCGGGCTAGGCCGAGCTTGCATTGGGCCCCGGGGAGTGCGCCATGTAAGGTCTAATCTCCATGAGACGGGGGGCGAGCAGATGACGGGGACTTCTTCGCGGCGTGTCGCCATCCTGGGGCTGATGCTCGAAAGCAACCGTTTCGCGCCGGTGACCACCGAGGAAGACTATCTCAACCGGGTCTATCTGGCGGGCAATGAAATCCTGGAAGACCTGAACCTTCCCGATCCCAAGCTGCCCACCGAGATCCGCGGCTTCATCAGTGCCATGAATGCACACTGCGACTGGACGGCTGTTCCCATCCTGGTCGGCCTGGTCGAGGCCGGTGGGCCGCTTGAGCATGCCTTCTACCAGGCCACCCGCGACGAGATGAAGCGCCGCCTGGAAGCCGCCATGCCACTGGATGCCGTCTATATCGCCAACCACGGAGCCATGATCACCACCGAAGAGGACGATCCCGACGGCGAGATCTTCGCGATGGTGCGCTCCATCGTCGGGCCCGAGGTGCCCATCGTGGCGACGCTGGATCTTCACGGCAATGTCTCCGAGCGCATGGTCGAGTCGGCCGATGCCATTGTCGCGTATCGCACCAATCCGCATGTCGACATGCGAGCCCGCGGTATGGAGACCGCCGGCATCCTGCTGGAGATGTTCACCGGCATGCGGCCGGAGATGGCGTTCATCCGTCTGCCGTTGATTCCGCCAACCGTCACCTTGCTGACCGAGGCCGGCCCCTATGCCGACCTCATCGCGTACGGCCAGAGCCTGGTCACGGACGAGATCGCCAATGTCTCCATTCTCGGCGGGTTTGCCTTCGGCGATACCCCCAAGAACGGCATGGCCATCCTTGTGACCGCGAGACACGGTGGCGGTGTCGCGAGGGCGGTGGCGCGCCTGATCGCGCAGAAGGCCTGGGACGATCATGAGCGCTATGTGCCGCATCTCGCCTCGCTGGAAGACGCCATTGCCCGTGTCGTGGAGGCCGGGCAACACACCGACCTGCCTGCCCTTATCCTGGCCGATGTCGCGGACAACCCCGGTGGTGGCGGCAGGGGCAACACGATGTGGATTCTTGAAGCCCTGCATGATGCCAGCGCCACGGGCGTCATGGTCGGGGTGATCCACGATCCCGCACTGGCTCGTGAAGCCCATGAGCGCGGCGAAGGAGCCACGTTCCAGGCCATCTTCAACCGTGACGAGCCCGACGAATTCTCACGCCGATTCGAGGCGATGGCCAGAGTGGCCTGCCTCAAGGATGGGGATTGCGTCGGGAGGCGCGGCTTCTACGCGGGGCGGCACATGAACCTGGGGCCGTCGGCGCTCCTGGAGCTCGGTGGTATCCAGGTGGTCGTGATATCGATCCGCACGCAATGCGCCGACCCGGTCTTTCTGGAGATGATGGGACTGGACATTGCCCGGGCGCGGGCGGTGGTGGTGAAGTCACGAGGCCACTTCCGAGCCGGCTTCGATGAATTCTTCTCCGCCGACCAGGTGATCGAGGTCGACACGCCGGGGCTGACGTCGCCGATCCTCTCACGCTTCGACTTCAGGCACCTGCCCCGCCCCGCCTTTCCCGTTGACTCCCGGGTCGATTGGACGCTGCCCGACTGAATCCGTCGCGGAAATGTCCAGCGTTTTCTTTATCAGAAATGCTGATTGTTTTGACCATGATCAGGGAAAGTGCTGTCTACCTGCAGGGAGCCTTTTCCGTTGCACTATCCTGAGAGAAGGAGTCTATGCCTGAAAGAAGGAGTCTATACGCCACCGGCATCGGACTATCATGTCTTTGCATTCGCCAAGAGTCCATATTGCCAATAGTCTGTATGTGTGTCTGAGAAGGAAACTTCTCTTCCTACAATAAGTATAGGGGAATCGCATGAACAAGTGTCTCAAGTGGACCATGGCAGTCGCTGTCACCGCAGCGGTGCTGGGGGCTGCAAGTCCTGTGATGGCAAAGACCATCAAGTTTGGCATGAATGCTCCGCAAGGTGACAATCCCGAGTGGAATGCGCTGGTCGCCTTCAAGGATCATGTCGAGTACAAGACCGAGGGTGACATCACGGTTCAGCTGTTCCCGAGCGCACAGCTCGGTGCCGAGCGGGCTTGCGCGGAACAGGTGCAGCAGGGGGCGGTCGAGGTCTGCCTGGTGGATACCGGGGCACTGGCAGGATTCTACAATGATATCCAGGTGCTTTCGGTTCCCTACCTGTTCAAGTCTTCCGCTCATGCCTGGGCCGTCTTCGATAGCCCATTCTTCAAGAATCTGGCCGAGAACATGCGACAGGATACGGGTATCCGTATCATGTCATGGGGAGAGAACGGCTTCCGCGACTTCACCAACAATGTACGCCCGATTCGCACGCCTGAGGACCTCAGGGGGCTGAAGATGCGTGTCATGGAAAGCCCTGTTTTCATTCGCTTCGTCGAGTCATTCGGGGCGGCAGCCACGCCGATGCCAGGCTCGGAAATCATCATGGCAGCCAAGCAGGGCGTCATCGATGGCCAGGAAAATCCCGCCCAGGTGAACTACGACTACAACTTGATGGACGTACAGAAATACATGTCCACCGACGAGCACATTCTCGGGATTCACGCCTATATCATCAACGATGACTTCTTCAGCGCCCTGAGTGACGATGAGAAGGCGATAGTGCTGGAAGCGGCGACACTGGCCGCACGCATAGAGAATACCCAGAAGCTTGCCGGGGCCAAGAGATATATCGACCTGATCAGGGAAAAGGGGGTCGAAATCCACATGACCACGATGGCCGAGAAAGCCGCTTTCGCTGAAGTCTCCCAAGAGCCGGTGCTGGAATACCTGAGGGAGCAGGTCGGCGAGGGCCTGGTGCAGGAGCTTCTGGACACTGCTGCCTCCTATGAGCCTGCCCTTTATGGATCATGAGACGACGGTGGGCCCGTGACCCTATAGGTTGAAAGAGTGGGAAGAAGACAGCCTCTTTCCGCTCTTTCACGTTGCAGCAGGTGTTAAGACGATAATGATTGATAAGCCTGTTTTGCCCGCCGTCCCGAGTGCTTGCCGAGATCCGCTGGAGAAATCCACTTTGAAGCACCGGCTATTCAAGTTTGCCATGGGGGTTACCCAAGCCACGGAGGCGATATCGGCCGTTCTGCTGGTTGGCATCATCCTGATGAATGTGGCTCAGGTGTTCTTCCGCTATGTGCTGGTGGACCCGCTCTCGTGGAGCGAGGAGACCATGCGTTACACCACCACCTGGATGGTCATGCTGGCCGGCAGTGCCGCCCTGTTCCGCGGGGAGCACATGGTGATCAGCCTGTTCACCAGCGTGCGCTCGCCCTTCTTCCGCCGACTGATTCATCTTTCCGTGCTGACCTGCATCGCCGGCTTTTGCCTGCTGTTGATGTGGGAGGGCTTCCCGGCCGCCATCAACAACATGCGGCAGATGTCGCCCGCGACGCGGATCCCGATGACCCTGCCCTACATGGCGATTCCCGTAGGGGCCTCGCTGATGCTGCTCAAGGTCCTGTGCCTGATGGTCCTGCCCGAGGATGTCCTGCGCCGGGAAGAAGCCGAGGAGAACCAGCCATGATCGCGATGTCCCTCGCCTTTGTTGTCATGTTGATCATCGGTGTTCCGATCGTGTTTGCCCTGGGCATCGCGGGCGCCGTCGGCCTGTGGGCCCTGGACCTGAACCTGATCACGGTGCCTACGCGGCTGTTCACCGGCATGGACAACTTTGTCCTGCTGGCCGCCCCGTTCTATATCTTCGCCGGGGAGATCATGAACCGGGGGGGCATCACGACCCGACTGATCCGGTTGGCGGGGCTGGTCACGCGTGGTGTCCCTGGTGGAACGGCCTATACCAACGTTTCATCGTCGGTGCTGTTTGCCGGCATTTCCGGCGCCGCCGTCGCCGATACGGCCGCACTCGGGCAGATATTCATCAAGGGCATGCCCGAGGAGGGGTATGACAAGAACTATGCGGCGGCGGTGACGATCGCCTCGTCCATCATCGGCCCCATCGTGCCCCCGTCCGTGATCATGATCATCTATGCCGCCGTGACCCGCCAGTCGGTGATCGACCTGTTCGTTGCCGGGATCGTCCCCGGCCTGATGCTGGCCGGGGTCATGTGGCTGGTGATCTGGTGGCAGGCACGCGGCGGGCGACTTCCCCGGTCCAGCTTCAAGGTGGAAAGGCACGAGGTTGCCACCCTGGTGCGGGACGGGCTGCTGGTGATGGGGCTACCGATCCTGATCGTCGGGGGCACGCTGTGGGGCATCTTCACCGCCACCGAGGCGGGTGGGGTGGCCGTCGTCTATGCATTGATCATCTCCTGGTTCGTCTTCAAGACCATGGACCTCGCCAGTCTCTGGGATGCGCTGAAGCGCAGCGCCCGGGTCACGGCCACCATCTACCTGATCATCGCGGCCGCGACGGTGGTGTCGTATGTCCTGACCATCGGCGGGATCGGCGGCTGGGTCCAGGGGTTTGCGCTGCAGTTTGCCGACAATCCCACCCTGTTCCTCATGGTCCTCGTCGCCGTCCTGCTGCTGATCGGGACCTTCCTCGAGCCGGGAGCTGCGATCGTGTTGATCGTGCCCATGCTGATGCCGGTGACGGCCTCGATGGACATCGATCCGATGCAGTTTGCCATGATCGTGATCCTGCCGCTCACCCTGGGCTTGATCACGCCCCCCGTGGGGGTCTGCCTGTTTGTCGCCTGCCGAATCGCCGAGAGCCCGGTTTTTCCCATCTTCCGGGCGGTGCTCCCGTTCCTGGTGGCGGAGATCGGGGTCGTCATCATGCTGGTGTTCATCCCCGCTCTCTCTTCCTTCCTGCCGACGCTGTTGCGCTGAGGCACACCCACAAGGGGATCTCGAATGCTGGTGATTTCAGAAGCACATGCCCGCGAGCTGGTGAGCATCGAAGATGCCATCCTCGAGGTGGAGCGTACCTTTGCCGCCATGGCGAGGGGGGAGGCACGAAACTATCCCGTCGTGCGTGAAGAGATCGGATACCGGGATGCGGTCTACGGCGTAAAAGCCGGTGGCGACGTGGAAGCCCCCCTTCTCGGGCTCAAGGCCGGCGGATACTGGCCGCACAATGCCGGGAAGGGCCTGGGCAACCACCAGTCCTCGACGCTACTGTTCGACCCGGAAACGGGGAGGGCGACGGCGCTCGTCAGTGCCAACTACCTGACCGGCATCAGGACCGGGGCAGCGAGCGCCATCGCCACCCGTTACCTCTCGCGCCAGGAGGCGAGTGTCGTCGGGCTCATCGGTACCGGGGTTCAGGCCGAGTATCAGCTCAAGGCCTCGATGGCGGTGCGGGATCTGGTGCGGGTCCATGCCTGGAGCCCTTCCGCGGAGAGCCTGGAGACCTTCGGGAGGCTGGTGGTCGGTCTAGGGCTGGAATGCGTTGCAGAACCGGACCCTGAGGCCGTTGCCCGTCACTCGGACATCCTGATCACGGCGACGCCCTCGCGCCGGGCGCTGGTGGAAAGGGGGTGGGTGAAGCCCGGGACCCATATCAATGCCATGGGGTGCGATACCCGGGGCAAGCAGGAGCTGGATCCGGAACTGGTCGCTGCCAGCGCCCTGTTCGTGGACGAGGCCGAGCAAGCCGTCTCCATCGGCGAGTTCCAGCATGCCTATGCCCGCGGCTGGATTACCACGGAGAGCCTTCGCGGCAGCATCGGCCAGGTCATCGAAGGGCAGTGCGACGGCCGACGTGATGCCGATGAGGTCACGATCTTCGACGGCACCGGTGTGGCGCTGCAGGACCTGGTGGTGGCAGCACTCGCCGTACGCCTGGCGAAGGAGCATGGCCACGGCGTGGCGGTGGATTACTGACGCACCGACGGCCCCTCCTGGTTCAGGAGGGGCCCAGGCTCCCTCCTGAAACAGCCTTCACCAGCCGTTGATTCGCGGCCAGGTGGCGATCACCTCGCATCCGTCGCCCTGGTCGCTGTCGACCAGGTGATACTGGTCGTACATGGCGGCCGTCATGCAGACATGGTTGGGGTAGATGCGCAGCCGTGTTCCCACGGGAAGCGCCTCACATGACATCCCACCAAACAACGGAATCTGTCCGTGCTCCTGATAAACCCTTGCGACCTTCATCGGCGCCTTGAATGGTCGTCCGTCTGCCTCTGTTACCAGTCCAAAGCCGACGTCATTGGGCATGTTCTCGGTACTGCGGTCCTTCGACAGTGCCAGTGCTCCTGCATTGACCAGCAGTCGGTTCATGGCGGCATTGTGGCTGCTGACTTCCGCGATCACCGAAATGGCGAGATCATCAACACTGCAGGAGTTGATCTGTGCCTGGAACATGTCGCCGAACATGTAGACCCCCGGGCGTACTTCCGTCACGCCATCCAGCGAGCGAGCATAGAGCACCGTCGGGGTGGATCCGATACTGACCGTGGTGCAGGGGATGCCATGGTCACGGATTCGTTCGGCTGCCATGACCGCGGTAGCGCGCTCCGCCTCGGCGACCTCCTCGATCTCGGCAATCGAGCGACACTGGTAGGAATGGCCGGCATGGGTCATGACGCCGGCAAAGCGTACATGAGAGGCCTCATGGGCAAGGCGGACGATCTCGATGAGCTCTTCGCTGTTGGGAAAGACCCCCGAACGCCCTTCGCCACAATCGAGTTCGACCTGGACCAGGAATGTCTCGTCGAGCTCTCGACTCCTCGAGCAGATCGCTCGGGTGACCTCGACGCTGTCGGTGATCAGGGTGATGCGTGAACCAAGTTGCTGAATGCTGGCGACCCGTTCCAGCTGGTCCGGGATAATGCAGACTGCATACTGGATATCCTTGATACCTTGACTGGCGAAATACTCGGCTTCCTTCAGAGTTGATACGGCGATGCCACCCGATTGGCCTTCAATGGCCAGCCGGGCCACATCGATGGATTTAGCCGTCTTCAGGTGCGGGCGAAGCTGCACACCTTTTCTCCTGGCCGTATCGGCCATTCGCCTGAGGTTTCGCACGAGTTTCGCACGATCGAGAATCAGGCTGGGCGTAGGAAGATCAAAGATAGTAGTAGGAGGCATAAGGGATGGCAGACCTCTCTGGTCACATTCATGAAAGCACCGAAAATTATCATTGATAAGCTACGCAAGCCGTGGGCGGTAAGCCAATGCCGGTTTCTCCTAGGACGATGCCCAGAGCGAAAGGTATGCAAGGATGGCCGGGTTCGCCGCTGCAGGCATCTATCGGCCCAGGTCGACCGCGAAGGGCCAGCGTGGGGATGAGGCTCTTGCGCGACGTCGATAGCGGATGTCCCTGTCTGTCTCGGTCTCAGGGCGCCAGGGCAGCCCCGGTCATCAAGAGGACGAATGGCGACTGGTTTTGCCTTGATCGACCTTCGCGTGTCGACCTTCCAGACGACGGCTACCGCAGGTGCTCGGAAATCAGGGGATGATTTTCGTCATGCCGGCGCAAAGGCCTAATATAATATCGGGGTCGCGTGACGCCGGAGCCGTCGCATCGGGTTGGCATCACGGGCACTCATCCAACCTCAACGATGCTTGCCATCGAACAAGGACGCTTCCATGGCCTCTGCCACTTCCCCTCTGATCCTGACCGCCCTGGGCGGTCTCGCCATCGGCGCACTCGCCGGTTGGCAACTGAATGCCCCGTCACCGGGCGATGATGCCCCCTCCGCCGCCGCCGAGGCGTCGCTGCAGCTGGGGGAGCGTCAGCGCGGCGAGATCACCTCGCAGAGCGAGCTCAACGGCAAGGATGGCAGCCGCTTCGCGCGCTACGTGCTGCCGCTCGAGGCAGACACCCTGGTCGAGATCGCGCTGGGCGGGGCCCTGCAGGGCGTCCTGGCGCTCTACGACGATCAGGAACAACTGCTCAAGACGGCCCCCACGCTGCGCCACCGCATCGCCGACAGCGGCGACTACACCCTGGTGGTCAGCGGCAACGACGCCCACAGCTACGGGCCCTTCGAGGTCACCAGCCGGCGTCTCGAGCTCGACGACGTCAGCGCCCTGGCGGTGCCGTCGCGCCACGACGGCTGGCTGCAGGATGCTCCTGACACCTACACCCTGACCATCGAGGAGACCGGCCTCTATCAGATCGAGATGCGTTCCAGTGACCTCGATGCCTATCTGGAGCTGGAGGGGCCGAACGGCTACCGGCGCGAAGACGACGACGGTGCCGGCGACCTGGATGCGCGCCTCGCCGACTTCCTCGAGCCCGGGGAGTACCGGTTGACGGCGCGCTCCAGCTATGGCGAAGGCAGCGGTCTGTACACCCTCGCGGTGGAGCCCCGCGAGCTGCCCAATGCCGATACCCTGCGCAATGGCGGCGAGCTGAGTCACGATGAGTCGTTGCATGGCTGGTTCAGTGGCCAGGGACTGGAGTACGAGCTGGTCCTGGAGAGCGCCGCCACCGTCACCCTCGACATGCGGTCGTCGGAATTCGATGCCTTCCTGGAACTGCACGGCGACGGCGTATCGGTCAGCGATGATGATGGCGGTGGTGGTACCGACGCCCGTCTCCACCAGCACCTGGCCCCGGGCCGCTATACCGTCACCGCCCGCAGCTACAGCCAGGGCGGCAGCGGCCTGTTCGAGCTCAAGGCCAGCATGCGTGACGCCGACGAGCTGTCTAACGGTGGCGAGCTGGATGCCTATCTCGAGCTGGAGGGGAATGGCACCGTCCTCAGCGACGACGATGGTGGCGAGGGCTTCGCTGCGAGCATCCAGGCGCATCTCGAGGTCGGTGACTACCGGGCGATCGCCCGCACCTACGGCAACGGCGGAGGCGGCAACTACCGGCTGAGCGTCATCGCCGAGTGAGCCTTGACACACCGGCTCCGGCAGCGAGCCGGTGTGTCGCCTTCGGCTCGTGAATCTCCTTGGGCTTGCCCATCCGGCTGCCGCCGGGCTCGATGTCGTCATGGCCCAAGCGGGCAGGTGAGGGGGCATCTACCACGGGGGATTGAAAATCGTGCGGTCGTCCCCATGACAATTGCGCAGTCCCCCGGACTGCCGCGTGATGATGTCAACCGCGTGATCGGTTGGGAGGTAGGCAAGATGAGACCCTTGCAGATCAAGGAGCATTGGCGTGATTGGCTGATGTTGTTGTTCGGTGCCTGGTTGGTGGCGTCTCCCTTCGCCTTCGGGCATGCCACGGCCGACGCCGGGATGGTGATGTGGGTTCCGGTGCTGATCGGCGTTGCGGTGATCGTGTTTGCCGTCGCCGTGCTCAGAAAGACCCAAGTGTGGGAAGAGTGGATCCTGCTCGCCCTGGGGGCCGCGCGGATCGCCGCACCCTTCCTGCTCGGGTATGCCAGCGTCACGCTGGCGATGTGGAACAGCGTCATCGTGGGGCTGCTGGTGGGCGGCGATGCCGCCTGGTCGCTGTTCGCGCTGACCCATCACGAGGACAAGAAGGCCACCTGAGTCCATCACGCCCATGACGTCATGCAACAACCGGAGAAGGGGGCGAGTGCCCCCTTCTCTTCGCGGTGCCCCCCGGGCGAGCGCCCGCCGGAAGGGGGCAGCCGTGGACATGCCGGTGGGGTGGGCGGTTATCCCGGCCGACCGAGAGCCATGAATCATCAAGTTAAATTGCATTCTCGATTCAGCTTTTGACGCCGGCGAGGCGGTCGTGCTATTGACGAAGGTCGCAACGAACCCGCATTGGCATCGGTCGAGGTCGCATGGTGAGCACCCATACAGGGCGGCTGGATTGATCGCGCGGGTTTTGCCACCGTGGATAAGAGTGCCTCATGCAAGTCGCGACCCAGTGCCAGCCTCACGATCATGTCGTCCAGTTCTACGCGGACGAGACCTTCCTTGCCGACGTCGTGGCCGACTACCTGCGGGCCGGGGCCGACGCCGGTGAACGCCTGCTGGTGCTGTTGACGCCCCCCCACCTGGCGGCCGTGCTGCAGCGGCTGGAAGCCGGTGGCCTGGATACCGTCGCGGCCATGGCAAGCGGGCAACTCGTGGCACATGACGCCGACCTCATGCTCGAGACCATCATGCGCGACGGCATGCCGGTCGAGGCGCTGTTCGAGCGCCACCTGCTTGCCGGCATCGAGGCCGCCGGCGCCGCGCCTACCCGCGCCTTCGGGGAGTTGGTCGACCTGCTGTGTGCCCGGGGCAACGCGGCGGCGGCGGTGCAACTGGAGGCGCTCTGGCATGCGGCCTGCCATCGCCTGCCGCTGACCCTGCTGTGCGGCTATGCCCTGCAGCATTTCGATCGGTCCGAGGATCAGGCGGCCTTCGACGCCATCTGCGATCATCACTCCCAAGTCTTGCCGGCCGAGCACTACAGCCGGCTGGAGTCGCGGCAGCGGCTGCGCGAGGTCTCCCGCCTGCAGCAGCAGGTCCTGGCGCTCCACCACGAACGCGCCTCCCGACGGCAGGCCGAGCAGAACCTGGCCGCGGTGCAGCAGCTGTGCGGCGAGATGCTGCTGGAGTTGGCCGACCATGCCCTTCACGATGGGGTGACCGGCCTGACGAACCGCAGGCATGCCCAGCAATGGTTGGCGGAGCTCATCGCCGATCCTCCCCGCCAGGGGGGGAGGGTGGCCGTGCTGCATATCGACATCGACCAGCTCAAGGCGATCAACGAGTCACTGGGCCTGGAGATGGGCGATTACTACCTGCACGAGACCGCCCAGCGCATCAAGCGCTGCCTGGGCGGCAGCGGGGTCGTCAGTCGCCTCGGCAGCGATGAGATGATGGCGGTGCTGCCGGGCCTCGAGCCGCCGGACGCGGTGTTGAAGGTCGTCGAGCGCCTGCTCGACTGGACCTGCAAGCCCGTCGAGTTGGGTGGCCACAAGGTGGTCGCGAGTTGCTGTATCGGCATCAGTCTGTTTCCCGAGCATGGGCGTACGGTGAACGAACTGATGCGTCATGCTAATCGCGCCCGGCGCCATGCCCAGCGTCTCGGTCGTCGCCGCTACCATGTGTTCACCGCCGAGTTGCGCGACGACGACTTCGATCGCCTCGCCCTGCGCAGTGAACTCCGCGAGGCCCTGCCGCTCGGCGAGCTGGAGCTCTACTACCTGCCTACGCTGTGTGCACGCAGCGGCCAGGTCGTGGCGATCTCGGCACAGCCGCGCTGGCAGTCGAGCCGGTTCGGCACGCTGGAATCCGCGCGCTGGATGTCGGTCGCCGAGGAGGCAGGCCAGGCGGCCATCATCGGCCAGTGGGTGCTGGCGAGGGCGTGTCGCCATGCCAAGGCCTGGATCGAGGCGGGCATCGACCTGCGGGTGGCGGTACAGGTCTCGACCGCCGAGCTGCTGGATGGCGAGATCATCGACCGGGTCGGGGAGCTCCTGGGCCACAGCGGCTTGCCAAGCGAGATGCTCGAGCTCGAGCTGAGCGAGAGCGGCCTGATGCGTGCCCCCCAGCGTGCCGCCGCCATGCTCGAGCGGCTCAAGGCACTCGGTGTGCGGCTGGCCGTCGACGAGTTCGGCAGCGGACACTCGATTCTCGGGCACCTCAACCGTTTCCCGATCGATACCATCAAGATCCACAAGCCGTTCATCGCCGGTTGCCTCGACACCCCCCACCATCAGGCGATCATCCGGTCGATGATCGGCATGGCTCACCAGCTGGGGAAGCAGGTCATCGCCGGTGGCGTGGCGACCCGGGAGCAGGCCGACTACCTGCGCCAGCAGGGGTGTGATCTCCTGCGGGGGCCCCTCTGGTCACGCATGGAGTACCGTGACTCTCCGGACGAGAAGGCTCCAGAATAGTGCCATCGTGCCGGCATCCGGCACGTCGTCCGTCTATCTGGCATCATCGGTGGATCGCTTGACGGACAATCGAGGAGCCGCCCCATGAGACTGCAACACGCCACCTGGCCGGAGGTGGAAGCCTATCTCCAACGCGCGACGGGCATCATCGTGCCCATCGGCTCGACCGAACAGCACGGGCCAAACGGCCTGGTGGGCACCGACGCGATCTGTCCCGAGGCGATCGCTTGGGCGCTGGGCGAGCGGCATGATGTGCTGGTGGGGCCGACCCAGAGCATCGGCATGGCGCAGCACCACCTGGCCTTCCCGGGGAGCATCACCCTGCGGCCGAGCACCCTGATCGCGGTGCTGCGCGATACTGTCGTCTCGCTGGCGCGCCACGGCTTCACCCATGTGTTCTTCCTCAACGGCCATGGCGGCAACATCGCCACCGTGAACGCGGCCTTCGCCGAGGTCTATTCGGAGCGCAGCCTGCAGGGGCGGAGTGGCGTGCTCGAGCTGGCCCTGTTCAACTGGTTCGCCGGGCGGCGGGGACGCGAACTGGCCGAGTCGCTGTACGGCGATGCCGAGGGCGGTCATGCCACGCCCTCGGAGGTGTCGCTCTCCTGGTTCGCCAGGCCGGAGGCGGTGAAGCAGGTACCGATGTCGCCGCAGATCGCCCCGAAGGGCAGCGCCCAGTGCGATGCCGATGAGTTCCGCCGCCGCTTCCCGGATGGCCGCATGGGCTCGGATCCGTCGCTGGCCAGCATCGAGCACGGCGCCCGCTTCCTGGAGGCCGGTGTGGAGGACGCCTGGGAGGCCTATCGGGCCTTTATCGGCCAGCCTTGAACGCTGCCGCCTCCCGGCGCCTCGGCGCCTCAGCGACTGGCCCCGGCGCTTTCGGCGACGGCCGGGACGAGCCTAGAGTCGCTCCGCAGCGGCCACCGGCTGCCGGTCACGCCACAGGCAAGCGAACATCCACAGGAACACCGGCACGTTCATCAGCAGCCCATAGAGCAGCGGCACCAGGCCGATGGCCGGCTGCTGCAGGATCACGAAGGCCACCATCATCGCCACGCCGGCGTTCTGGACGCCGACCTCCACGGTGATGGTACGCACGCTGGCGTGGGGCAGGCGCAGGCGTCGTGCGAGCTGCCGGCCCAGCGCCATGCCCAGTATGCACAGCAGCAGCACCGCCAGGGTCTCGAGGCTGAGCAGGGCCGGCAGCCGCTCGGCATGGCTGACGAACAGTGCGGCCACCACCGCGATCATCGCCACCCCGGTGAAGACCTTCACCTTGGGCAGCAGCCACGCGAGCCAACGGACGGGCAGTGACCGGCGCAGCAGCATGCCGGCCAGCACCGGCAGCAGGGTCACCAGCAGCAGCTGGCCCACGGTGTGCCAGTAGGGGAGCGAGAAGCCCCGGGCGGTCAGCCCGAGGAGTTCCAGGTTCCAGTCCATGATCATCGGCAGGGTGAAGGGGGCCAGCACCGCGGCGATGGCGGTCAGGCTGACCGAGAGGGCCAGGTCGCCCTGGACCAGGTAGCTGAACATGTTCGAGGTCGCGCCGCCCGGCACCAGGGCCACCAGCAGCAGCCCGGCGGCCGCCAGCGGCGGCAGGGGCAACAGCAGCACCAGCCCCCAGGCCAGCAGCGGCAGCGCCAGCATCTGCAGGCTGGTGCCGAGCAGTACGCGGCGGGGATGGTGCCAGGTGCGGGCGAAGTCGGCCCCGGTCAGGTTGAGGCCCATGGCCATCATGACGCCGGCCAGCACCCAGGGGAGTACGACCTGTGACAACCACTCTGCGGACATTCTGCCTCCTTGCGCGGCCTCCTGCTGCCAACACAGTATGACCCATGTCTCGGGGTGCCGGCGAACGGCATCCATGACGTCAGGGATGATCATGCGATGAGCAAGACGACAATCTGGTGGCAGACGTTACGCCCCCGCACCCTGCCGGCGGCATTGGGTCCCGTGCTGCTGGGGCAGGCGCTGGTGGTGCCCGGTCACTTCTCCTGGCTGACGGCGATCCTTTGCCTGCTGTGTGCCGTGGCGCTGCAGCTGGCGGTGAACCTGGCCAATGATCTCTTCGATGGTCTCGCCGGCGTGGATCGGCCGGACCGCCTGGGGCCGACCCGGGCGCTCCAGGCCGGCTTGCTGGGGGCCGGCGAGTTGCGTGCCGGGCTGGCATTGACGCTCGGCATCGCGGTGGCGACGGGGCTGTGGCTGGCGCTCTTCGGCCATTGGCTGCTGTGGGTGCTGGGCGGGCTGTCGCTGCTCGGTGTGCTCGGCTACAGCGGCGGCCCTCGACCCTACGCCAACCGGGGGCTCGGGGAGGCCGCGGTCTGGCTGTTCTTCGGGCCGGTGGCGGTGCTGGGCAGCCTGCTCGCCCAGCAGAGCCCGATTCCCGCCCAGGCCTACCTCGCCGCGGTACTGATGGGCCTGCCGGTGGCGGCCATCCTGGTCGTCAACAACCTGCGCGACCGCCATACCGATGCCCGGGCCGGCAAGGTCACCCTGGCGGTCCGGCTGGGCGAGCGGAGATCCCGCCTGCTGTTCGCTACCCTGACACTGGGGCCGCTGCTGCCCAGCCTGCCCCTGCACCTGCCGGCGTGGACCTGGGCGGCCTGGGGCGCCACCGTCGTGGCGGCGCTGGGCTTGAACCGGCGACTATGGCGCTGCGACGGCGCCGCGCTCAATCCGCTGCTGGGGCAGGCGGCACTCTTCTCGCTGGTCGTGGCCGGCTGGCTGGGCCTGCGCTTCGTCCTGGCCGTCGCCTGAGTGTGACTGGGCCGGGGCCGCAGGGCCCCTGGATCACGGAGGTCTCATGGTGCTGCGTTTTCTCGTCGGGCTGATGCTGGTCTATGCCCTGGTGGTGTCGCTGGCCTGGGGCTTCCAGAGCCGCCTGCTCTACCTGCCGCACATGGGGCGCGAGCATGTCGGCACCCCGGCAGACCGCGGGCTGGCCTGGGACCCGGTGACACTCGAGACCGAGGATGGGCTGAGTCTCGACGCCTGGTGGATACCGGTGGACGAGCCCCGTGCCAGCCTGCTGTTCTTCCACGGCAATGCCGGCAATATCTCCCACCGGCTGGCGTCGATCGCGCAGTTCCATCGGCTGGGACTCTCGGTGCTGATCCTCGACTACCGTGGCTACGGGCGCAGTGAGGGGAGCCCCTCGGAGGCAGGCACGGCACTGGATGCCCGTGCCGGCTGGCGCTGGCTGGTGGAAGAGATCGAGGTCCCGCCCGGGAAGATCGTGCTGTTCGGCCGCTCGCTGGGGGCCGCGGTGGCGGCGGAGCTGGCCAGTGCCCTGGCCGGCGAGAGTCCGCCGGGAGCGGTGATCCTGGAATCGCCATTCCGCTCGGTGCCCAAGCTCGGGCAGCGCCTCTACCCTTTCCTGCCGGTGCGCTGGCTGGTGCGCTTCGATTATGACACCGAGACCTATGTGACCCGCCTCGAGGCGCCGCTGTTGGTGATCCACAGCCGCGAGGACGAGATCATCCCCTTCGTCGAGGGCCAGCTGGTATATGCGGCGGCCGGCGAGCCCAAGCGGCTGCTGGAGATCCGCGGCGGCCACAACACCGGTTTCGTCGACAGCGAGCCGGATTACTCGGCGGGGATCGATGCCTTCCTGAGCGAGGAGGCGGGCCTGGCGCGGCCGTGACGCGGCCCGGCGCGAGAGAGGCGTTTACCGCCGCCGCCCTCCGGGGGCGGCGGCAGGGGGGCGTGGTGAGAGGCTACTCGGCCAGTTCGGCGTTGTGGAAGACGTTCTGCACGTCGTCGAGGTCGTTGAGGGTGTCGAGCAGCTTCTCGAACAGGGCCACGTCGTCGCCCTCGACCGGGGTCATGGTCTGGGGCACGAACTGGATCTCGTCGACCTCGAAGTCGAGCTCGCCGAAGGCGTCGAGCAGCGCCTGCTTGGCCTTGGCGTATTCGGTATGGGGAGCGAAGACGGTGATGCGGCCGTCCTCGTTCTCGATGTCGGTCACGTCGACATCGGCCTCCATCAGCGCCTCGAGGACGGCTTCCTCGTCGCTGCCGGCAAAGGCGAGGATGGCGCAGTGGTCGAACATGTGGCTGACGCTGCCCGGCGTGCCGAGCTTGCTCTTGGCCTTGTTGAAGCAGGCGCGCACGTCGCCGAAGGTGCGGTTGGGGTTGTCGGTCAGGCAGTCGACGATGACCATGCAGTTGCCGGGCCCGAAGCCCTCGTAGCGGGCCGGGGAGAAGTCCTCGCCACCGACACCGCTGGCCTTGTCCAGCGCCTTGTCGATCACGTGGCTGGGCACCTGGTCCTTCTTGGCGCGCTCGATCAGGCCGCGCAGGCTCAGGTTGCCGGCGGGATCGGTGCCCCCCTGCTTGGCGACCACATAGATCTCGCGGCCGTACTTGCTGTACACCTTGGTCTTGGCGGCGGCCGTCTTGGCCATGGATTCCTTGCGGTTCTGGAAGGCCCTACCCATATCGTTGTCCTGTTGCGTCTAACACGAGGCTGGATTCTACGAAACCGCACCGGACCCGAACAGGGATATTTTGTGCCGCGTCCGGGCAGCCTGCTGCGGGTCATGGCTACACTGGCGATAGCTTCCGGGGGCGTTCCCCGGGACAGACCGTGTTCCCGCTGCCGGAGTGTGTCATGGATCATCACGCCTATCGCCACGCCCTCGCCGAACGGCTCGCGGCCAGCGAGCTACCCTTTGCGCCAGCGGAGTTCGCGGCACGCCTGGCCCGGACACGTGCCGCGATGCAGGGGACGGGTATCGAGGCGCTGCTGCTGACCGATCCCGCCGATATCTTCTACCTGACCGGCTACCACACCTTCGAGGTCTCGGTGCATACCTGCCTGGTCGTCTCCGCCGACCACCTGGTGCTCCAGGTCCCCTCCATCGAGACCGGCCCGGCGGTGGTGACGGCAACGGTCGATGAGATCCTCGGTTACCGCTGGGAGGGCGTCGAGGAGGTGATCGAACCGCTGGCCGAGACCCTGGCGCCGTATCATAGCGTCGGGGTGGATGCCTTCGGCGCCGGCCTGCGCTTTGGGGTGATCCGCGAACTGCAGGCGCGCCTCGGCGTCGAGCGCTTCCGCGACGACGGCGGCGCGCTGCTCGATCGCCTGCGCATCGTGAAGAGCCCGGCGGAGCTCGACTGCCTGCGCGAGAGCGCGCGGATCACGTCCCTGGGCCTGCGCTCGGCCATGGCGGTGATCGCCCCCGGGGTCACCGACGACGAGGTGGCGGCCGAGGGGGCCCGGGCGATGCTGGCCGCGGGCGGGGAGTTCATGAGCCTGCAACCCATCGTCACCGCCGGCCGGCGCATCAGCGTCATCCACGTCAACCACAAGCGCAACGTGATCGGCGAGGACGAGCCGGTGTTCCTCGAGTTCGGCTCCGCCTTCCAGCGCTATACCGCGCCGATGATGCGGACCGCCGTGGCCGGCCGGGCGAGCGACGAGATGCAGGCGCTCCGTGACGTCTGTCGGGCGCTGTTCGAGGCGCTGATTGCCGAGATGCGCCCGGGCAATACCTTTGACGCCGCCGCCCGGGCCGCCGAGGCGGTGCTCGCGCCCCACTCGGACCGGGTCTTCTTCTCCGGGGTATTCGGCTATGCGGTGGGGGCCCAGTTCCCGCCGAGCTGGGTCGAGGGCACCGGCTATATCGCCAGGGGCCAGGGACGCGAGTTCATGGCCGACATGGTCTTCCACCTGCCGCTCTGCCTGCGCCTGCCGGGCGAGTGGGGCATCGGCCTGAGCGATACCGTGCGGGTCACCCCCAAGGGGGGCGTGCCGCTCACCGACAACGACTGGCGGCTGCATGAGTGGCGCTAGTCTCCATCGATGAGCATGACCCTGATACTGATCGCCGTCACCACCGCGGTGAGCCTGCTGGCCTGGCGCTCGCCGCGCCTGTTCGATGCCCTGATCTACTGGCCGCCCGGGGTCGCGAAGGGGCAGTGGTGGCGGCTGCTCGGCCACGGCCTCATCCACTCCAACGGCACGCACCTGCTCTTCAACATGATCACCCTCTACTTCTTCGGGACGGTGATGGAGCTGGTGCTGACGCCGCGTGTCGGGTCGCTGGGGTTCGTGCTGTTCTATCTCTCCGGCCTGCTGGTGGCGATCCTGCCGACCCACCTGCGTCAGCGGCGCAACCCCCGCTTCCGCAGCCTGGGGGCGTCGGGGGCGGTCTCCGCCCTGCTGTTCGCCTATATCCTGCTGCGGCCCTGGTCGCTGCTGTTCGTGTTCTTCGTGCCGGTGCCGGCGATCGTCTTCGCCGGAATCTATGTGGCCTACTCCGTCCATGCCCAGCGTCGCGGCGGCGACAACATCAACCACAGCGCTCACCTGTGGGGCGGGGCCTGGGGCGTGGTCGTCATGTTCTGGCTGGAGCCGACGCTCGCACGGCATTTCTTCCATGAGTTGCTGGCACCGCTGGGAGGGAGCTGATGGGGTCTCCTGCTCAGGGGGATGGTCCCTCCCCACCGGCGACGACCTGCACCGTGGTCGACAGCGTCATGGGGCCGCCTTCGTCCTGGGCGAACTCCAGTTCGCCGAACAGCGCGACATAGCCCTCGTCCGGCCGCGGCAGGGTGATCGTGAAGGCCTCGCCGTCCGGCTGCATCGGCCGGGGCTCCCAGCGCGCCTCGCGGAAGTCGCGTTCGGGCGCCCGGGCGACCCAGGCCCGGGCCTGGGCGGGGGCGGGAATCGTGGTGACCCGCAGCGTGACGTCGTCCCCATCGTGGTGATAGTCCCACTGCAGGTCGGGTAGTGGTTGGCCCCGGGCCACGTGCCGGTGGAGGGCGCTCAAGGTCGGCACCAGCCGGCCGACGTCGCGGGCCCGGTGGCCCTGGTTGGGCAGGTAGAGCACGTAGCGGGGCTGGGGCAGCGCCGTCCAGTAGAGGTTCAGGGCATCGACCGGCCAGTAGGCGTCGTTGGTGGCGAGCACCAGCAGCTTGGGCTGGGTGAGGGCGTCGCGATAGTGGTAGGGATCCACCAGCGCCTGGAGGCGGCGGCCGGCCTCGCTGGCCAGCTGCCGGTCGAGGCCTCGCTCGGTGTAGTCGGCCAGTTGCGGCGAGAGTTCGCCCCACACCGCGCGCTGGTGGTCGAGCTGGGGCTCCATGTCGAGGATGTCGAAGACCATCGGGGCCAGTGCCGTGACGCGCGCGTCCACCGCCGCCGTCAGCCAGGTGGTCCAGCCGCGCTTGGAGGCGCCGGTGACGGTGAAGGCCTCGATGGGTTGTTCCCAGCCGTGGCTGAGCGCCTGCAGCGCATCCATGGCGCGCACGGCGCTGTTGACCATGGGTAGCAGCAGCGGCCAGTGGCTGTCGTCGGGATCCTCCAGGAAGCGCGAGAAGGTGAGCGCGATCAGGGCGTCCTCGCTCAGGCCGTCGAACAGCGGTTGGAAGGGCACCTGGCGCAGCACCGCCACCGGGGTATCGAGTGCCCGCGCCAGGGCGACGAACAGGGGCGCTTCCCGGGGCGGGTCGTGGGACGGTTCGCCCTCGCGGGGCCAGGTGCCGCTGCCGATGAACAGCAGGGCCTGGGGGGCCCCCCGACCCCCGGTGGGGTCGATGAGCCATAGCTGGTGCCGCCACTCCGTGTCGCGCCAGCGCTGGGAGACCAGCCGTATCAGGGTGGTGTCGGTGCCGAGCACCCGGGCCTGCCGCTCCACCCGCCAGGCGAAGCTGTCGTCGGGGGTCGCGACATAGGCCGCCAGCGGGGAATCGGGCGGCGGCGTGGCATTCCCGGCACCGGTGTGGCCGGCGGTCATCAGGGCGCTGCAGCACAGGGCCGCGAGCCACAGTCGTCGAGGAGTTCGCATCGCCGGAACCTGCATCGTGGATCCTGTCCCTGAGCATAGGCCGGGATGGCGGTGGATGAGAGGGCCCGCCCCGTGGGGGCGGGCCCGGGTCAGGCCGTCCTGGCCAGTGCCGCGGGGGCGATGTTGGGATTCAGGCGGAACAGGTTGTCGGGGTCGAAGCGCTGCTTGAGCTGTTGCAGCCTGGCGTAGTTCCGGGCATAGGCGCTGTCGACGCGGTTGCCTTCGTCCTCGGTCAGGAAGTTGACGTAGCCGCCACCGGTGGCGAACGGTGTGGTATCGCGGAAGACCCCGCGGGCCCAGTCGCGCACCTTGTCATCGTCGGCGGCATCCTGCCACCGGCCGTGGACGTTCATCACGAAGTTGGCGTCGCGCCCGGCGTAGGCGGTGTCCGTCTCCGCGACCTCGCCCATTGCGCCGCCGAGCTGGGCGATGAAGGCCTCGCACTCGGGGCCGGGCAGGGTCGAGGCGCCGTGGATCACCGCGTCGATCAGTTCATCGGTGATCTCGGCGAAATTGTGGGACTTCCAGTAGTTGCGCGCACCGGGAGCCAGCAACGGGTCGAAGGCGGTCTGGAAGCCGGCGTAGGGCTGGGTGCCGAGCATGCTGCCGACCGGCTCGCCGAATTCGAGCACCCTGGCCGCCAGGCGTTCGCCCTCGCCGGGGTCGCCGTTGTGGACCAGCGCGAAGACCACGACCTCCTTGCCATGGATCGATTCGGGCAGGAAGGGCAGGGGCGGGGCCTGGCGCAGTACCGTCCAGACGCTGAGTTCCCGGGGGGCGCCAGCGGCGAAGTCGCGCCAGGCCTGCAATACCTGTCGCGCCTGGGCGAAGGGATAGACGACCAGGCCGGCGTAGACCTGGGGCCCCACGGGGTGGAGCTGGAACTCGAAGGAGGTCACCACGCCGAAGTTGCCGCCGCCGCCGCGAATCGCCCAGAACAGCTCGGGCTCCTCGGTGGCCGAGACGACCCGCAGTTGGCCGTCGGCGGTCACCACGTCGGCGGAGAGCAGGTTGTCGATGGTCATGCCGTACTTGCGGGTCAGCCAGCCGAAGCCGCCGCCCAGGCACAGACCGGCCACCCCGGTGGTCGAATTGATCCCGAGCGGCGTCGCCAGCCCGAAGGCCTGGGCCTCGTGGTCGAGGTCGCCGAGCAGCGCGCCGGCACCGACACGTGCCGTGCGCTGCTCCGGGTCGACGCGCACGGTGCGCATGAGCGACAGGTCGATCATCAGGGCGCCGTCGGCGACGGCATTGCCGGCGATGTGGTGGCCGCCACCGCGCACGCTCAGCAGCATGCGGTGGGTGCGGGCGAAGTCGACCGCATGGCGCACATCCTGGGCTCCGAGGCACCGGGCGATGAGCGCCGGGTGGCGGTCGACCATGCCGTTCCAGACGCGACGTGCCGGCTCGTAGTCTGCATCGGCGGCGGTGAGTACCCCGCCACGAATACCCTGGGCGAAGGCGTCGAGTTCGTCGGGCGACAGCGCGGCGCGGCTCCCGTCGAGGGTCTGATAGGTCAGGTGTTGCATGGTTGTTCTCCTTGTCGTTCATGCTCGCAACGGATGGGGAAGTGATGCTGCGAAGTGCAGTATGGAGAGCCGAGCGTCGGACTGACTGACCGGAACTCCTCGACACTTGACCGGGAATCCGGTTTGTCGTGGCGGCCGGGGGGAACGTCCGTAATACTGGTTCAGGCAGGGCGGCATGCCCCTTCTCCACCACCCGCGAGGCGGATATGAGCCAGGACACCTTGTCTCAGGTGCTGCGCAGCGTCCGCTTGCGAGGGGCGGTGTTCTATCACGTCGAGGGCAGTGCTCGCTGGGTGAGTGAGTCGCCCCCGGCAGCCGAGATCGCCACGTTGATCATGCCGGGGGTCGAGCACGTGATGGCCTACCATGTCGTCACCCAGGGGGAGTGCTGGGCCTCGGTGATCGGCGCGTCGCCGGTGGCCCTGCGCGAGGGTGACGTGGTGATCTTCCCGCGGGGCGACCCGCACGTCATGTCGAGCGAACCGGGCATGCGCGGGACGGTGGACCTGAGCCCCTATGGGTTGCCGCGGCCGGAGCAGCTGCCGTTCCTGGCCAGCCGGCAGGGCGAGTCGCTGCTGATGTCGCGTCTGGACCGCGGGCGCGAGCGGCACGGTGCGACCCTGGTATGCGGCTTCTTCGGCTGTGATGCGAACCCCTTCAACCCGCTGCTCGCCAGTCTGCCTCACCTGTTGCATGTGCGTGCCAGGGCCGATGACGATGACGACTGGATCGCCCACTTCATCCGCTTTGCGCTGTCGGAGTCGACTCACAAGCGACCCGGCGGCGAAGCGCTGCTCGAACGGCTCAGCGAGGCCATGTTCGTCGAACTGATGCGTCGCTATCTCGAGGAGATGTCGAAGGAGCAGTCGAACTGGTTCGCCGGACTCCGGGATCGCCACGTGGGCCGCGCCCTGGCGCTGCTGCATCAACGGCCGGGCGATGCCTGGACGATCGACAAGCTCGCCGACCGCATCGGCCTGTCGCGCTCGGCTCTGCACGAGCGCTTTGCGCGCTTCACCGGCCATGCGCCGATGCACTACCTGGCCAAGTGGCGCATGCAGGTGGCCGCGGGGCTGCTCCGCCAATCGAGCGCCTCGGTGGCCGCGGTCGCCCTGGAGGTCGGCTACGAGTCGGAGGCCGCGTTCAGCCGCGCCTTCCGTCGGGAAACCGGCCTGCCCCCGGCCACCTGGCGACGCGAGCAGACCCGGCTGGCCGAGCGCGAGGCGGTTTCTCGCCAAGGCGAGCCATCCGCCGGATGGGAGCCGGCCGGGCATCGTAACGCCCGCGGCAGACGCGACGCTTCGCCGATTTGACACCCCTCACCCCCCCCTCTAGGGTCAATAACAGAGGACCAATAGGGAGGTGCCGCCATGCGAAACGCCTTTCTGACCCTGTGTTCCGCCGTTGCCCTGCTGGTGTTTGCCGGTACGGCTCAGGCCCAGGACGAGCGCCTGACTATTGCCATTCCGTCCGGTTTCGTGCCGTTCATGTTCGAGGAGGATGGCGAATGGACCGGCTTCGAGATCGAGCTGTGGGAGGCCATTGCCGAGGAGAACGGCTGGGAGTACGAGTACGACACCATGAACTTCTCCGGCATCATCACGGCCCTGCAGACAGGGCGGGTGGACGGAGCCATCGCCGCCATCACCATCACCTCCGAGCGCGAGGAGACCATGGACTTCTCCCACGCCTACTACGACAGCGGCCTGATGCTGATGGTCCGCGCCGACGAGGAGGAGATCAGTAGTGTCGATGATCTCGATGGCCGCGAGCTGGCGGTGACCACCGGCACCACCAGCGACGACTATGCCGAGGCGAATCTGCCCAACACCGAGGTCACGCGCTTCCCCCGCGCCGAACAGGCCTACCTCGAGCTGCGTTCGGGGCGCGTGGATGCCGCCCTTCACGACACGCCCAATGTGCTCTACTACATCGACACCGCCGGCGACGGCGAGGTGAAGGCCGTGGGGGACAACCTGGACGCCCAATCCTACGCCATGGCCTTCCCGCGCGGCAGCGAGCTGCGCAACCCCGTCAACATCAGCCTGCTGGGGATGATGGAAGACAGCCGCTACGCCGAGATCTACGAACGCTGGTTCGGCGAGCAGCCCAGCCCCCGCTGATCAGGCTTCCCCGTCCCGCCGCCGCTGGCGGCGGGCACTACCCGACTGTTCGAATCGGTAGCCTGACCGGGAGGGTCTCCCCATGGATTTTCGCTGGGATGTGGTGTGGAATGCCATGCCACAGATGATGCAGGGTGCCCAACTCACCGCCCAGATCACGCTCCTGGGGATCGGTGGCGGCCTCGTCATCGGTACCCTGTGCGGGTTGGTCATGGCGTTCCGGCTTCCCGTGATCCACTGGCTGGTGTTCGTGTACGTCTCGGTGATCCGCGGTACCCCTATCGTGGTCCAGGCCATGTTCATCTACTTTGCCCTGCCCCTGGCCATCGACGTGACCCTGTCCGGCTTCGCCGCCGCCTCGCTGTGCCTGGCGCTCAATGCCGGCGCCTACATCACCGAGATCGTGCGTGGGGCGGTGCTCTCCATTGATCGTGGCCTCACCGATGCCGGCCTGGCCCTGGGGCTCTCCTATCTCCAGGTGCTGGACTCGATCGTCGGGCCGCTGGCGTTCCGGCGCACCATCCCGCCGCTGGGCAATCAGTTCATCATCAGCCTCAAGGACTCCGCGCTGTTCCTGGTGATCGGGGTGGCGGAGCTGGCCCAGCGCGGCGAGCAGCTCACCGCCCAGACCGGACGGGCGCTGGAGATCTGGACCGCCGTGGCGGTGTTCTATCTGATCATGACCTTTGCCCTGGCGATGGTCATGCGCCTGATCGAGCGGAGGTTGACCATCCTGTGAGTTCCGACGCGTCCTCGCCCATCATCCGTTGCCATCAGCTCGGCAAGCGCTTCGGCGACACCACCGTCCTCAAGGGCATCGACCTGACCGTGGCGGTCGGCGAGGTAGTGGTGATCGTCGGCCCGTCGGGCTCCGGCAAGTCCACCCTGCTGCGCTGTCTCAATGTGCTCGAGCGCCTCAGCGAGGGCACCCTGGAAGTGGGTGGCAAGGTGCTCGGCGAACGCGGTACCAGCCCTCGGGCGATCCGCCGCGAGACCGGAATGGTGTTCCAGCAGTTCAACCTCTTTCCGCACATGACCGCTCGGCAGAACGTCATGCTGGGGCCGCGCAAGGTCCGCGGTCAGTCGCGGGCCGAGGCCAGGGCCACGGCCGATCGGCTGCTCGAGCGGGTCGGCCTGCTGGAGTGGGCCGACCAGTTGCCCCGGGAACTGTCGGGGGGCCAGCAGCAGCGGGTGGCCATCGCCCGAGCCTTGGCGGTCAACCCCAAGGTGATGCTCTTCGACGAGCCCACCTCGGCCCTGGATCCGGAGCTGCGTGGCGAGGTGCTGCAGGTCATGCAGGGGCTTGCCGCCGAGGGCATGACCATGCTCATCGTCACCCACGAGATGCGCTTTGCCGAGGTGGCCGCCCACCGCCTGATCTTCATGGACCACGGCCAGATCGTTCATGATGGAGACCCGGCCTCGATGTTTGCCGATCCGCCCTCGGAGCGGTTCCGCGACTTCCTGGGCCACGTAAAGAGCTAGGAGGGCCCGGGCAGCGGCCGCAGGATGGGAAGGCAACCCGGCCGGTGAACGGTTCTCCCTATACTGAGTGCTGACGGGGCGAGGCAATACCCCGGGACTGGCGCAGCGCCGCTTGGCGCCTGCGATTCGTTACTCTGCTGAAGGAGGACATCATGACCCAGACTGTCACAGCTACCTATGGCAGTGCCATGAAGGCCACCAATGCCTACGATGAGCTGGTATCCGAGGGTTTTCCACGCGAGAAGCTGTTCTTCGACCGGGAGACCTACCAGGTCAAGGTGATCATCCCGGACACGGCGAAACCCGAGACGGAGGAAATTCTCCGGCGCCATGAGCCGGACGAGCTCTGGTCGCGGCCATTCGAGGCCTCATAGACGGCGGGGCCTCGCGGCACGCCGGATCCCCCAGGGAGGCGTGTCGCCGCCTATTCGGCATGGCGCCGGCTGGCTGACCTCGATGCTAGCCATGCAGTGCCGGGTGGCTGCTCCCGCGCTGTGCCCCCGGTGGCCCTCCAGAGTGGCGGGTCAGGGTGTCGTTGGGTGACGAATCCATGAGCACGCTCTTCATCAGCCACAGCAGCACCGATAGCGAGGCGGCCCGCGAGATGGCCGCTTGGCTGCAACGACAGGGCCATCATTCGCTGTTCCTGGACTTCGATCCCGAGCACGGGATTCCCCCCGGGCGCGACTGGGAAGCCGAGCTTTACCGTCGCCTGCGCGCCTGCCAGGCCATGATCGTGCTGTGCAGCGAAGCCGCCATGGCCTCGTGCTGGTGTCTCGCCGAGTTGAGTCACGCCCGGGCGCTGGGCAAGCGGATCTTCCCGGTGCGCATCGCCCCATGCCGGCTCCGCCCCCAGCTCGCGGAGCTGCAGGTGATCGACCTGGTCAAGGAGCCGCAGGCGGGCTACGAGCGGTTGCGCCGGGGATTGATCGGGGTCTTCGCCTGGGACCGTCGCCGTCCGCCCTATCCCGGCCTGATGGCCTTCGAGGAGGTGGACGCCGCCATCTTCTTCGGCCGCGATGCCGAGATCCAGCAGGCCCTGGACCGCCTCCATCAGCTGCGACACTTCGGCGGCCCGCGCCTGTTGCTGTTCCTGGGCGCCTCGGGCAGCGGCAAGTCGTCGCTGGTTCGCGCCGGCATCATGCCGCGACTGCGTGCCGTCCCCGACGCCTGGACGCTGATCGGCCCGGTGCGTCCCCGCGACCGGCCGATGGACGAGTTCAGGGCGCAACTCCGCACCGGTCTCGACGACGCGATGCCGGACCTCGTGTTCGACGCCGAGACGAGTCCCTCGCTGCTGACGAGCGTGCAGCGTGAGCTGCAACGACGGCCCGGCAGGGCGCACTCGTCCCTGGTGCTGGTCATCGACCAGCTCGAGGAGTTGCTGTCGCACTCGGCCCAGGCCGAGCAGTTCATGGCGGGGCTGCGCCCCGTGCTGCAGGATACCGGGGCGCCCGTGCTCGTTATCGCGACACTGCGCTCCGACTTTCTCGGCGCCCTCCAGGAGCACCCCGCCTGGCGTGACGTCCCGCTGGTGCCGCTGACCGTGGAGCCGCTGTCGGTGGAGGGGTTCGCGGCGGTCATCGAGGGGCCGGCAGAGCTCGCCGGGCTCGAGCTCGAGCCCGGCCTGGTGCGTGCCATGGTGGCGGATACCGCGACCCAGGATGCGCTGCCCCTGCTGGCCTTCACCCTGCGCGAGCTGTGGGAAGCCGGGGGCGCGGATGGGCGCCTCACCCTGGCCGAGTACCACGGCCTCGGCGGACTGCACGGCTCGGTGGCCCGGTCGGCCGAAGCGGTGCTCGAGGCTGCTGCACCCACTCCGGCAGAGTGGCAGGCGTTACGTGCCGTCCTGTTCGACCTGGTGCGACTCGACGACGAGGGGCGCTACACGCGCCAGGCGGTGCGCTGGGCGGCATTGCCGGCCATCAGCCATCCGTTGCTCGAGCGTTTCATCCAGGCGCGCCTGCTGATCGCCGGCAGCGACCAGGAGGGACGCACCCTGGAAGTGGCCCATGAATCGCTGTTCCGGGTCTGGCGCCGGCTCAATCGCTGGCTGGAGGCCAATCGCGAGGCGCTGCGGGTGCGAGACGGCTTGCGGCGTGCCGCCAGCGAATGGGACGGCGGTGGGCGGCCCGCCGAGCTGCTGGTCCACCGTGGCAACCGCCTGGAAGCGGCGCAGGCGCTCACCGGAGCGGGCTCCTTCACGCTCGACGCGACGGAACGGGGCTACCTGCAGGCGTGCCGCTGGCGGGAATGGAGGAGACGTGGCTGGATCACCGCCACCTGGCTGTCACTGCTGTTGGGGGTGATCGGCCTGTCCTGGCTCGCCTGGTCGCTGCACCAGCAGGAGCGGATCACCCGGCAGGGCCTGGCCGATCTGCACTGGGCCAGCGGGGTGAGCGCCCGCGACCGTGAGGCCCGCCTCCTCGCGGCGAGCCACCACTTCATGCAGGCTGCGGAGCTGGCGCTCGACCCGGCGCGTGCCGCGAGCGTCCACTGGGCCGGCGTCCGATTGGGGAGCGGGCCGGCCCTGGCGGGCGCGTTGGACCTCGGCCCGGCGCTGATGACGGCCGCCTGGGTTGCCGACGGCGACACACTGCGGTTGTGGGGCGGCGACGGCAGCAACCAGCTCTGGTCCCGGGACGACTCGACCGTGGCGCCGGTTCTCGCCCCGGGGCGACGCGGGTTGCAGACCGTCTCCCCAGGTGGGCGGCCCTGGGCGAGCCGGATCGTCCTCCATGGTGACGATCGGGACGCCGAGATTCGCGACCGGTTCAGCGGTGCCCTGCTGGTTACGCTCCCCTCGGCAGTGGAAGGCGTCTGGATCGGCGGCGACGACGAGGCCACGGCGGTGAGCGTGCACCGCGGCGGCGACGCCCGGGTATGGGACCTGACGAGTGGTGAACCGTTGGGTGTATGGCGCCATGCAGCCGGCGTGGCGGGTGTGGCCATCTCGCCGGGCGGTTCGAGGCTGCTGTTGTGGACTCGCGACGGCGAAGCGGTGGTCTGGAGCCTCGACACCGCCGGAGTGGTGGCGCGCCATGTCGGCGATATCATCGGCGGCGCCCTGGGCCGACAGCCCCACGAGCTGGTGCTCTGGAGCCGCGAGGGTCACCTGTGGCTGCCCGCGCTGCCGGATTTCGAACTGCCCCCGGCGGAGGGCGGGCGCTGCAGCCCGAGGGCCATCGGGGCGCGGCTGCTCGATGATACGAGCCGGCTTCTGGTCTGGAACCATGGGGCCTGCGGGACCGCGCGGGTGTGGGATCTCGAGTCGCGGCTCCCCGTCGGTCCCGTGGTGCGCCACGCGGACGAGATCGTCCCGCCTCTGGTGCAGGGCGAGCGTATCCTGACCTGGAGCCCGGGCGGGGGGGCGGCCCGACTCTGGCACGGCGCGACCGGTGAGGCGGTGGCCAGCCTCGATGCCCCCGTGACGGGCGCCCGCTTTGCCCCCGGCGGCCGTCTGCTGACCTGGGATGGCAGCGATGTCCGACTCTGGTCGAGTCGTACCGGTGAGCCGCTGGGCCTGCCGCTGCGGCATGCGGCGACGGTCAGGGAGGTGATGGCCAGCGAGGACGGGCGGCACCTGCTCAGCCGCGGAAGCGACGGTAGCCTGAGGTGGTGGCAGGCGCCGCCCACGGCGGCCAGGGCGACGCAGCAGTTCCCGGCCGAGGTGCTCGATGCCGCGCTGGTGGCGGATGAGCCCATGATCCGGGCCGTCACCCTCGATGGGCATGTCCATGCGTGGTCGACGACCCGCGGCGACGAACCGGCGCGACGCCTGCTGGATCCCCAGGCCGTGCTCGCGGCCTTCGCCCCCGGCGGTGGCCGCCTGCTGACCGCCAGCGCCCGCGGCGACGTGCGGCTCTGGAGCTGGGAGGATGCCGCCTTTCGGGCCCTGGCATCGCCGGGTGGCACCGCGGGTGAGGAACCCGTGGCCGGGGTGGTGTGGAGCGCCGATGCCGACCGCCTGCTGTTCTGGGGGGAGCGGGGGTGCACCGCCTGGCTGTGGCGTGTCGGCAGCGCCCGCGCGGTGCCGATCACACCGGATGACGAGGCGCCGGAGTGCCGCCTGCGCGGCGCGACCTTTGCCGGGGATGGGAGCGGGCTCCTGGTGACCTGGGGAGAGGACCGGCGCCTGCGGCTATGGGACGTCGCGGCGCGCGAACCGGTATTGCGGCGGACCCTCCTCGAGGGGGCGCTGGTCCGCCATGCCGAGCTCGACGGGTCTCGCCTGCTGGTCACGCGCAGCGACGGTGTCGTCGACCTCGTTGCCTGGCGGGACCCGGGGGGCGGGGCCATCGCCCTGTACCACGATGCCGCCCAAGGGGCCCGACTGCATGCCGACAGCGGGCGGATCCTGAGCTGGGGCGGCGGTAGCGTACGCGTCTGGGAGGCCGAGACCGCCGAGCTGCTCGCCTCCCTGGCTCATGAGGGCGATATCGCCGGTGCGACCTTCGTCCCGGACGGGGAGCGAGTGCTCAGCTGGCAGGCCCAGGGCAGCGTGCATCTCTGGGATGCCGTCAGCGGGCATTCGTTGACCCCCGCGTTGCGTGGGGCGGGCCATGGCTGGCCGGCGGTCGACAGCGACTTCGGGACGACGGCGAGCCGGCTGCTGGTTACCGCGGGCGATCGTGTCACCCTCTGGCGTCTGCCGCCGTTCGAGGCGTCGCCGGCCCGGCCGGTCCGTCGGCAGCAGGTGCTGACCGGCACGCGTCTGACCCCGCCGGGCGAAGTGGTGGCCCTGTCGGCGGAGGCATGGCGACAGCTCGCGACCGATCTGGCCGGGGCCGGGGAGTGACGATGCGGGGCTATCAGGGCGATACGCTGACCCGGGAGTCCGACCAGGCGGTGATCCAGCCTTCCGTCGGCGCCCAGGCGCGTATCTTGAGGCGGTGCGTCCCCGTGGAGAGGCGCTGGCCCGTGTCGCGCCCGTCCCAGTGGCGCGGGCCGATGCTGCGCCCAGCCGCCACGCCGCCGGCGATGGGAGCCTCGTTGACGAAGAAGTGGCGCTCACCGTCATCGGCCGGCTCCACGCGCATGAATTCGGCCACGGCGCTGGGAAATTCGGAGTGCGAGAAGAAACGGTAGGAGGCCTGCTCGCGTGCCTGGGCGCGAATCAGGCGTGGCAGGAACGACACCTCCTCGATGGCTACCGAGCCCACGGCGCGCGGGCCGCATCCGAGCGCCTGGATCCGGAACGAGGGCTCCGTGCGCTCGCCGCTCATGTCGGTGGCGGTCACGGCGATGGCGGCGGGTCGCTCGCTGTCGCCGAACTCCGGCGGCAGGGTGAACTGCAGGCGATGCTGCCCCGTCTCGTCTGCACCGAAGGGGATCCGCAGGGTGTAGATCTCCGGCAGCCCCCGGGCGCTGAGGCGTAGCGTGACCATGACCGGCCGCTCGTGGGCGAAGTCCAGCACGAACGGCCAGCCGCCGCGTACCATGCCGATGGCGGCGAAGGCGCTGGAGTTGTACGCGGGGGCGAACTCGGGGCCCTGCCGACGTAGCCGCTCCAGCATGTCACCATCGCCGGCGGTGGCTTGCTGCTGCCGACGGTCCCGCAGCCAGCGCGCCACCAGCACAGTGGCCACGGCGCCGGCCACGATGGCTGGTACCGTCCAGTCATTCCCACCGTCCGGCGGTCGGTCGTAGCCCTCGGGGTCGACGCTGCTTCCGGAAGGGGCGCCGTCACTGGTGCCGGCGGGGCCGACGTCATCACTGGAACTGTACTGGGCCGATGCCAGCGGCGAGATCGCCAGCACACCGGCCAGCAGGCAGGCGAGAAACCATCTCCAGCGGTGATGCCCTGCGTTGGCCCTGTTCATGATCGCTCACCTAGACCGTGGTCCACTCCTGGTCGTCCGGCCGCCGGCAGGCCGTGCCATCGGTGCGACGGGGCTCGCCGTCGACCAGCACCACCATCTCGAATTCCCGGCACTGCTGGTCGCCGCGTTCGAAGGTGTTCCGGGGGGTCATCGTGAAGTCGTTCCCGGTCTCGGGGTTGCGCCAGCTTTCCGACTCGCCGTCGGGCGTCCGGTCGAGCGCGTTGCTCATGGAGCGCTGATCCTCACGGGTCAGCCGGATGCCGATTTCCCTGCCGAGCCATGCGCCCAGCCCCGCACCGATCAGGATGGCGGCGGTCCGCCCGGAACCGCTACCTACCTGTGAACCCAGTCCGGCACCGATGAGAGCGCCCAGGCCTGTGCCGACGCCCTCACCGGTGCTGGTGGTCTGACAGCCGCCCAGCGTGAACAGGCTCAGCAGCACGATGCACAGCAGGCGCAACGGACGCGCCATTGACGTCGCCATGACCGCCTCCTCGGTGTGGGTGGGTCCCCGGCCGCGCCGTACAGTGACCGCTGTCGAGGGAAGTCGCACGGGTTCCGTCCCCGGCACTCTTCGCGTCCTTGCCGCGTCCTTGTCGATAGTATTGCACCGGGGCCGCATTCGCTCCATGCCGTAGGCGCCGGGCTGCTATCTTTCTTTCAGGCTTGGTCCGGAAACCGACCGAGTTCGCCGACCTGACAGACCAAGCCCTGCCGAAGCGGGGCTGAGGCCCTGTAGTGGATGCCGTGGCGATGATTATCGGAGGGAGCCGTGGACGATTCCGAACCCGCTGAGCCCAGCAATTCACCGGCCATGGACGGTCTCCTGCCGGACGACGCCCTGCTCCAGCGTGCCGAGTGGCGCCGATTGGAAGACCAGCTCGCCTGGTATGGGCAGCGCAGCCGGAACTGCCAACGCTGGCACAAGCGCCTGCGCCTGGTGCAGGTGGCATTCGCCGCCGCCATCCCGGTGCTCTCGCTGGCAGATCCGCCGTTGGCCCGCTGGTTGACTGCGCTCCTCGGGGCCTCGATTGCGGTGCTCGAGGCCACCGATCAGATCAATCAGTTCGGCCCATTGTGGGTTCAGTACCGGGCCACCGCCGAACACCTGAAACACGAGAAATTCCTCCTGCTCGCGGCCGCCGGCCCCTACCGCGACCTGGACCGCGCGGAGGCGTTGCGGTTGCTCGCCGAGCGGGTGGAGGAGCACGTCTCGAGCGAGCATGCCCGCTGGGTGCGAACCACCGAGCAGAGCCTGTCGCCCCGGGCGCGCGAAAAGGAGGGGAAGGGGTAAGCCCGCGGTGGGACGCGATCAGTCGGGGTCGAGCAGCCGCGCCCCGGTTCCCTGCTCGCCCAGCTCATCCCCCGGGTTGCGCAGCGGGCAGTCGTCCATCGACAGACAGCCACAGCCGATGCAGTGGTCGAGCTGGTCGCGCAGTTGGGTGAGACAGCGGATGCGTTCATCCAGGCTCTCCCGCCAGCTCGCCGAGAGGCGCTGCCAGTCGGCGGCAGTGGGAGCCCGGGAGGCGGGCAGGGTCTCGAAGGCCTCGCGGATCTCGGCCAGCGAGATGCCGGTGCGCTGGGCGACCTTGATGATGGCGACGCGGCGCAGCACGTCGCGACTGAAGCGGCGCTGGTTGCCGGCGTTGCGACGGCTCCGGATCAGCCCCTTGGCCTCGTAGAAGTGAATGGCCGAGACCGCCAGGCCGCTGCGCGCGGCGACCTCGCCGACGCTGAGCTCGCGCTGCAGAGGAGGTGACATGAACTTCTCCTTGACCTCAACTTAACTAGAGGTTTTACCCTGCCAGCCAATCCCCGGGCAAGCCACCCCGGGATCGTTATCGCAACCGGACTGCTGCCATGTTCCGTTACTTCGAAACCCTGGTGAATCCCTATCCGGCGGACAATCGAGGAACGCCACCCAAGGGATTGTTCGCCTTCATCCTGCACTTCTCGCGGCCGGTGCTGCCGCTGCTGCTGGCCATGTCGCTGCTCACGGCGCTGGTGTCGGCCGCCGAGGTGCTGTTCTTCAGCTACATGGGCGAGCTGGTGGATTGGCTGGCCGGCGCCGAGCGGGAGGGCTTCTTCGCCGAGTACGGCTGGCGCCTGGCGGGCATGGCGGCGCTGGTGGTGATCGGCCTGCCGCTGCTGACCCTGTTGCAGTCGCTGGTCACCCACCAAAGCATCTTCGGCAACTACCCGATGATCGGCCGCTGGCTGGCCCACCGCCACATGCTCGGCCAGAGCATGGCCTTCTATCAGGACGAGTTCGCCGGCCGGGTCTCCCAGAAGGTGATGCAGACGGCGCTGGCGATTCGCGAGACGGTGATGAAGCTGATGGACCTGCTGGTCTACGTGATCGTCTATTTCGCCGGCGCCATGCTGCTGATGGGCAACGCCGAGCCGTGGTTGATGCTGCCGCTGGTGGCGTGGCTCGCCGGCTATGTGGTGATCATGCGGGTCTTCGTGCCGCGGCTGCGCCAGGTCTCCATGGACCAGGCCGACGCCCGGGCGCGGATGACCGGGCGTATCGTCGACAGCTACAGCAACATCCAGACCATCAAGCTGTTCGCCGATACCCGGCGCGAGCAGGCCTACGCCCGCGATGCCATGGAGAAGTTCATGGTCACCGTACACCGCCAGATGCGCCTGGCCACCAAGCTGACGGTGAGCCTGACGCTGCTCAACTCGCTGCTGCTGGCGAGTGTCGCCGCCATGGCCATCGGCGCCTGGTACCTGCAGGCGGTGTCACTGGGCGTCATCGCCGTGGCCATCGCCCTGGTGATGCGCATCCGCTTCATGTCCAACTGGATCCTGTGGGAGGTGGCGGGGCTGTTCGAGAACATCGGCACGGTGCAGGACGGCATCAACACCATCGCCCGGGAGCCGGCGGTCAAGGATCGTCCCGGGGCCGGGGAGCTCGCCGTGCCGCGTGGCGAGATCCGCTTCGAGGCGCTGCGCTTCGGCTACGCGCGGCCCGACGGCGAGGGGGTTCGCGTGTTCGACGGCATGAGCCTGAGCATCGCGCCCGGCGAGAAGGTCGGGGTGATTGGCCGCTCCGGGGCCGGCAAGTCGACGCTCGCCAACCTGCTGCTGCGCTTCTACGACCTCGAGGGTGAGCGCATCCTGATCGACGGCCAGGACATCGCCGAGGTGACCCAGGAGTCGCTGCGCCAGCGGATTGGCATGGTCACCCAGGACACCTCGCTGCTGCACCGTTCGCTGCGCGACAACATCCGCTATGGCAGCCCGGAAGCCAGCGAGGAGGCGATCCGGGAGGCCGTTCGCCGGGCCCATGCCGACACCTTCGTCGATGACCTGGTGGACATCACGGGGCGCCGCGGCCTCGATGCCCATGTCGGCGAGCGCGGGGTCAAGCTCTCCGGTGGCCAGCGCCAGCGCATCGCCATCGCCCGGGTGCTGCTCAAGAACGCGCCGATCCTGGTACTCGACGAGGCCACCTCGGCTCTCGACTCCGAGGTGGAGGCGGCGATCCAGGAGCAGCTCTATACGCTGATGGAGGGCAAGACGGTGATCGCCATCGCCCACCGGCTGTCGACCATCGCCATGCTCGACCGGCTGGTGGTGATCGACGAGGGGCGCATCGTCGAGAGCGGCACCCACCGGGAACTGCTGGCCCGCGACGGCCTCTACGCCGCCCTGTGGCGTCGCCAGTCTGGCGGCTTCCTGGGGCTCGACATCAATGGGGAGGTGGACGAGTCACCGGGCCGGGCCGTGCCCTCCGTGTCGTAGTTCAGGCCGTCTCGTCGGCGGCCTCGACGGAGACCTCCTCGGTGTGAACCGGCGGCTGCCACAGTTCGGGGGGCGACAGGCTCTCGATCCGCATGCTCTCGACCACGAAGTCGACGAAGGTGCGCACCTTGGGCGAGATGAGTCGCCCGCCCGGAAAGACCGCGTTCAGCTCCACCTCGGGGCCTTCCCAGCCGTCCAGGATGCGCTTCAGCTGCCTCTCCTCCGGGCCCAGGCAGGCGACGATCTCGCTGGCCAGCATCACCCCCTGGCCCTCGACCAGCAGCCCGCGCAGCACGAAGGGGTCGTTGGCGATGGCGATGGGGTCGATCTCGACCTCCTCCCGGCGCGCTCCCTTGTGCAGCTGCCACAGATAGCGCTGGCCACGCTGGTCGGTGGACTTGGCCAGGGCCGGATGGAAGGCCAGCTCCGCCGGCTCCCGGGGCTCGCCATGGCGGGCGAGGTACTCCGCGCTGGCATAGACGAAGGAGCGAAAGCGGGCCAGGGGCCGCGCCACCATGCTGGAGTCCGGCAGGGGGCCAACCCGCAGCGCGACGTCGATCTGGTTGGCCACCAGGTCCAGGCGCTCGTTGGAGAGCACCAGTTCGATCCTGACCGCGGGATGCAACTTGCGGAAGTCCCGCACCAGGGTCGAGGTGAACTCGGTGCACATCGTGAAGGGGGCGGTAACGCGCAGCCAACCTCTCGGGCTCTCCTCGAGCTGATGGACGGCGCTCTCGGCTTCACCGAGATCCCGGACGATGCGATTGCAGTAGTCGTAATAGACGGCGCCGGCCTCGGTCAGGCTCAGGTTGCGAGTGGTGCGGTTCAGCAGCCGGGCCCCGAGGCGCCGCTCCAGGTCCTGCACCTTGCGGCTGACCGTCGTCTTTCCAAGGCGAAGTTGCTTGGCCGCCGAGATGAAACTGCCCTGTTCCACCACCTTGGCGAAGATCAAGGCGTCGTTGAGATCCTGCAACATTATCGTTGTCCCGTTCCGTGCCTGGAGTGTCAGGGGCCGAACAAGTAGCGCTGAACAAACAAGGGAGCGGTTGCACGGTGACTATCCCGTCAATGGGACAGTATTTCCCTGACGACCCGACTAATCAAGTTATCGATATGGCTTTATGGTGACGCACTGCATCGGATTGCCGGTTGTCGATTCCCCTCCTTATCAATCGACTGGATAGAGTCCACGGCAATTCAACTGCCAGGTCCGATGATCAAGCGGCGGGGTACTCCGCCATTCCGAGTCGATAGAGGTCACTCATGAACGTCCACAAGATGTTCCATCACTCGGGTCTCGTGAGAAGCGTCATGGTTACCGCCATGTTTTCGGGACTCGTATTCCTGACGGGCTGTGACGGTCAGGCAGACAGTGCGCAGCAGGCGCCGCCCCCACCCGAGGTCAGCGTGGCCGATGTGGTGGTCGAGGACGTGCGTTTCTGGGACGAGTTCACCGGTCGCATCGAGGCGGTGGAGACGGTGGAGCTGCGTCCGCGGGTGACGGGGTACATCGAGAGTATCCACTATACCGAGGGCCAGAGCGTCGAGGCGGGCGATGTGCTGTTCGTGATCGACCAGCGCCCCTACCGGGCCGAGCTGGCACGGGCCGAGGCCGATCTCGAGCGGGCGCGCGCCCGGGCCGAACTCGCCCGCAGCGAGGCCGCCAGGGCGGAGGCGCTCGCCCAGACCCGCGCCATTTCCCGGGAGGAACTGGACCAGCGCCGGGCGGCGGCGGCCCAGGCCGAGGCCGATATCCTGGCGGCGCGGGCGGCGGTCGACACGGCGAGCCTGCACATGGCGTTCACCGAGGTCCGCGCGCCCATCGCCGGGCGTACCGGCCGGGCCCTGGTGACCGTCGGCAACCTGGTCTCGGAGGCCACGCCGCTGACCAGCATCGTCTCCCTGGACAAGGTCCACGTGCATTTCTTCAGCGACGAGCAGACCTACCTGCAGTACGACGCCATGGCCCGCAACGGCGAGCGCACGAGTTCCCGCGACGAGCGCACGCCGGTACGCATCGGTCTGGCCACCGATGTGGGCTATCCCCACGAGGGCGAGGTGGACTTCGTCGACAACCGGCTGGACGCTGCGTCGGGAACGATCCTGACGCGCGCCGTGCTCGACAACGGCGACGGGCGTTTCGCGCCCGGCATGTTTGCCCGGGTGCAGTTGCTCGGCAGCGGCTCGGAGGACGCCATCCTGATCGACGACAAGGCGGTGCTCACCGACCAGGACCGCAAGTACGTCTACGTGGTCGACAACGAGGACCGGGCACAGCGCCGCGATGTGCGGCTCGGGCGCATGGCCGAGGGACTGCGGGTGGTGGCGTCCGGCCTCGAGCCCGGTGACCGGGTGGTCGTGCGCGGTGCCCAGCGGATCTTCTTCCCGGGGATGCCGGTGGCGGCCGAGAGCGTCGACATGCGCGGGCCGGCCGGCGCCGCCGAGGAGCTGGCCGCCACGCGCTGAGCGTCACGACTCCAGCGATCACCCTAACCCCTGAACGATGGCCCCGGGGCGGACGCCCTCTGTCCGCCCCGAGGAGGGAGTCCTGCCATGGATTTTGCGAAATTCTTCGTCGACCGCCCGATCTTCGCCGCGGTGCTGTCGATCCTGATCTTCATCGCCGGGGCGATCACCATCCCGCTGCTGCCGGTCAGCGAGTACCCCGACGTGGTGCCGCCTACCGTCCAGGTGCGGGCGGTCTATCCCGGCGCCAACCCCAAGGAGATCGCCGAGACGGTGGCCACGCCGCTGGAGGAGGCGATCACCGGGGTCCAGGACCTGATGTACATGAAGTCGGTGGCCGGTTCCGACGGGGTGCTGGCGATGACCCTGACCTTCCGCCCCGGTACCGATCCGGACGCGGCCCAGGTGCAGGTGCAGAACCGGGTCAGCCAGGCGCTGGCCCGGCTGCCCGAGGCGGTGCGGCGCCAGGGGGTGACCACCGACAAGCAGTCGCCCGACCTGACGATGGTGCCCCAGCTGACCTCGCCGGATGGCCGCTACGACAGCACCTATCTGCGCAACTACGCGGCGCTGCACGTGCGCGACGAGCTGGCGCGGCTGCCCGGCGTCGGCCAGGCGATGCTGTTCGGCGCCGGCGACTACGCCATGCGGGTGTGGATCGACCCCGACCGGGCCGCCGCGAGGGGGCTGACCGCCGGCGATATCCTGGCGGCGATCCGCGAGCAGAACGTGCAGGTCTCGGCGGGCCAGCTCGGTGCGCCGCCGACCCCCGCGTCATCGGACTTCCTGATCTCGATCAACGCTCAGGGGCGCCTGACCACCGAGGAGGAGTTCGGCGACATCATCGTCAAGACCGGCGGTGACGGCCAGATCACCTACCTCTCCGATGTCGCCCGGCTCGAGCTCGGTGCCGCCGAGTACTCGCTGCGCTCGCTGCTCGACAACGATCCGGCCGTGGCGATCGGCATCTTCCAGGCGCCGGGCTCGAACGCCATCGCGCTATCCGACGCGGTGCGCGAGAAGATGGAGGAGCTGGCCGAGCGCTTTCCCGAAGGGGTGGAACACGAGATTGTCTACGATCCGACGGTGTTCGTGCGCGACTCCATCGAGTCGGTGATCAAGACCCTGCTCGAGGCGGTGCTGCTGGTGGTGCTGGTGGTGACGCTGTTCCTGCAGACCTGGCGCGCCTCGATCATCCCGCTGCTGGCGGTGCCGGTGTCGATCGTGGGGACCTTCGCGGTGCTCTACCTGCTGGGGTTCTCGATCAATACCCTGACGCTGTTCGGCCTGGTGCTGGCGATCGGCATCGTGGTCGACGACGCCATCGTGGTGGTCGAGAACGTCGAGCGCAACATCGCCGAGGGGCTGGCGCCGCTGGCGGCGGCGCACCAGGCGATGCGCGAGGTGAGCGGGCCGATCATCGCCATCTCGGTGGTGCTGTGCGCGGTGTTCGTGCCCATGGCCTTCCTCGAGGGGGTCACCGGCCAGTTCTATCGCCAGTTCGCGGTGACCATCGCCATCTCCACGGTGATCTCGGCGATCAACTCGCTGTCGCTGTCGCCGGCGCTGGCGGCGCTGCTGCTCAAGCCCCACGATGCCCCCCGGGATCGTTTCTCGCGGCTCATCGACGTCCTCTTCGGCTGGTTGTTCCGCCCCTTCAACCGCTTCTTCCACGCCAGCTCCGAACGCTACCAGGGCGGGGTGGGGCGCAGCCTGCGCCGGCGTGGCGTGGTGTTCGGCGTCTACGTCGTGCTGCTGGCGGCCACCGGGCTGATGTTCCAGGCGGTGCCGGGCGGGTTCATCCCCACCCAGGACAAGATGTACCTGATCGGCGGCACCAAGCTGCCCGAGGGCGCGTCGCTGGATCGCACCGAGGCGGTGATCCGGCAGATGACCGAGATCGCCCTGGAGACGGAAGGGGTCGAGGCGGCCGTGGCGTTCCCGGGGCTCAACCCGCTGCAGTTCACCAACACGCCCAACTCCGGCACGGTGTTCTTCGGCCTGGAACCGTTCGGCGATCGCCAGCGCAGCGCCGAGGCGATCACCGCCGAGCTCAACGGCAAGTTCGCCGCCCTGCAGGAGGCCTTCACCTTCGCCTTCATGCCGCCGGCGATCCTCGGGCTCGGCTCCGGCTCGGGATTCTCGCTGTTCGTGCAGGACCGCGCCAACCTCGGCTACGGCGAGTTGCAGAACGCCGTCGACGGCCTCAGCGGTGCGCTGGCGCAGACGCCGGGCATGGGCTACCCGATCACTTCCTACCAGTCCAATGTGCCGCAGCTCGACCTGCACGTGGACCGGATCAAGGCCAAGGCCCAGGGGGTGCCGCTGACCGACCTGTTCGAGACCCTGCAGGTCTACCTGGGCTCGGCCTACGTCAACGACTTCAACCGCTTCGGCCGCACCTGGCAGGTGATCGCCCAGGCCGATGGCGGCTTCCGCCTGGACGTCGAGAACATCGATCGCCTGCGCACCCGCAACGTCAACGGCGAGATGGTGCCGATCGGCAGCATGATCCGCGTCAGCGAGACCTTCGGGCCGGATCCGGTGATCCGCTACAACGGCTACCCGGCCGCCGACCTGATGGGCGAGTCCGATCCGAGGGTTCTCTCGTCCAGCCAGGCGCTGGCGGTGGTCGAGGGCCTGGCGCCGTCGGTGTTGCCGGCCGGCATGACCTTCGAATGGAGTGATCTGAGCTACCAGCAGGTCAACCAGGGCGGCGCCGCCCTGGTGGTCTTCCCGCTGGCGATCCTGCTGGTGTTCCTGGCGCTGGCGGCGCTCTACGAGAGCTGGACCCTGCCGCTGGCGGTGATCCTGATCGTGCCGATGTGCATGCTCTCGGCGCTGATCGGGGTGAAGCTCACCGGCGGCGACAACAACATCTTCGTGCAGGTCGGCCTGGTGGTGCTGATCGGCCTGGCGTGCAAGAACGCCATCCTGATCGTCGAGTTCGCCCGCGAGCTGGAGCTGCAGGGCCGGGGCATCGTCGAGGCGGCGCTGGAGGCCTGCCGCCTGCGCCTGCGGCCGATCATCATGACCTCGATCACCTTCACCGCGGCGGTGGTGCCGCTGATGCTCGCCGGCGGGGCCGGCGCCGAGGTGCGCCAGGCGCTGGGCACCGCGGTGTTCGCCGGCATGCTCGGCGTCACCCTGTTCGGTCTCTTCCTGACCCCGGTGTTCTACGTCGCCCTGCGCAAGCTGGTGACGCGTGACCGCCCGGAGCCCGAGAGCTCCCTGCCGATGGAGGGCGAATACCGTGCGTAGCCTGTTGCTGATGCCCGTGCTGTTGGCGCTCACAGCTTGCGCCGTGGGCCCCGACTATCGAGCGCCGGCGTCACCGGCGCCCGAGACGCTGACGCGTGCCGACGAAGCGCTCTATTCCACAGACCCGGTCGAGGCCGAGTTCTGGCGGCGCTTCGAGGACCCCTTGCTGACGCAACTGGTGGAGGAGGCCCTGGCCGCCAACCACGACCTGCGTATCGGCCTGGCGCGCTACGACCGGAGCCGGGCCCTGCTGCGGCAATCCCGCCGCGACCTGGCGCCGACGGTCACCGCCGAGGGCGGTGTGGCGAATCAGCGCCTGAGCGCCGACCAGATGCCGGGCGTCTCACGCGCCGACCGCGATGGCGACAGCTTCGATGCCGGGGTATCGGCCTTCTGGGAGCTGGATCTCTTCGGCCGCGTGCGTCGCAGCGTCGAGGCCCAGCGCGCCGACGCCGAGGCCTCGGCCGCCGACCTGCATGCGCTGCAGGTGGTGGTGGTCGCCGAACTGGTGGACACCTACTTCCGGCTGCGCGGGCTGCAGGAGCAGCTGCGGGTCGCGCGGGCCAACGCCGACAACCAGCGCGAGTCGCTGGCGCTGGTGGACGCGCGCCTCGAGGCGGGCCGTGGCACCGAGTTCGACAGCGTGCGCGCCCGGGCCCAGCTGGAGAGCACGCTGTCGCGCCTTCCGGCCCTCGAGGGCGAGATCGCCGCCGCCACGCACCGCATCGCCGTGCTGGCGGGCCAGGAGCCCGGCGCCCTGGTCGCGGTGCTGGAGGCGCCGGCCGCCCCGCCGGCGCTGCCGGCCCGGGTGGCCACCGGCCTGCCCGGCGAGCTGCTGCGCCGACGCCCGGACATCGCCGCCGCCGAGCGCCGCCTGGAGGCCGCCAGCGCCCGCATCGGTGTGGCCACCGCCGACCTCTATCCGCGCTTCACCCTGAGCGGGCTGCTGGGGACCCAGGCGGCCAGCACCGGCGACCTGTTCGCTCGCGACAGCGAGACGCGGCTGATCGCGCTCGGCGTCGACTGGTCGTTCCTCGATACGGGGCGGGTCCGCGCCCGGATGGCCGCCGCCGATGCCGACGCCGATGCCAACCTGGCCCGTTACGAACAGACGGTCCTGGCGGCGCTCGAGGAGACCGAGACCGCGCTCGCCCGGTACGCCCAGGCGCTGCGCGAGCGCGAGCACCTGGTCGACGCCGCCGAGGCCAGCGGCGAGGCGGCGCGCCAGGCCCGGGTACGCTTCGAGGTAGGGGTCATCGACTTCCTGGAGGTCATCGACGCCGAGCGCTCGCGGCTCGAGGCCGAGGACAGCCTGGCGCGCAGCCATACCCGTTCCGCCACGGCCCTGGTCGGGCTCTACAAGGCGCTGGCCGGCGGCTGGGACGACGTCCCGGAGGGCAGGCGAATGAGTGTCGAGAGCGCCTCGCTCTGAGGCTGCGCTACGATAGTCTGCCGCCGGGAGATGCCCGGGAGCACCACCCGGGCGGCAGGAGGCCGGGTCGGTGATTTCTTGCCACAATGGCTCTGAATCCACTCGCAAGGGAGTTGCCCCGATGCCCCGTTACCGCCCAGGAACGCTTCCCTCGTTTTCCTATCCCCGGCATGCCTTCGCTCTACTCGTCCTGTTCCTCCTCGCCGGTTGCCAGATGCAGCCCCCGGAGCCGCCGGATGAGGACAAGGTGGCCATCGACCGGATGCTGGTGTTGATCGATGAACGACTCGACGTCGCGGAGGACGTGGCCAGGGCCAAGTGGAACTCCGGGGCCGCGATCAATGCCCCGGAGCGCGAGGCGCAGATCCTCGACCGGGTCGCGGAGGAAGCGAGCGAGGCGGGGGTCGACGAGGCCTTCGCCCGCGAGTTCTTCCAGAAGCAGTTCGACGCCAGCAAGCACATCCAGCGCCGCCTCCACCATCAATGGCTGCAGGAGGGGCGTTCGCCGTTCGCCAGTGCGCCGGACCTGGCCGAGGAGGTCCGGCCGGTGCTCGATCGCCAGACGCCGCAGCTCATCGACGCCCTGGGCGACATGCAGCGGATCGCCCGGGTCGAGGGCGCGGGCCGTTACCTGGAGGCGCGGGCCCGGGTGCTGGTCCAGGACGACTTCGATGGCGAGCCGCGCGCCGTGGCACTGGCACCGCTGATGGAACGCATGGCTCGCTAAGTCCTACTCCCGGGTCAGGCTGGAGAAGGCGGCGCCTCGCCCGCCCACCACCCGGTGGCCCACCGGCTGGCCGTAGGCATTCGTCTCCGTCATGAGCAGCTCTCCTCGAGGACCCGGTCGCCCACCGTCAGCCCATAGTGGTGGAACACCGTGTCGCGCTGCCAGCCCAGCGACTCGTACAGCCCCTGGGCGACCCGGTTCTCGGTCTGGGTGGCCAGCTTCAGATGCCTGACGCCGTTGGCCAGGGCCAGGTCGCGGGCGGCGGTCATCAGCGCCCGGCCGATACCGTGCTGGCGCGCCCGGGGGGCGACGAAGAGGTCGTTGAGCAGCCACAGTGGGGCCAGGCGCACGGTGGAGAACAGCGGGTAGAGCTGCACGAAGCCGAGCAGTTCGCCACCTTCATCCTCGTAGACCAGCAGGTGGGAATCGCCCAGGCCCAGGCGGTGTGCCAGGAAGTTCCGGGCACGGGCCGGGTCCGAAGGCTGGTCGTAGAACCCCCGGTAGCCGTCGAGCAGCTCACCGAGGGCTTCGATATCGCGCAGCTTGGCATGACGTACCGACATGGGAAGGTCCTCCTGAGGGGGTGACACCCGCTCAGTCTGGCGGCATATTGGTTCCTCGATTAGAACCAGTTTTGGGGAAATTCATGGGACCGGTTGTCGGTGACGCAGCAGACTGGGTCAGCGAGGCGCTGGGGCTCGAACTGGCCTGCCCGGCCTCGGCGCCGCTGGCGCAACGGCTTTACCAGACGCTGCGCCGCTGGGTGCAGGAAGGCCGACTGGTCAGCGGCCAGCGGCTACCGTCCTCGCGCCGCCTGGCACGTGAATTGAGCCTGGGTCGCAACACCGTGCTGGCGGCCATCGACCAGTTGATCGCCGAAGGTTTCCTGGAGAGCCGCCCCGGTGCCGGTACCTTCGTGGCGGAGGTGACGTTCGAGCCCATGGCCAGCCTGTCTGGCGAGGCGAGTTCGCCGTTGGGTCAGGCCGAAGCGGGCGAGGCCGTGCTGTCGTCGCGAGGCTTGCAGCTTCTCGACTTCTGCGCCAGCCTGGACGACCGCTTCGGCGCCTTCGCACCCGGTGTGCCGGCGCTCGATCGTTTTCCCCACGAGACCTGGCAGCGACTGTTGCGACGCCACCTGCATGCGACGCCCACCCAGTGGCTGGATTATCAGGCTCAGGGCGGCGTGCCGGCGCTGCGCGAGGCGCTGTGCGACTATCTGCGGCTGTCGCGCTCGGTGTGTTGTCGCCCCGAGCAGATCCTGATCGTTCAGGGGGCCCAGCAGGGGTTCGAGCTGCTGGCACGGATGCTCGGTGATGTCGGCGACCGGGTGTGGGTCGAGGAACCCGGCTACCACGGGGCCCAGGCCTGTTTCAGTGCGGCCGGTTTCGAGTTGGAACCGGTGCCGGTGGATGATGAGGGCATGAGCATTCCGGGCGTGCCCGTCGGCGGCGACTCGCCCCGCCTGATCCATGTCACGCCCTCTCATCAATATCCCGGCGGCGTCACGATGAGCCTGGCGCGGCGGCTGGCGCTGCTCGAGGTCGCCGAGCGTCACCGCGCCTGGATCGTCGAGGACGACTACGACAGCGAGTTCCGCTATGGCCAGCGGCCCATCGCCGCCCTGCAGGGGCTGGTCGACGGGGCCCGGGTGATCTATGTCGGGACCTTCAGCAAGGTGCTCTATCCGGGGCTGCGGCTGGGCTATCTGGTGCTGCCCGAGCCCTTGGTGGTGCCGTTCCGGCGGGCCAATGCACGCCTGCATCGCGAGGGACAGTATCCGGTGCAGGCGGCGCTGGCCGAGTTCATCGCCCAGGGACACTTCTCGCGCCATGTGCGGCGCATGCGTGACTGCTATCGCCGGCGACAGGCACGGCTGCGCGAGGCCCTGGCGCCGGCGGTGGCGCGAGGCCTGAGGCTCTCCGAGGGCCAGGCCGGCATGCACCTGGTGGCCTGGCTCGACGACCTGGAAACCGAGCGGACGCTGGTCGCCAGGGCCGCCGGGCAGGGCGTCACGCTCTCGCCGCTGTCATGCTATTACCTGCGCGAACCGGGGCGCCCCGGTCTGGTGCTGGGCTATGCCGGCGCCAGCGAAGACGAGATCGAGCGTGCCGGACGCTGGCTGGCGCGCGAATGGGCAGCGGTCACCGGCGAGCGATCCTGCCGCTGAACGGGCTCCTGCCCCGGTTCGAGCACTGCCCGGGGCTGTGGTACCGTTGACGGTAGCGACAGCGTCGGCCGATCGCCTGCCGCCCGTTCCCCATCGCCCGGAACCGCCCCGATGATCCATACGCCTCCCGGCGATCGTCGCCAGTGCCGATCGCTCACCCTGCCCAACGGCCTGAGGGTCCTGCTGCTCTGCGATCCTGACGCCGACCAGGCGGGGGCTGCCATGAGCGTCGGCGCCGGTAGCGGCGATGAACCGCCCGATTGCGCGGGGCTGGCCCACCTGCTGGAGCACATGCTGTTCCTGGGCACGGAAAGGTACCCGGTACCGGAAGACTTCCCGGCCTATGTCCAGGGGCATGGCGGGCGCTACAACGCCACGACGGAGCTCGATCAGACTCGCTACTTCTTCGAGATCCCGCCGGCCCGGCTCGATGGCGCCCTGGATCGCTTCGCCCAGTTCTTCATCGCCCCACGCCTGACCGAATCGGCCATTGCGCAGGAGCGCGAGGTGATCGACGCGGAGTACCGGGCACGGCGAGGGGACGACGAGCAGCGCATTCTGGGCGTCATCAAGCAGGTGCTCGCTCCGGCGCATCCCGCCAGCCGCTTTCTCGCCGGCAACCGGGACACCCTGGGGGCGGCACCCGAGTCGCTGCGCCGGGCCCTGATGGCCTTCCGGCAGCGCCATTACACGGCCGCCAACCTGTGGCTGGCGGTCGTCGGGACCGAGCCGCTGGACACCCTGGAGCGGCAGGTGCGTCGCTGTTTCGCCGATATCCCGCCCGGGACGATGCCGGCGCCGGCGGCCCATCCGCCCCTGCTGCCGCCGGGAAGCCTCCCCCTGAGACTGGCGCTGCAGCCGGCGCATCGCTGCCACGAGCTGCGCCTGTGCTTTCCGGTGCCCGCCCTGCGGCCGGACGACTACCTGCAACCCTGGGCGTACCTGGGGCAGCTGCTGGCGTTCCGTGGCCCCGGCAGCCTGTACGGCCAGCTCATGGATCGGGGCTGGCTCACGGACATCGACGGCTCGGTGCTGCTGGATACCCGGCCCCAGGCCCTGTTCCAGATCCGCTTGCGCCTCACGCCCGACGGCATGGACCACACCGCGGCGATCACGGCGGCGGTGTTCGCCTGCCTGCGGCGAATCGAGGCGGACGGCATCGCCGCCTGGCGCCACCGGGAACGGCAGGCGCTGGCCGAACAGCGCTTTCGGCTCGCCGCGACGACGTCCACCCTGGAGTTCGTCAAGTCGCTGGCCGACCAGCTCCACCGCTATCCCGTCGCGGAAGCGCTGCGCGGCCCCTATCGGCTGGATGCGTGCCAGCCCCGGGTGATCCGCGATTGCCTGGCCCACCTGACCCCGGACAACCTGCTGGCGCTGACGGTCGACCCGGCGGTTCGGGGCGATCGCACGAGCCCCTGGTTCCCGGCGCCCTATCGGGTCGCGGCGGCGCCCGAACCCGGGGCCACCCGATGGGACGGGGCGCTCGATTTCACGCTGCCACCCCCCAACCCCTTCATCATGGCGATACCCGATGCCAAGCCGGAGGGCTCGAGCGCCCCCGTGCCCCGCCTGCTGCGCGACAGCGGGCGGAGCCGGGTCTGGCATCAGCCGCTCGCCCGGGCCCCGGGGGGGCGCACCGCGATCTACCTGAACCTGGTGGCCGCCTGCCCCACGCACACCTTGAACGCCACCGTCCTGACGGCGCTGCTGATCGCCTGGCTGGAGCGGGAGCTGGCCGCCGAGTGGCAGCAGGCACGGGCCGCCGGCCTGGAGGTGACGCTGAGCCGCCATCACCAGGGCATCACGCTGACGGGCAGCGGCTTTCCCGAGCAGCTCGACAGGCTGCTGCAACGCCTGTCGAGCTGCCTGTCCCGAACCCGGATCACCGCGGAGCGCTTCGACCAGGCCCGGCGGGGACTGCAGGTGCGCTGGGAGGCGCAGCAGCACGACCCTGCCTTTCGCCGCCTGCTGCGGCTGCCCGAGGCACGGCTGGGCTACGGCTTCGATGACGAGGAGCGGCTGGCCGGGCTGGCCACGGTGCGACGCGAGCGGTTGCAGGCGTTTCGGCATGAACTGCTGCACGGCGTGGGGATCGACTGCCTGATGGCGGGGCCGCTGGATGGGGCCCAGGCGCAGCGGCTGGCCGATGTGCTGGAAGCGCGCCTGCTGGCCGGCGAGTCGTCAGCGGTGGTACGCCGCCGGCCGCCCATCGTGCCGCTGCAGGCGGGCCAGGCCTACCACTATGGGCTCGCGGCGTCGGACCCCGACAGTGCGGTGGCCCTGTACCTGCCGGGGTCCGACGCCTCGCCGTGGCAGGAGGCCCGCTATCGTCTGCTGGCCGCGCTGCTCCACGATGCCTTCTTTCACCGGCTGCGCATCGAACAGCAGCTCGGCTATGTGGTGCTGGCCCGCTACCTGCCCCTGCACGACCGCCCGGGGCTGATCCTGCTGGTGCAGTCGCCGTCGCTCTCGGTGGACGAGCTGCAGGAGCAGATACGCCACTTCCTGACGGCGCCCGACGCCCCCCTCCCCACGCTCGACCCCGAGCGCTTCGCCCACTACCGCGACGGCCTGCTGCAGACCCTGCAGGCGCAGCAGCGCCAGCCCGTTCAGCAGGCGGCGCAGTTCTGGGCCGGCCTGGCCGCGGGCGACGCCGATGTCCAGCGGCCCCGACAACTGCTGCAGGCCGTCGCCGACCTGACCCTCGAGGAGCTGCAGCGCTTCTACCAGGCCCGGCTGCTGCCCTCACCCTGGGTGTGGCTGCATACCTGATGGCATGCGTTGCCGTCGGCGGGTCGGCGTCGCTCAGGGCCGCCACCGGGCCGGATGCTCGTCCTTGAGCACGCCGTGCTCGTCCCAGTCGTCCCAGCCGCTGAAGGGAATCGGACTAGCCTCCTCGAGGGTGGCCAGTCGCCGGGCCCAGTTCGTCTTCGCGGTCTCGAGATGGGCGCGGAAGTCCTCTTCCGCCTGGTAGCTGAGCCCGCCGCCCTGCACACCGTAGGTGGCCTGCGGCGCCAGCACGTCCATGCCCAGGTAGTAGAGCGAACAGTGCATGGGCCACATCAGGGTCGCCATGTCGCCGCCGCGGCCGTGCCGCGTGAAGGCCGGTGCCGGCGAGCCGGTGGTCACCGAGCCGATCGCCCGCTTGCCACGAAAGCGGCCGCGGTCGTAGCGCATGCTCCCGGAGTAGACCCCGCCATAGACGCAGACCCGGTCGAACCAGCCCTTGAGCATCGCCGGCAGGCCGTGCCACCAGAGGGGAAACTGCAGGATCACCAGATCGGCACGCTCCAGCCGGGCGATCTCGCGCTTCACGTCGTCGGGGAGGGTGCCGGCGGTGAAGGCATGGCGCTGTTCGGTCAGCGGCAGGAACGTCTCCGGCTCGGCGCGCTCGACGAAGTGCGCCGGCTGCTCGACGGGGTCGAACCCCTCGGCGTAGAGGTCCGATACCTCGACGCTATGGCCCAGGCGCTGCAGGGTTTCGATGGCCACGTCCTTCAGGGCGCCGTTGAACGAGCGGGGCTCGGGGTGGCAGTAGACGATCAGGGCATGCATGGCGGTGTCTCCGTAGGAAAGCATACGGTGTGTACCTGCAGGCTATGCTGTACGCTGACGAACCGATATTCCCCAAGAATGACAATGAGCCTTGCATGAATGAACAAGTGCTGCATTGGGACGACCTGCGCGTCGTGCTGGCCATCGCCGAGGCGGGAACACTGTCGGGAGCGGGGCGGCGGCTGGGTGCCAGCCACGCCACACTGTTCCGGCGCCTCAACGCCATCGAGCGGCGCCTGGGAGTCAGGCTGTTCGAGCGGGCACGGACGGGGTATTCGCCCACCGCGGCGGGGGAGGAACTCGCGGCGACGGCCTCGCGAGTGGAAGACGAGGTGCTGCGTGCCGAACGGCGCCTGGTGGGGCGCGACCTGCGGCTATCGGGGACGGTGCGGGTGACCACCACCGATACCCTGCTGATGGGGTTGCTGTCGCCGATCCTCGCCGACTTCCGGCGCGCCCATCCCGAGATCGTGCTCGAGGTCGCGGTTTCCAATGAGTTGTTCAATCTCTCCCAGCGCGATGCCGACGTGGCGGTGCGGCCCTCGTCGTCGCCCCCCGAGCATCTGGTGGGGCGGCGGGTCGGCCACATCGCCCAGGCGATCTATGCCCGGGGCGACGGGGCGGGGGATGCCGCCGCCTGGATCGGGCCGGACCGCCACCTGGGCTATGCGCCACTGGATTCCTGGATGGCTGCCCAGGGTCTGGACGACCGCTGCCGCTACCGCGTCGACACCCTGCTCGGCATGCTGGCCGCCGCCCGCGACGGGCTGGGCCGCGCCGTGCTGCCCTGCTACCTGGCCGATGCCGAACCGGCCCTGGTTCGGGTCGGCGAGCCGATCCCGGAACTCGCCACCGAGCTGTGGCTGCTGACCCACCCCGACCTGCGCCGGGTGGCGCGCATCCGCACCTTTCTAGCCTTCGTCGCCGAGGCGTTGATCGGTAGCGGGAGTCTGGACTTCTGCACGAAAGCTGGGGCGCGTCGACACCTCAGTCCTCGATGCTGATGGCAATCACCTCGTCGTCGTTCGTCAAGGGGATGAACAGCACCTTGCCGTCGGTGCCGAGATCGGCGCTGCCGGGCTGTAGAGTGGCCATCCGTTCCGGTTCGCTGCCGGGCACGTGGCGCCAGAGCACCCCGGCCATGTAGTCGGTCACGAAGAAGGCGCCGTCGACCTCGACCACGCCGTCGAGATTGCCGAAACGCTCGGCCTGGGGCAGGGGCGTGATGGCCTGTGTGGCGATATCGACGGACACGAGACCGCCTGGCACCTCGGTGGTGAAATCCTCTTGCATGCCTGCCCCCCAGGTGCCGACGATCAAGTGATCGTCTTGCGCGAGAATGCCATTGGGGTGGTTCAGCTGGTCACTCTGCAACCAGAGCGAAGCCTCCCCGTCCGCGTGGCGATAGATGGCATGGGTCATCATGTCGGTCACATAGATGGCGCCGGACGCATCGGCCGTCACATCGTTGAGAAACACCGCGCCTTCCAGTGTGGTGGTTTCGAGGATCTCGCCGGTCGCGAGGTCGATCATATGGAGCCGGGTAATGTCAGCCGCATAGAGCCGGTCATCGAGGATCGCCATGCCTTTCGGTGCATCCAGACCAGTGCTCCAGCTTTCCACCAGCATCTCTCCGTCGAGTGAGAGCAGCGAAAGATAGCCAGTACCATTGGCATCCATGTGGCCACCATCCATGTTGCTGACGATCAGGCGGTCGTTGGCGGCATCGTGCAGGACCGATTCCGGGGTCGCGAAGCCCGCCGAGCGCCACAGCTCGGCGGCCTGGCTGGTACTGGTGGCAAGAAGGCCGACAGAAAGGAGGGTCACCGTCATCATGGAGCGCTTCATGTTCCACCTCCTGACGCTGCCGGGCTGGCGGGGAGAGGTGCTCCCGGGATAGGTGGACGGGGCAGGCCATGAAGCATCCACCGTGCTTCTGTAGCATAGCCGGTTTCTTCGTCGTGCAGGCACGCCATCGCTTGCCCTTCCACCGGGAAGTTGGACTAGTCTCCTGGCAGCCTGGTTGAAAGTTTGGAAGGAGTGCGGAGATGAAGGTCGTCACCCTACAGAGCCCCGGTGGGCTGGATCGGTTGCAAGTCGTCGAACAGGAGACGCCCGGCGAGCCGGGGCCTGGCGAGATCCGCGTACGCGTGCACGCCAGCTCGCTCAATTTCCACGACTACGGCGTGGTGTCCGGCAAGATGCCGACCGAGGACGGCCGCATTCCCATGTCCGACGGGGCGGGCCTGGTCGAGGCGGTCGGCGACGGTGTCGAGGAGTTCGCGGTGGGCGATGCGGTGGTCTCCACCTTCTTTCCCTATTGGCTCGACGGGCCGGCGCGGGTCGGCGACTTCAGGACCACGCCCGGCGACGGTGTCGACGGCTATGCCCGCGAGCAGGTGATTCGCCCGGCCACCTGGTTCACTCACCCGCCGAGGGGCTACAGCCACGAGGAGGCCGCCACCCTGACCACCGCGGGGCTCACCGCCTGGCGTGCCTTGGTGGTCGACGGTAACCTCAAGGCCGGCGATACCGTGCTCACCCTGGGAACGGGCGGCGTTTCGATCTTCGCCCTGCAGTTCGCCAAGGCGATGGGCGCGCGAGTGATTTCCACCTCGTCTTCGGATGAGAAGATCGCAAGGCTCAAGGAGCTCGGCGCCGACCATACCCTCAACTACCAGGCCGAGCCGGAATGGGGGAAGAAGGTGAAGGCACTGACCGACGGCCAGGGCGTCGATCACGTGATCGAGGTCGGCGGGCCCGGCACCCTGCCGCAGTCCATCGATGCCGTGCGCATCGGCGGGCACATCTCGCTGATCGGCGTGCTGACGGGGCGTGGCGGTGAGGTCCCCACCGCCAAGCTGATGGCCAAGCAGGCGCGTCTGCAGGGGCTGATCGTCGGCAGCCGCATCCACCAGCAGGAGATGGTGCGCGGCATCGAGGCCGGCGGCGTGCGCCCGATCATCGACAGCACCTTCGAACTCGAGCAGATCGCCGACGCCTTCCGCCACGAGGAGGCGGGGCGGCACTTCGGCAAGATCTGCCTGTCGTTCTAGCCGGGCGGCACCGCCGTGGCCAGCTGTTGCAACGCTTCCTGAGTGGCCGCGTCCGCCGGGAAGAACGACTCGATGGCGAGTTCTTCGAGAGTGATGTCGAGCGGGGTGCCGAACACCGTGGTGGTGCTCAGCAGCGACAGCACGCGGCCATCCGGCATGGCCAGCTCCAGCGGCACGACGATCCCGCCGTGGCGTGACGACGCGCTGGCCAGGTGGAGGCGCGCCCCGGCCGGTACCGGGTAGCCTTTCAGTTCCTCGGCGAGGTCGCCAAGGGCCGGGTCGGCGGCGCTGCCGGCCTGGTGGGCCAGGCGTTCGAGAATATGGGCGCGCCATTCGCGGAAATTGCGGATGCGCGATGCAAGCCCACGGGGATGCAGGGTGAGCCGCAGCACGTTGACCGGTGGTTTCAGCAGTTCGGGGGCGATGCCGTCGAGCAGCCGTTCCAGCGGGCGGTTGCCCATCAGCAGGTGCCAGTCGCGATCGACGGCCAGCGCCGGGTAGGGGGCGTGGCTCGCCAGCAGCCGTTCGATCACGCCGCGCACCGTGTCGAGCTCCGGAGCATCAAGAGAGCGTTTGGCGAAGGCCGGGGCGAGGCCGGCGGCGAGCAACAACCGGTTGCGTTCGCGCAGGGGAACGTTCAGCCGTTCCGCGAGGTGCAGCAGCATCTCCCGGCTGGGCGTGGCCCGTCCGGATTCGACGAAGCTCAAGTGGCGCTGGGAGACGTCGGCGTCGGTGGCGAGCGCAAGCTGGCTCAGCCGCCGCCGCTGGCGCCACGTCTTCAACAGCTGCCCGGGGGTGGGGGAGGTCGTGGTCATGGGCCCAGATTAGCGCCAAGCGATATGCCTGGCTATTACCTCGCAGGTAATCGCCACGCCGCGCCAAGGGGGCGAAGCTGTCGAGGCAAACCCACCACAGGAGCAACGCCATGACCGCCTACGCCATCGCCCGCCTGCAGGACGTCACCATCGGGCCTGAGATCGTCGAGTACCTGGAGAAGATCGATGCCACCCTCGCGCCCTATGGCGGTCGCTACCTGATCCACGGTGGCACCACCCAAGTGCTGGAGGGCAACTGGCAGGGCGATACGATCATGCTCGGTTTCCCCAGCCTGGAGCAGGCCCGGGCGTGGTACCACTCAGAAGACTACCGGTGCATCCTGCCGCTGCGCACCGCCAACGCCGTGGGCGACGTCATCCTGGTGGAGGGGGTGCCGGAAGGGCACCGCGGCGTCGATATTCTCGGTTAGATGCTTCGGGCGGTGTCAGCCTGGCCCAATGACCGCGCGCACGAACTCGCCCTTGGCCCGGGTGTAGGCCTCCCGATCCTCACGGTGGTGGGAAGCCAGTTCGCGCTTGAGGGCGGCGTAGCGTTCGGCCAGCGCCGGGTCGCTGCGCAGGGCATCGCGAAAGGCCAGGCGTTGTCGCCACAGGTCGCCGTCGTGGACCACCACGTGGAGGTGATGGGTGCGATGGCCGTGGGTGTGGCGCATGAACCAGCGGCGGTCGGTCAGGTTGGCGTTGAACTCGACCGAGGTCACGTAGCCGTGATCGAGAATTGGCTCGAACAGGGCGTCGGCGACGGCCATGGAGGCGACGCCGGCCATGACGTCGATGATGGGCTTGGCCGGCATGCCGGGAATGGCGGTGCTGCCGATATGCTGCACGTCGAGCAGCTTGGCGGGAAACCGCTCCAGCAGGCGACGGCGCTCGGCGTCGAAGCGTGCCGGCCAGGACGGGGCGGAGGGCACCAGCATCACCCGCTCGTGGATGGCGCGCTCGATGGATTGCGTGCCGGTCATCGGGACCTCTTGTCGGTGCGCTTCCTGTCCCTTCCCTCTCATTCCTCGACTTCCCAGACAGGGTTCCAGGCCACTTCCCACAGATGGCCGTCGGGGTCCTGGAAGTAACCGGCATAGCCGCCCCAGAAGGTCTCATGAGCGGGCTTGGTGATCGTGGCGCCGGCATCTTTTGCCTGTTCCATGACGCCATCGACCTCTTCCCGGGAGGCGACATTGTGCGCCAGGGTGAATTCGGTCGCGCTCGGCGCGCCCATCGGCAGGTTCGCGTCATTGGCGATGCAGCGACGCGGCCAGAGCCCGAGCTTGAGGCCGCCCTGCAGCTCGAAGAACACCACGGCCCCGTCGCCTTCCTCGAACTCCTCGCCGACGATGCCGGGCGTTTCCAGACCGAGGCCATCGCGATAGAAGCGCAGCGCGCGCTCCAGGTCGTCGACGCCTAACGTGATCAGCGTGATACGCGGTTGCATGTGATGCTACCCCCGTTCGTGGCACATCATCCCCGGGACACCCCGGTGAGGTGAAATTCAGGGTAGATCAAGTTGGTGGCTTCCTCTGCGCGGAGATGGCCACCGGGTGTTCCTTGAAGGCAAAAAACGAGAGCTGCTATCGGCGGCAGAAATGGCCGAACTGGCATGAGCTCCCCGTCGGGATCCAATCCTTGGCCGGGTCGAGTGGTAGGGTGGCTCACGATGGCTGATCTTCCGGTTTATCCGGGTTGCGTAGGTAAGCGAGCCAATACACCCCGGCGACCAACAGGGTGCCGCCGACGATATTGCCGGCACTGACCACCACGAGATTGGCGAGTGAGCCGGTGAACGTCACCGTCTCTTGCCCATCCAGGACGAGGCCGAGCGGCAGGAAGAACCAGTTGGCGATCGAGTGCTCGAAACCCAGGGTCACGAAGGCGCTGATTGGCAGCAGAATGGCCAGGATCTTGTCGGTGACGCTGTGCCCACCCATCGCCAGCCATACGGCCAGGCATACCAGTACGTTGCACAGCACGCCGCGGGCGAAGGCCTCACCCAGGGAGAGTCCGGCCTTGCCGCGGGCGATCTGCAGCGCCGTTTCCCCCACGGCGCCGCCACCCAGGCTGGCGATATCGGCCCACACCACCAGTAACACCGTACCCAGGCAGCCGATCATGTTGCCCAGATAGACCAGCCCCCAGTTCCTCAGCACCTCACGGGTAGTGATCAACTGGCTCGCCCAGGCCATGGCCAGGAGGTTGTTACCGGTGAACAGCTCGGCGCCGCCGATCACCACCAGCACCAGGCCGAGGCAGAAGCCCAGGCCACCGAGCAGACGGGTCACGCCGAAACCCAGGCCGGGATCGGTCATGATGACGGTGAACAGGAGGGCGCCGAGGGAAATGAAGGCACCGGCGAGCACGGCCAGTACCATCAGGGTCAGGGCGTCCGCGCGGGCCTTGGCCACACCCATGCTCTCCACTCGTCGCGCGATCTGGCTTGGCTGATAGGCGTCGCCAAACAGGTATCCCTTATCCATTGCGTCGACCCACCCATGCCCGGATATCGTATCCCCTCACTATAGCGGGTCACGACTCGTACTCGTCGTGGCGACGGTTCCACGCATACGGCGCCGACTGGGGCCAGCCCTCGGGGGAGTCCTCCCAGGTCTCCTGGCGGCCGTAGGGCGTCAGGTCCAGGTAGGTCCAGTGGCTCCCCAGGTACTCGACGCCGCGCCTGCCGGTGAAGTAGGTGCGATAGACCCGCTCGCCATCGCGCAGGAAGACGCTCACGCCGTGGCGCTCGCCGCGGTCGGTGTCCGGGGCGCAGCAGTCCTGGCTCGTCACGCCCATGTCGAGGTTGAAGTCGCTGCCCAGGGAGGAGACCCAGGGCAAATGCCGCCAGCCCATGCGCGCCCGGTAGCGCTCGAGCTGTTCCAGCGGCGCGCGCGACACCAGGACCAGCGAGGTGTCGCGGGCGTGCAGGTGGGCGGGATGGCTCATGGCGTCGACGACCCAGGAGCAGCCGTCGCAGCCGGCCTCCCAGTCGGGGCCGAACATGAAATGGTAAACGATCAGCTGGCGACGTCCCTCGAACAGGTCGAGCAGGCTTGCGGTGCCCGCCGGCCCCTCGAAGGTGTACGCCTTCGTCACCTCGACCATCGGCAGCCGGCGGCGCTCGGCGTTCAACCGGTCGCGTTCGCGGGTCAGCGCCTTTTCCCTGGCGACCTGGCGCTCGAGTGCTGTTTGCCACTCGTCCATCGAGACGACGGGGGGCAGGGGAATGGGGGCATCGTTCACTGTTGGTTCCTCCCGTTGTGCTGCAACGTGATGTGCTGCTGGTAGTATTCCTCCAACTCTTCGAACAATGGCCAGAAGGGCTGCGGCGTACGGCCCTCCAGCACCTCGACCAGAATGGCGAGATGGGTGTGCCAGCCACCGGCCACGTCGACCAGGGTGTCGAGATCGCCCAGCCGGCGATGGGTCAGCACCAGCCGCACCCGGTCGCCTTCCTCGCTGAGCTCGAAGGTCACCTCGGACGGGCCCTCGTGACCACCACCCCAGGTCATCACCAGCACATGGGGCGGCTCGAAGCGGCGAATCTCGTGCTGGGTGGTGCAGCCGCCCTCGAATTGGCGAAAGCGGTCCGGCGCGGGCGCCCGGTGCGGTGACAGGCCGGCGTGGTCGAAGTGCAGGGCGAAGGCGCTGCCCGGCCGAGGCGTCATGTTGCCGGCGGCGAGCCACCGGGCACGCTTGTCGGAGTCGGTGAGATAGGCCCAGACCCGCTCGATGGGGCCGGGCAGCAGGCGCTCGAAGCGGATGCTGTCCGATTCGAGCAGCCGACCCTGTTCATCGCGCTCCATGACGGTTCCTTTCATGGTTCAAGCTGGCATCATCGTCTTTCAGGGCCTCCTCCAGCGCATCGAGGCGCTGGCTCCAGAAGCGCTCGTAGAAGTGCAGCCACTCGTCGGCCGCGGCGAGCGGGTCCGGATTGAGTCGGCAGAGGTGGGCCCGACCCTCCACGCGGCGACGGATCAGCCCCGCCTGTTCCAGCACGCGCACATGCTTGGAGGCGGCCGCGAGCGACATCGGGAAGGGCGAGGCCAACTCGCCGATCCTGCGCTCGCCTGCGGCGAGGCGCTGGAGCATTGCCCGTCGGGTCGGGTCGGCCAGGGCATGGAAGACCCGATCCAGGACGATCGTCTGTTGTTCAACCATATGGTTTAGATAGATCGCCGATGAAGGCTTGTCAACCGTCTGGTTGAGCATTGGATGGTCATTGACGCGGGAAGGTGGATGTCGGACCCGGAGGCCTAGGCGGCGTCGAGCTGTTGGGCCCGCAGCCAGGCGATCTCCTCGGCCCAGATCGCTGGCTCGATGGTCTCCAGTACCATGGGGATGTCGTCGATGCGCGGGTCGCGCATCAGGGTGGTGAAGGCGTCCAGCCCGATATTGCCCTGGCCCAGGCTGTGGTGGCGGTCGACGCGGCTGGCGAATTCGCTCTTGGCGTCGTTCAAGTGCATGCCGCGCAGATACTCGAAACCGACCACCTTGTCGAATTCGTCCAGCGTCGCGGTGCAGGCCTCCGGCGTGCGCAGGTCGTAGCCGGCGGCGAAGGCGTGGCAGGTGTCGATGCACACCCCGACCCGCGACCCGTCGTCGACCTGGTCGATGATCTCGGCGAGGTGCTCGAAGCGCCAGCCCAGGTTGGTGCCCTGGCCGGCGGTGTTCTCGATCACTGCCGTGACGCCCCGGGTCTCGGCGAGCACATGGTTGATCGAGTCGGCGATGCGGGTCAGGCACTCGCTTTCGCTGATCTTCTTCAGGTGGCTGCCGGGGTGGAAGTTGAGCAGCGTGAGCCCGAGCTGTTCGCAGCGCTGGAATTCGTCGAGAAAGGCCGCGCGGGACTTCTCGAGCCCGGCGGCATCCGGGTGGCCGAGGTTGATCAGGTAGCTGTCGTGGGGAAGGATCTGCCCCGGGCCGAAGCCGTGCTCGCGGCAGGCCGTGCGAAAGGCCTCGATGGCCTCGTCGGTCAGCGGCTTGGCGTGCCACTGGCGCTGGTTCTTGGTGAACAGCGCAAAGGCGTCGGCGCCGATCTCCACGGCGCGTAACACGGCCTGATCGGGGCCGCCGGCGGCACTGACGTGGGCTCCGAGATATTTCATGCGGCGTTTCCTTCCATCACGGCTCAAGGGTGGGCTTACGATAGCACCGTGGCGGGGCGCCATCAGCCGCTCAAGGCGCCGACGCCCGCTCCATGGTCGGCTCGCAGTGCACCGGGAAGTTGACCGAGTTGGCGATGAAGCAGAGCCGGTTGGCACGCTCGTGCAGCTGCTCGGCCAGCGCCGGGTCGCTGCCGGCGGCGATACCGACCTGCGGGCGCAGCGTCACCCGGGTGAAGTGGCCGCCGCCGTTGCCGGTCAGGGCCATGCTGCCCTCGGCCTGGTCGGTGTAGCGCTCGACGACGACGCCGGCATCGGCACACAGGTGCAGATACCACAGCATGTGGCAGGCCGAGAGGGAGGCGACCAGCATGTCCTCGGGGTTGTGCCGCTCGGCGTCGCCCAGGAAGGCGGGGTCGGCAGAGCCTCGCAGCGTGGCCTTGCCGGCCACCTCGATCTCGTGGTCGCGCGAATAGTCGCGGTAGCGGCGGGTGCCGCTACCTTGGTTACCCGTCCAGGTGACCCGCACCCAGTAGTCGTGCTGGGGTTGGCTCATCGGTTTCTCCTCTGGTGCCTGGCGTTCAATCGCCGTGTGACCCGCTAAGGAATCGCTGATCAATCTATCTCTGAGCAGCTAAAGCGCTCAGGGCGGCACATATACCGCGTCAGCGGTCACTTTCTGACTACTGTTGGTGGCCTTTTCACCCTGGCAGCCGGATAACCCGGCTGCCAAGTCAGATTCAAGAAACACTGGCCCCGTCAGCATGGCCTGGGCATCGGCCAGCCAGCACCAGATTGCCGAGGGCGAACAGGGTGAACAGCTGCGCCTGGTTCTTGGCCAATCCCTTGTAGCGAACCTTTCGGTAGCCGAAGAGGTTCTTGATGACATGAAACGGGTGTTCCACCTTGGCGCGGATGCTGGCCTTGGCCTTCTCGAATGCCAGCAGCAGCGTTTTCATGGGACTGTCTTCCATCTTCTTGATGGCGCCGCGCTTGGCGGCGACACAGCACCGGGAGTCAGGGTCATCTTTCTCTTCGCCCAGGTGCTTCCACATGCCGAGGTGGCAGCGACACTGTGGGTCAGTCCGGTGACCGCATCGACGCCGATATGGGCCTTCATGCCGAAGTACCATTGCTTCCCCTTGCGGGTCTGCTTCATCTCCGGATCGCGTTGCTTGGCCTGGTTCTTGGTGGAGGGGGCCGCCGCCACGATGGTGGCGTCGACGATGGTGCCCTCACGCATGAACAGGCCCTGAGGGCCAGGCTGGCGTTGATCTCCTCGAAAATCCGCTGGGTCAGCGCATGCTTTTCCAGCAGATGGCGGAAACGCAGCAGCGTGGTAGCGTCCGCCACGCTCTCGATGGCCAGGTCGATACCGATGAAGTCGCGCATGGCCTGGTGTCGTAGATGGCATCTTCCAGCGCCTCGTCGGCGAGCGCATACCACTGCTGAGGAAATCGATCCGCAGCATGCGCTCCAGGCCAATGGGTGGCCGGCCCCGCTTGCCCGCCGAATTCGGGAAGTAGGACGGTGACAGCGCCTCGATCAGTCGTTGCCATGGCACCAGGGCATCCATCTGGGCCAGGAATCGCTATCGGCGGGTGACCTTCTTCTTGTTCTGGTGCTCAGCCTGGGCAAACGAGATCTGCTTCATCGGGTGGCTCTGTCAGACGGTGGCAGGTGGGGCAGATTCTACCCCGCCGGTGGCTGCCAGGCAGCGGCGGCGGGATTTATGCAGCGTTTCCCTAGATGAGAATGACTATCTACAGCAATTCTAGGAAAAAGGTCTTATACCTTTGTATTATGGTATTTTTGTCATACGATGCTACGATTGGCAAGAAGGATTTGATGCGTTGGAGTGATGCTATCCGTTTCTGACACCGGTGAGGTGGTGATTTTTTTAAATCAATGACGTCTTTATAATTTGTGCTTGCAAAGCATGCTAAATGTAATGAATAGTAATACAATCATAACATTGGAGACGATATGTCGCTAAGGATACGTCGTAGGGTACTATGGTTAGTAGTAACTATCTGCTTGTTACTTACTTGGCTTCCAAGCTTCGGAATGCTTAACTCATTACAATGGGTAGGTCCTTTGCCATTGCCGATGGCTTGGGTGTTGGGATTAAATGTAATCCTGACAGTCTGTGTTGCCTTAACATACCCGCTCTGCTTTAAGCCGTTAATTAAAAATCTGGAAGAATATCCTATTGAAGAGAGTCATTCAGAACAAAAGAGGGCTAAATGATGTCTTATGGAATGACGACCTTAATTGTAGTGCTCTTGTTTGTAGGGATAATGGTGTTTATATCCTACCAGTCGGCAAAAAATTCTCAGAGTTCAGCTAATAGCGGGGCTGACGGATTTATTGTTGGCGGGAGGAATATAGGAACTTTTGTACTTCTGATGAGCATGGGAGCAACATATTTCTCAACTTGGACGTTGCTGGGGTCTTTCGGCTCATATTATCGTTCAGGTGTGTGGTTTATGGGTTTTACCGTGTGGACAATATTCCATGCTTTTTTTATCTGGTTTTTCGGAACACGGATATGGCTCTCTGGGAAAGTTTTTAATTTTGTTACCCCAGGGCAAATGATTGAGCATTATTACCGAAGCTCAATGCTTAGAATTTTGTTTGCCCTTATTGGTATTGCAGCACTCACTCCCTACATGTTAATACAAGTTACAGGTGGAGCTCGTGCTCTAGAAGGTCTTACAGATGGAGCTATCCCATATGTAGTAGGGGTTACAATCACGACTGTTATCGTTGGTTTTATTGTGCTATGGGCTGGTTTCCGAGGTACAGCATGGACCGATACCTTCATGGGCATATTCTTCGGATCTATCCTCTTTTTCGTACTTGTTTTTGTTATAGGAAAAGCTGGGGGATGGGATGTATTTCATAATGTAGCCCAAACGCATCCAGAGAAGCTTGTAAATAGTGGAAGTACATTACAAATGGTTGAACTTTGGTTAGGCCTTGGGTTTGGCTCATGGGTTTTACCTCATATGTGGCAGAAGTTTTACTCTGCACGTTCAGCCAAAGTTCTCGGAAAAGTCGCAGCATTAACACCCTTTTGGAACTCCTGGATGATGGCATGCATTCCTCTGTTCGTCGGAATTGCTGCTAATGTGCAAGGCCTGATCCCTGGCGTGGAGGAGAATAGCGACGCGCTTCTTCCCCTCTTCTTTTCTGAATATGCCCCAATTGCAGGTACATTCGTTGTAGCTGGGATCTTAGCTGCTGCAATTTCTACTATTAATAGTCAGCTGCTTTCTTCTGCTAGCCTAGTGGCAGAGGATATTTGCTATAAAATCCCTTCGATACGAAGGCTAAATTTCAAGGAAACTAATATCAACCGATTCGTTGTCTTGGTCATGACTGGTTTGATCTTCTATCTTGCCATGAGTCCTAGTGGTTCGGGGCTAATTGTACCGATTGCTGCTCTAGGCTTTGGATTAGGGTTGCAACTGGTTCCCGCGGCACTAGGAGCTTTGTACTGGAAATTCATTACAGCTTCTGGCGCAATTGCTGGATTGGTTACTGGAACAATAGCGCTGGCGGCAGTTGCAATATTTGAGCCTTCGGCCCTTCCTGGGCCAGGTATAACGGGCTTAATTGTTAACTCTTTTGTCACGCTGGCTGTTAGCTTAGTAACCAAGAAGGTTCCTGAAGAATCAATTGAAAATTACCATGGCCTATACAGGAAATACATGGGTAGTGAGAAAAATGAAGAAAGCCCAGCTGTTGAATATTCTAAATAAAGGAGTCTAACTATAGTTCCATGCTGCGGCATAAGTAATGTATGCCGCAGCATGCTGAGAAACCGGAACATAATACGATATTGCTTATGATAAACTTCATGACATGTTGTATCTTGCTAACAAGATCGAAGCAATTGTTTTTTGGAATAAAATAACAAGCAGAATCTCTAAGTAGGCTTAGGCGATTGCCGTCGGGGTAAAAATACCCTGACGACCCGGCTACAGTCCCAGCGATAATGAATGGTAAGGCGAAAAGGAGCATGTATACAATGAATGACCAAAAGGAAAAAAATATAGCTGAAAAGATCTGTGACTGGCTTGATGCAGCTAATAAAGATACGGAGCTTCAGTCATCAGCCATTGAGTTGAGCTTGGAGATTACGATACGTATAGAGGACTATGACGAGAGCAAGTTAATAAGTATTTGTGGTGAGGGAAGTAAAGATCCATGCCACATCTATTTAGAGTTTTCGTCTCCTTCTTATATTTGGGAACAGGTTTTATCACCACTTCCTGCCCCTGGGTTTCACTCATTTACAGCTCTAAGGAATTATTCGAAGAGTTTCAATGTGTCTGGCGATGACATAGATATTGCTAGGTCGCTAAACACAATAGAGCGATTGTTCGAATTGACGTCTCCAAATAAGAATAGAGAAAGCATGGTAGACTTAATTAATCAGAGCTCTTTGGATAATATTAAGTGCGGATATAAAAAGGTCTACAGAGGTGGCGATTGTGCTAATATTTTTTATGAGCAGTCAGGCCCCTCATCTTCTTCTCCTTCAGTATTGTTCCTGCACACAGCAGGAGCAGACAGCAGGCAATATTTAGAGGTTTTATGCTCTGAGGCTATTAGCGAGCACTGGAACTGCTATTCTTTTGATATGCCTCTCCATGGGAGATCTTCTTTTACATTTTCTTATGAGGCTGGATCCTACAGGCTGGAAATGGAAGGCTATCGTGATTGGTGCCTAGCATTTATTGAGCAAGTGATCAAAAAGCCTACTATTGTTGTTGGTTGTTCAATGGGAGCAGCTATCTGTATGGCTCTTGCAGCCAGCTCTTCTCCATTTGTTCGTGGTGTAATTGGTGTCGGGGCTCCAGACCGATCGCCTGGCCGGCTTAATCCTTATCTCGATCACCCCTCAGTTAATTCATCTCGCTACTGCGGTGCTTATGTCCGTGGGCTAATGAGTCCAGGATCTCCGCTAAAAAACAAGCGGTTTGCCAGCTGGATATACTCACAGAGTGGTCCCGGGGTATATCCTGGTGATCTATGGTTTTATAGCGAAGAGTACGATGGATACGCTTTGTCTGAGTTTATTAACAACTCGGGGTGTCCTGTGTCTCTGCTTACAGGCAGATATGACTACTCTTGCACTCCAGAAGCTTCAAAAAGGCTGGCAGCGGTCATTAAAAACTCAAAATTGACCGTGATGGAGGAGTTGGGGCATTTTCCAATGACAGAGAACCCTTCGTTATTCTTGGAATACCTTATTCCTGAGCTAGACAGGATAAATTCAATCTAACTGAGGTTATAGAAATGGAAAAGCTCGATAAATTTTCTGTGTACGCCATAAAGTACGCTACTGTTAATAGAAAAAGCAGCGAAAATTTTATAGCAGGGGACCCTCATGAAACCCCTGGCTCAATGGATTATTATGTTTGGGTTTTAAAGTCAGAGAGTAAAGTTTTTCTCGTCGATACAGGCTTCAACAGCGATGCAGCCAAAAAAAGAGGGAGAACCTTTTTAAGATGTCCTACACAAGGTCTTGAACTCCTTGGCATAAAGTCGGCTGATATATCGTCAGTGATATTGACTCATTTGCATTATGATCATGGAGGTAATATAGACTTATTTCCTAACGCACACTTCTACATACAAGAGAGAGAGGTGGCTTTTTCTACCGGTAGATACATGAGTCATCCTTTCGTAAGAGCTCCTTATGACGTAGAAGATGTCATTCTTTTAGTTAAAAAGATATATCAAGGAAAGGTTGTGTTTGTAGACGGGAGCTATAAGATCTCATCTGGCTTATATGTCCACTGTATAGGAGGACATTGTCCTGGCCTCCAAGTTATACAAGTATGGACTAAGAATGGATGGGTTGTACTAGCGTCTGATGCTACCCATTTCTATGATAATCTTGAAAAGAAGCACCCTTTCCCCATTGTCTTTAATGTAGGGGAAATGCTGGATGGCTTCGATAGGCTGAGTGAGCTAGCATCATCAAAGGATCTCATAATCCCCGGGCATGATCCAGAAGTAATGAATCGCTTTGCATCACCTTCTGATGAAGCCGAAGGAATAATAGCAAAAATAGCATAGGCAAAATAAGATTTGTTATGATTGCTCATAAGATCGCTGTAGCGCAAGCCAAGTCAGTTCCTTTGACGCGACGTCAACAACAAGAGGTTTATCAGTCTAATTGGGAAAAGGCAAGGAGTGGTGCGAAACTCGCGGTATTTCCTGGAGGCTTTTTTTCATGGCTGGAACATTCAAGGGTCTGCCCCCCTCCGACTTCGACAGATAAACGTGTAAATTACTGTTTTCCCTGAAAACACGGTTCCAGGATTGGCACTACAACAACCGATTTAAACAGTAAGCCATTTATTTATTTGGGTATAGAAGCACCCCTTAACCGCTGTCATATAACATAACGATACTGTGATATTGAAGTGACCCCCTTCTGAGCTGCACAGGCTATAGTGCAGCCATCAGGAGGACAGGATGAGCGACGACAATCCGATCAAGCGATGGACCGCCAAGCGCAAGGCCGCTGTGGTCATGGACATCTTCAAGGGCAAGACCACGGTCGCTGAGGTGGCCCGCCAGTACGCCCTCACGGTCTCCGAGGTCGAGGGCTGGATCGATGAGGCCCAGCGCAACATGGAGAACGGGTTCAAGGCCCGCCCCAAGGACATCCGTGAGCAGTATGAAGCCGAGCTCCGGGAGACCAAGGAGGCACTGGGCGAGGCCCATCTGCAGATCTATGCACTAAAAAAATTCAAGCGCCTGCTCGACGAGGACGAGAACTCGTAAGGTCGCTGCAGCCGTGGCCGTCGACCGCCGTTGTGGCCGCTCTGCTGACTAACTTGAATCATGGTGATGCTGAGTGTCAGGCCAAGGCCGTCAGCCGAGGTAGCCCCTTCAGCAAGGTGGGCCACCATTTGTCGGCGGCATCGCCGAGGTGCACCGTGATGCGTCGGGCGTGCAGCGACAGCATCGCTGCGATCCGTCGAGGAGAGGTGCATGTCGAGGGCCGACTTCACCTCGCCCATGTGGGCCTCGGCGCTGCCGCGCTTGCGGTAGAGCGCCAGGACCTTCTCCGGCAGCCAGTCGAACTTGCCGAGGTTGGTGACCAGGAAGAAGGCATGCAGCAGCAGGTCATCAGGACGTTCCTGCACCACCAGCACCACGCGTCGCGGCGTTGGCCAGGAACCGGCTTGGTACTCAAGGTCGTGGAACCACTCCCGAGGTTGCTCGGGCGGGCGGCCTCGGGGCCGTTTCAGGTACGGCGCCGCCAGCTTCTGAAGCCCCGAGGGACTGCGCAGTCGCCCCAGGTACTCGATATCGCGATCTTCCAGGGCCTCCAGCGTGTCGTTGTCGGTGAACCCGGCGTCGATGCGCACTCGTACCTGGGCCCCGGTGCTTTCGTTGAGCCGCCGCACCAGGTGCGGAATCCAGGTATCGGCAGTCTCGGCCGGGCCGGCGTTACCGCCGCGCAACAGGCCGCCCACCATGTCGCCGGTTTCAGCCAGCGAGGCGACCAGCGGAGAGTAAATGCAGGCACCGTAAAGCCCGTGAAACGCCGAGCCACCTTGGTGGCCATGGACCTCGATCGGCAGGCCGTCAATATCCAGAGTCAACTGCGCGGGGCGCTCGCCGTTCTTCAGCGAGGTCAGACGCCAGACCACCAGTCGCAGCAGGCCCTCGTGCACGGCATCGATGTTGTCATGGCGCCCAAGGCAAGTCAGCAGCCGCGACAACGTGGCTTGAGATGGCCGATCTTGGTCCAAAGGCGTCATCCCTCGTGCATCGCTGCAGGCCAGCTGCCAGAGCGGATCACGCCGCAGCGTGTCGGTATCGCTGAGGTCGATCCAGCCCATCGCGCGCTGCAGCACCAAGGTGCGCAGCTGGCTGGATAGCGAATGACGGATGCGCAGCGGATGGCGTCGATCGACCAGATTGTCTTCCAGCGCCTCGATCACACCGCTGTTGTCGAGGGCTCCACGCAGCAGCAAGGCACCGCTGTCGCTGGTGGTGCGCTGAGCGCTCGTTTCAACGCGGATGGACCCGTTGCAGAGGGTGTCCAGGTGGATAGTCTTTCACCCATGGCGAGTAGTCCTCTTGAATCGTGTTCTGTCACTAACATCTTGATTCTGCGTGATGAATTGCTCGCCATCTTCTTTTCTACCTCAGCCCGGTGAAATGAGGCGGGTTGATGACGTTGGAGAGGGCCGGTGCCCGCAAGCCCTCGGTTCAACACCCTCATTCGGTGTCCTGATGAATGAGCTGGGATCAAGGCGAATTAAATGAGAATGACTATCGACAGCAATTCTAGGGAAAAAATCTTAGACCATTGTATTATGGTATCTTTGTCATACGATGCTACGATTAGCAAAAGATATGAAACGTTGGAGTGATGCTATCCGTTTCTGACACCGGTGAGATGATGTTTTTTTAAATAAATGACATCTTTATAATTCTTGCCCGCAAAGCATACTAATGTAGTGAAAAGAAATTAAGTTTTTGATTCATGGTTGTGGTATGAGGACCTCAGGAAAAAAGGAAACTAATCGATGACAGTCAAAGATAGAATAGCTGTAATTGGTTTAGGCAGGATGGGATTGCCCATGTCGCTTAACTTGTTAAAAGAAGGATACTTGGTTCAGGGGTTTGATTTGTCAACTGAGGCAAATAATAAATTCTCAGAAGCAGGCGGCATCCCTTCAAGCTCCGTGGATGAAGCGATAAAAGATGCGTCAGTTATTATTACAATGCTCCCAAATGGAGAGATTGTTAGATCCGTGCTGTGTGATGGTGAGGCGTGGAGATGCGCAAGAGATGGTGCAATTTTGATTGAAATGAGTTCATCGTCGCCCCTTGACACAAGAGCATTGTCAGAAAATATTGGAAGCAGGATCCGCGTTGTAGATGCGCCTGTGTCTGGAGGTGTTAAACGCGCCATCGACGGGACATTAACTGTTATGGCAGGGGGGGCGGAAAAAGACTTAGCGAAGGTGTCTCCAGTTCTTAAGTCACTAGCGAAAAAAGTTTTTTACTGTGGTCCGGTTGGTGCTGGCCATGCCATGAAGGCAATTAATAATTATGTGTCAGGGGCAGGTGTAATCGCTGCTTGCGAGGCAGTTCAGCTTGCTCAAGCTTTCGGAATGGATAGCGGGACTGTCGTAGATGTATTAAACGCTTCAAGTGGAAAAAATAATGCCACTGAAGTAAAGATGAAGCAGTTTATTTTAAGTGGTAGCTTTTCTTCGGGGTTTGCTTTGGGGCTTATGGCAAAAGACATTGGAATTGCTGCTCAGCTATCAGAGGAATTAGGGCTTACTCAAGAGGGCTTGATGCAGACCGCCGAAAAGTGGGACTCCGCAATGCACGCTGTAGGTGGTGATGTAGATCATACACGAATATATGAAACCTTATCAAAATCTGCTAAAAAAGCAGATTAGGTTTTTGTTTTAATGCAATAGAGGATTGAAAGTGATGAATGAAAAAAAACATGAAAGCATGAGTCAAGATGAAAATATGGAAAAAGCTTCTGAATCATTTAGGCGAGGCCTAAAAACCCGAAGAGAAGTGCTGGGAGATAAGTATGTAGAAGCTTCTCTGAGTAAGGCGTCTGAGTTTAGTTGGCCAATGCAGCAGCTAGTAACTGAGTATTGTTGGGACGAAATTTGGAACCGTCCTGGACTGAGTCGCCGTGATCGTTCTCTACTTAATCTGGGAATGATTGCATCGCTCAATCGACAGCACGAGTTGCAAGCACATGTCAGAGGGGCGCTAAACAACGGCCTTAGTCGTGAAGAAATCACAGAAATATTTCTTCAAGTTGCTATTTATTGTGGCGTGCCAGCTGCTATTGATAGCTTCCGCAATGCCCAGATGGTACTTGATGAGTTTGACAACTGAAATTAACAAAAAGGAGAACAGTCATGAGATTTTTGAGATTTGATTGTAATGCTTTTAAAGAAATGGCCAAAAGTGACTTTGAGTTCACAAGAGAAACACGCTATCTAGATGGTATAGTCAAACTCGAGTTTGGTGGTGGAGAAGTATGGGCATTGAACTTTCATAATGGGGAACTTGAATCAGTAGAAAATGGCATGCCCGTATCTGACTTTGACTGTAAGATCGTTATCGGTGGGCGATCGGATCAATGGGAAAAGCTGCTGGCTGACAAGCCGGAGCCCTTTTATCAGTGTATCCAGTCAGCTGCTGTGAAGCACAATATGACAATTTCAGATACTAATGAAACCTTTGCATACCTGCCTGCGGTGAATCGTATGATTACGCTTTTGCGCAAACTTAGGAATGAGGAGGCTAGAGCATGAGTAAGCATGATCCGATCACTGGTCGCTATATCTACCTGACAGTTGAAGGTATTGAATATCGTGTCTATTACGAAGAAGCGGGTGAAGGTATTCCGTTACTCGTAGGGCACACAGCAGGATCAGATGGCCGTCAGTATCGCCATATGCTATGCGATCCGGAAGTGACAAAGAATTTCCGCGTCATCGCCTTTGACTTGCCATATCATGGTAAATCACTTCCACCTTATGGCGTGCGCTGGTGGGAACAAGAATATAATATGACAAAGTCTTTGATGATGGCATTTCCGAATGCGCTGAGCGATGCCCTTGGGTTGGAAAGGCCTGTTTGGTTAGGGTGTTCGATGGGAGGACACCTCGCCGTTGATCTTGCATCTAATTTTAACGAACGGTACCGTGCAGCTATTGCTGTTGAGGGAGCCCTGCGGTCCGCGGTGGAATACATCGACGTAGGAATGTCGGGCATTCGCAAAGAGTTTGACAACCCGAATGTGAATCGCACCTCCATCGGGGCGGCTATGATGCTTAATATCTCACCATATGCGCCCGAGCAGAATGTGCGTGAGATCCAATGGGAGTATAGTTGCGGTGGCCCCGGAGTTTTCGCTGGTGATCTATTTTATTACTATTATGATCACGATATGTCAGATGAGGAAGCCAGCAAAATCGATACATCGAAATGCATGCTCTATCTCCTTACAGGGGAATATGATCCAAATACATCTCCGAAAGAAACTCAGGCACTTGCCGATTTAGTACCTGGTGCAAAATTTTGGCCAATGGAGAAACTTGGCCACTTTCCCATGACGGAAGACTATACAGCGTTTCGTGAATATTTGCTTCCGATCCTATCAGAAATCAAACAAAATTCATGATAGCTAGCTAGGGGAATACTTATGAATTACAACAAGACACTGTTGGGTGTGGTAGTGGCCGGAGCGATGGCAGTTGCATCCGGGGTTGGTTGGGCCGACGGCGTCGGTGACCTACCGCCCGAAGAACAAAAAATCTACGAGATGATTGATCCGGAGATTCCACTTAGCCCTTCAGTATATGCTGACTTTGAGGCGAAGAACCCTCCACCGTGGAAAATCGGTTACGCGTCAAGTTATTCGGGCAATACATGGCGGGCCGAAATCATGAATGAGATCATGAATAATCTCTTACCAAAAGCGCAGGAAGAGGGTTTGGTTCGGTAGTTGTCAAGAAATCTGTCGCCTCTGAGCGCTTTCACGCAGCCCGTTTTTCTGGCTCGCCCATGGTGATCTGAAGCTCCCGCTCCGGGTTGAGCGAGACGGTGCCCACTGGTGCCCAGTTCCGGGTCTTACCGCTCCAGCGGGTCGGGTTGGCCGCACGCGCCGCCTGATTGATGGCGTGGCGCTTGGCCAACACCTCAGCGTCTTCGCCGGCATGGCGCTGTGCCGGCGTCACCAAACGGATGCCGCTGTGGCGGTGCTCGTGGTTGTACCACTGCACGAAGCCATGCACCCACTGACGGGCAGCCTCGAGGGTGGCGAAGCCATCCACGGGGTAACAAGGCCGGTACTTGCAGGTGCGGAACAGCGACTCCGAATAGGGGTTGTCGTTGCTGACCCGCGGCCGGCTGAAGGACGGGGTGATACCAAGGTCATGCATCTTCTCCAGCAGCGTGGCGCCCTTGAACGGGCTGCCGTTATCGGCGTGCAGCACCAGGGGCTGGTTGACCACCTTCTCGGCCAGCACCGCACGCTCCAGTACAGTGCGCGAGTTGTGAGCCGACTCGGCCAGAAACACCTCCCAGCCGGTGATCTTGCGACTGTAGATGTCGAGCATCATCACCAGGTAGTAGTGCTGCCCCTTGATGGGCCCACCCATCCATGAGCAATCCCACGTCCAGACCCGGTTCGGCGCGGTGGCATGGTAGGTCGTGGGCCGTGCATGGCGCTTGGGTGGCTTGGCACGGCCCCGGTGCACTACCTCGCGGTGTTTGTGCAAGACGCGATAGATCGTCGAGGGCGAAGCCAGGTAGCGCGCCTCGTCGTCGAACAGGCGCACCACGATCTGCTCGGGTGGCAAGCTGGCGTACGCCGGGCGGTGGCACACCTCGAGGATTTCCTGCTCTTCGGCCGGTGTCAGCGCGTTAGTCGGCACCGGCCGGTCGACCAAAGGGCGCTGGTCCTCGCGGAGGCCGCCGTCACGGGTCCAGCGCTGGTAGGTGCGGGCGGTGATGCCGAGTTCACGGCAGGCGGACTCCAGGCGGGCTCCCTGAGTACGGGCGTCTTCGATCAGCGCGACGGCGCGGCGGCGATCTGGGGTGCTGATCATTCGTCCTCGTCCCCCCAGATCGCCCTCGCCTTTTTTCTCAGGGCCAGCAGCGCAGCGGTTTCGGCCAGGGCCTCGTTCTTACGGGCCAACTCCTTCTCCAACTCCTTGATGCGCTTGCGCTGCTGCTTGGCCTCATCGGCCTCACGCTGGCGTTCGGTATGCGACAGGCTGGCCGCCTGCTCACAGTCATGGCGCCACCGTTCCAGCTGTTCGGGGTACAGGCCACGACGCCGGCAATACTCGGCCACCTCCTCGGCATTCATCGAGGCAGTCTCGACCACAGCGCTGAACTTGTCCCGCGACGACCAGCCGTCAGCCCCTTGACCCAAGGAGTCGGGCAGACAGCGACCCTCGGCACGGGCCTCCTTACGCCACTTGTAGACGGTGCCCAGTGAGATCCCTTCCTGCTCCGCAATCTCTTGCGGGGACAGGTTGTGAGGTGGCAGCAGCTTGGCCACCACGGCTTGTCGGCGTTCCTCGGAGTAACGAGGCATGAGCGTCTCCTTTCGCCCCCTGATCGGTTTATAAGAACAGGGTATCAGAGGGCACGACACTCATCCTGACACTGGGGGGGTTTCAGAGGTGGTCGTCACACAGTCTGATCTGAATGATGCTAGGCAGATTCAGCAGATGCGACAGATGGTCGATGGTGGTGTGGACGCTATTATTATCTGTTGTTCTAATGTAACCGCGCTGAATCCAACAATTGAGTATGCGCATTCTAGGGGTGTACCAGTCTTTTCGTTTTCGGGATACGTAACCTCTCCTTATTCCATCAATGTGGCGGCCAACCATCTGCAGGGTGGTTACGATATGGGGAAGTGGTTAGCCGAAGAAATGGGCGGTAAGGGAAACGTCGTACTAGCTTCGGGTATACCGGGAGCCGCTTCATCGGAAGCGTTCGACCAAGGTGCCAAAAAGGCTATGGAAGAGTACCCGACCATTAAAATCATAGGTGAAATTAATGGTAAGTGGACTGATCAAGTGGCCCAAACCGAACTGCAAAAATTCCTTGCTACCAATCCGCAGCAGGTAGACGGAATCCTAACACAGTCGGCCCAGGAGAATGGCGTTCTGAGAGCCATGCTTCAATCTGGCCGGCCTATGGTACCTATCACCTTAGGTGGTCAAGCATCGGCTGCATGCTATTGGAAAAAAAATCCTGACTGGATTTCAAAATCATTCCACATCTGGCCCCCGGCAAGAGAAGTTTCACAGGCTTGGGATGTAATGCTTCGAACGTTAAATGGGGAAGGGCCTAAACTCCAGAGCATGCTGCGTCCAGTCCTGCCTTATACGATTGAAGATGTGAACCAGGCGTTGCCTGAGGATTGTGATCTAAACTCTACTAAATGGATACAGCCTACCGAAGAGGAATGGTGGCCATCGGAAGTCGCTGATCAATATTTTCATAATCCCAAGTGACATAACCTATATAGATTTGAGCCTGACAGCACAGTCAGGCTCATCTTGCCGGACACTCAGGTTATAAAGTCTGAGTAAGGTGACTCGAACTATGAACATCTCAATACGTCTTCGAGGCGTCTCAAAAAGCTTTGGAGAAACTCGAGCATTAACGAGCTGTGATTTTGAAGCTTGTCCCGGTGAAGTTCATGCCATCGTCGGCGAGAATGGAAGCGGAAAGAGTACATTGGCTAAAATCATGTCGGGCATTATTAGTCACGATCATGGTGATGTCGAAATATTAGGGGGGGCTATCCACTCTCCTCTTGGGGCTCGTAAGCGTGGTGTTGCGACGATTTTTCAGGAAGTCCTAGTCGCTGATGAAGCAAGCGTTCTCGACAACTTATATGTTGGTTCAGATGATCTGCTTCGCCGCGGTAAGAGCCTTTCTGAAAGAATCAAGGAAGGCGGGGAGCTTCTGGAACGCTGTGTCGGCCATAAAGTTGATCTTACAGCGAATGTTGGAACACTGCCTTTGTACATAAAACAGTGGATAGTAATTGTCCGCGCTTTTCTGCGTCAGCCAAAAATACTGATTCTTGATGAATCCTCCGCCGCACTGGATTTAGATGCGACCCAGCGACTTCACGAAGAAATCAAGCGGCTTAGGGACGCCAATACTACGGTGCTTATAGTAACACACCGTATTGCTGAGCTGATTAATATTGCTGATCGCGCCACAATTTTGCGCGACGGCAAGGCCGTAGGGGTGTTGAAAAAAAATGAGATCACGGAGTCGCGTCTTCTCGAGCTTATGACACAATCCGGAAGGACCCTTAGTGCGACTCCCGCCGTTATTCCACAAAGAACAGGTGGATCTGCACCAATCATACACGGTACGGCTATAAAGCTTTTTAAAGATGCTGATCAATTCGACTTTGAAATCGAGCCTGGTATGATCGTTGGCTTGGCAGGGCTTGACGGACAAGGGCAAGAGCAGCTTGCCAGGTCGCTTGCGGGGATTAGCTCAGTTGCCGATGGAAAAGTTGTTTGCGTTGACAATAAGGGCTGTAAACATGAAATAACCTCCCTCCGCGTTGCTTACAATATGCACATCTCATGGGTGTCTGGAGACCGCAAGCGAGAGGGGATATTCCCCCAGCTAAGCATTTTTGATAACTTTGCAATGGGTATCTATCGACGTAATCTTGGTCCCGTTGGCAAAGTCGATAAGGTGTATGCCCAACGCCAGTTCGAAAGAGAAGTTCACCGGTTGGCGATAAAAACTGGTCCGACATCCAACCGTATTACATCTTTGTCTGGGGGCAATCAGCAAAAGGTGCTGATTTCACGAGCATTCGCGGATCATCCTCGTGTGATTGTGCTGAATGATCCGGCGCGTGGTGTTGACCTGGGGACGAAGCGTGATCTTTACAGGGAACTGCAATCGTTCGCTGAGCAAGGTGGTGCCGTCATTTATCTCTCTAGCGAGATCGAAGAGTTTATAGGCTTTTCCCACCGGGTGGATGTTTTTTTTAAAGGGGCGCTATTCCGCTCACTGGCTGGTACCGAAATCAATGAAGAAGCCATGCTGGCTGCCATGTTTGGTCAAGAACGCGGTACTGATGTTAAGTTCGACCAAGTTCATGAGGTCCAATAATGATACTTAAACAATCCATCGATCGACTAGGATCTCTCGCTGTGCCAGTTTTTTTGTTTGTGGCACTATCAATAATTGCACTGATAATTTCACCAGGGTTGTTCACGACATCCGGTATTGCCAACGCTATTCTTGTGTCTGCCCCACTTATACTTGCTACTTTGGCTTTAACACCTATCATCATGGCTGGCCGTGGGGCAGTAGATTTGGCAATCGGTCCGCTAATTGCGTTTTTGAATGTAACGCTGATTGCTTGGCTGTCGGGTAATGACATAACTAACCCCTTACTCTTTTGTCTATGGGCAGTATTTGCCGGGGCTGTTTTCCAGCTTGTTCAAGCTCTAATCATTATCTATGTGCGCATCGCGCCAATTATTGTTTCGTTATCCAGCTACTTGATTCTGACCGGGGTGAACTTGATCGTCATGAACCGCCCAGGCGGGGTGGCTCCGGAATGGATGTTTAGCTGGGCTGGTGGCGGTGAGCCACGTCTTTTTTCTCCCATACTCCTGCTGGTTATCGTGGCCCTCTGCTTCTGGGGACTCGTGAGGATGACCGGTTTTCATCGTCAACTTCGCTTGGTTGGATCAGATGAGCGAATGGCTTATACGGCGGGAATCCGTGTCGACCAAATTCGTTTACTCGCTTATATGCTTGGAGGTGTCTTTGCCGGGTTTGCAGCACTCAGCTATACAGCTTTGATTTCCTCTGGAGATCCAACGCAAGGTGCCACTTATACTCTTCAAGCAATCACTGCCCTTGTCCTCGGTGGTGCGAGTCTGGCAGGAGGACGTGCTAGTGCAAGAGGTGCTGTGCTGGGAGCTACCAATTTGTTCCTGATCTCCTATCTACTAGGAACTTTTAACTTCGGTGCCATGTCGGGATTCGTTACTCAACTAGCTTATGGTGCAATATTAGCTATTTCGTTACTCGTAAACGTTTTCACTGCTACTCCCAAAAAAGTTCATTGAGAGATATCATGGATAACACAAGAGATTACACTGCTAAACGATACCTAACATGGTCAAGCCTTTTAGGAAATCGATCAATCCTGATTGGCGCCGGGCTTCTTGTCACTTTAGTACTTCTTGGAGAGTTGTTTGTACCTGGCTTTCTGTCAGTGCAAAATTCACGCTCTATACTTTTGCTTGCGGCATTTCTAGGCATCGCCTCCTTGGGTCAGACTCTGTGCGCACTTCTAGGAGCACTTGATCTGTCGATTCCCTTTGTAATCGGCGCAGCCAATATTTTGCTTCCCAGTTTGCTCGCATCTGGTCTTTCTCCTGTGCTTGCCATACTGATCATTGTGTCTCTCGGAGCAGTCATTGGCGCAGTCAATGGTGCCTTAAGCCTCCGGCTGCAGGGGCAAGCACTGATAATGTCTCTTGCAGTGGGCTTTGCAGTTGCTGGAGGGGCACAAATCTATACTTCTATCGGTTCGGAATTTGGTGGAAACGTCTTCGCTGTAATTCCGGAATGGCTGACCAATCTTGCGTCATTTAACGGTACAACATTCGGTATTCACATGCCGCCGGTAGTGTTTATTTGGGCTGCCATCATTATTGTAACTATTTGGATATTGAGAAATACTTGGTTCGGTTTGGGAATCTATGCGCTAGGTGGAAACCGAACAGCAGCGTCTCGCCTTCAGATATCGGAATCACGCACGTGGATTGCTGTCCATTCTATTTCCGGTGTTATGTCTGCAGTTGCTGGTATGCTCCTTCTTGGGTTCTCTGGTGGCGGCTATATCGATGTGGGAAGTCCTTACCTCTTTACAACAGTCGCTGCTGTTGTAATCGGAGGTACTTCACTCCTTGGCGGTGCTGGTGGATACGGTGCAACCGTTCTTGGAGTACTTGTCCTGACTGTTCTAACATCACTTCTCGTCGGTCTCGGGCTTAGCTTTTCCGCACAGCAGGCAGTCATCGGTGCCCTCATCATACCGATGGTGGCGGTCTATGCCCGGGCACCGCACATTCGCAATCAAGTGTAAGGATTGAACATGAACACTATTACCATTATCGAGCGACTCAACGACTCTTCTCTTTTTCGTGAGCAGGCTTTTTTAGCTGGCAACTGGGTAGATCCAACTGAAGGCAAGAAAATCTCCGTTCGAAATCCAGCTACCGGAGAGGTGCTTGCAGAGGTGGCAGATTTGTCACTCACAGAAATTCGCTTCGCGATTGATCAGGCGTCTACGGCTCAAGAGGCCTGGGCCGAAATGACAGGGAAAGAGCGCGCTGCGATTCTGCGCCGATGGTATGACCTTATAATTCATAACCAAGAGGATCTTGCCATTATTCTAACTGCCGAGATGGGTAAGCCACTTGCAGAAGCTCGTGGAGAAATTACTTATGGTGCAGGATATATCGAATGGTTCGCCGAAGAAGCTAAGCGGGTTTACGGAGACACTATTCCCGGGCATCACCGAGACAAGCGGATTGTTGTATTGAAGCAACCTGTAGGTGTCGTGGCCGCTATAGCTCCTTGGAACTTCCCCTCGGCGATGGTTGCTCGAAAACTTGCCCCTGCACTTGCTGCAGGTTGCTCTGTAGTGTTTAAGCCAGCTGCAGAGACTCCGCTGTCAGCACTTGCGTTGGCAGCACTTGCTGAACGTGCTGGACTACCAAAGGGTCTGCTGAGCATCCTGCCGACCTCAGATGCACGAGGGTTCGGCACTGAAGTGTGTGAAAACCCAATTATCAAAAAGCTGACTTTTACTGGTTCAACAGAAGTTGGGAGAATTTTAATGGGGCAGGGCGCCAAGAAGATTCTTAAGCTTAGTCTCGAGCTAGGAGGCAACGCCCCATTTATCGTATTCGATGATGCAGATCTAGAAGCAGCAGTTGAGGGAGCAATTGTATCTAAATTTCGCAACAATGGGCAGACTTGCGTTTGCGCAAACCGTATCTATGTTCAGGAAGGTATTTACGATGCCTTCGTGAAGAGGCTTGGCGATGCTGTCGCGGGAATGAAAGTCGGTGATGGTTTCGTAGATGGTACTGATCTTGGTCCCTTGATTAATGAGGCTGCTAAGGCCAAGCTTGAAGATCATATTCAAGACGCTGTTTCGAAAGGAGCTGAGATCGTAACAGGTGCTGAGCCCCACTCGCTTGGAGGTACTTTTGTGAAACCTACAGTTCTTAAAGGCGTCACCCCGGAAATGAAGGTCGCACGTGAAGAGACCTTTGCGCCGCTTGCTCCTGTGTTTAAGTTCAAAACAGTTGAAGACGTGATTCACATGGCAAATGACACAGAGTTTGGTCTTGCCTCATACTTTTATGCTTCTGACATGCGGCAGGTCTGGAAAGTTGCCGAGGCGTTAGAATACGGCATGGTGGGGGTGAATACCGGTCTTATCTCAACGGAGGTTGCTCCGTTCGGCGGTGTTAAGCAGTCTGGCTTTGGGCGTGAGGGGTCCAAGTATGGCATGGATGATTATCTGTCAATCAAGTATGTCTGTCTCGGCGGGATTGCATGAGGTTGCCTGATTACTTATATGGCTCAGACTGCTTAAGGAACCGGTACGGCATCGGCGATGCTCTGACTGGCACCTGGAGAAAGTGCAGGATCATGGCCGTGAGGTCGTAGCGTCGGTTGAATTCAGGTATCTTTGCCAGGTAGTGCGGCGCATGTTGGCCACGGATGGCGTGGTAGCTGCCGGTGGTGGCGTTCTCGACGTTGCCCAGCAAGGCGTTAACCCAGTTGTAGGCAGGAATCTGCGTGCTGGTACGGCCACCGCCGGTCATGAGGTGTTCATTGGCATAACCCGGGATATCAGGCACCGAATCGCCCCAGGCCATTGCTGACCACCTGACCACTTGACTGCCTGTCATGATAGCAGTCTGGGCATAGCGACGCACCGCGGCCAGATAAACCTGGACAAGCGGCGAAGCTGGACGCGCTGAGGATGGCTTTCATCACCGGTCTGCACCGCGGCGACGAACGGGACCTAAGCTTTGTCTGCAAAGTCGGCGAGCGATGGCCAGATAAAGCATCAATCGGTGAAAAGACGGAGTTTACGAGGTGGAAATGAGTACTTTGATCCGATTGTTAACCCCGGGTAGGCGAGCGCAGGCAGTTTTCAGACAAAGCGTAGTTCTCGACGCCGCGCCTGCGCTTTGCGCCCGTTCGCCGTCAATGTATACATTGTCGATCTCGATGGGCCCTGCAAGCGTCTTTCTTGGTTATGCTCGTGCACGACCTGCAGCAATTTATGCATGTGCTTGCAGGTGGTGTTGTGGCTGACACCGGGCAGCAGCACTGAGAGACCAGTGTTGCGTTGGATCAGCAGGAAAATTGTCAGACCAGGTAGTGAGCGAATGTAATGAGTTGTAAGGCATTCTTTATATTCATATATGCATCTCTTTCGATATCTTAAGCTGTAAGAAATACTGCTTCCAAGTTGAGAATTAATGTCATGGGGTATTTGAATGGACAATGCTTTCGCTGAGTCTCTCGGGATAAAGCTTGTTGTGTGGAAGCCAAATTTTTGCGAATGGTCTATGAAGGTTGATGAGAGTCATATGAACACTCACTCCACTTTGCAGGGCGGCATTGCTGCTACAATACTGGATGTGGCATGTGGCTATTGTGGGTTTCATCCTGATGAACATGGAAAAAATGCGCGTGCTTCTACATTGTCTTTGTCAATTAACTACATCAGCAAGGCTCGCCCTGGTGATAGCTTAGTTGCCCGCGGTAAGCTAGTTGGTGGTGGGGCTAAAATCTTTTTCTCTGACTCAGTTCTTTTTAATGCTGAAACTTTAGAAACGATAGCGACGGCAACGGGGTGCTTCAAGAGGTTTTCCGTTCGCGTACAGTAAAAAGAATAGTGAAACTCATCGTCTGAATTGCTGAATTCAAATTATTATATAGGGATTCTTACATGGCGCTACAACGCATTGTGGTTGTCGGTGGAGGTGCAGGAGGTCTTGAGCTGGTGACCTTGCTCGGTCGGCAACTCGGTAAGCGTGGTAAGGGGGAGGTCGTGCTCGTCGACCGAAACCCCACCCACATCTGGAAGCCCCTGCTCCACGAGGTCGCCACCGGCGCCCTGGACTCGGGCCTCGACGAGATCTCCTACCAGGGGCACGCCCGCGCCAACGGCTACCGCTTCCAGCGCGGCACCCTGTGCGACCTGGATCGCGAACACAAGCACCTGGAGCTGGCCGCCGTGCTCGACGACGACGGTAACGAAGTGCTGCCGCCGCGACGCCTCGAATACGACCTGCTGGTGCTGGCGCTGGGTAGCGTGAGCAACGACTTCGGCACCCCGGGGGTCGCCGAGCACTGTCACTTCCTGGACAGCCCGGCCCAGGCCGAGGCCTTCCGGCGCGACATGCTCAACACCTTCCTGCGCTACAGCGATCCCGAGCGGCGCGACCACTCGCACCTCACCGTGGGCATCGTCGGCGCCGGGGCCACCGGGGTGGAGCTCGCCGCCGAGCTCTACGACGCCTCGCGCATGCTGCACAGCTACGGCTTCACCCGCCTCGACAGCGGCCAGCTCTCGGTGCACTTGCTCGAGGCGGCGCCGAAGATCCTGCCGGCCCTGCCGGACCGCATCTCCGGGGCAGTACACAAGGAACTCGAGAAGCTGGGTGTGCGGGTCCACCTCGACACCCGGGTCACCGACGTGGACGCCACAGGCTTCACCACCGCCGACGGCACGCGCATCGCCACCGACCTCAGCGTCTGGGCCGCAGGCATCAAGGCCCCGCCCTTCCTCTCCGAGCTGGGGCTGGCCACCGAGCGCAACCACCAGATCAAGGTACACCCCACCCTGCAGAGCCTCGACGACCCGTCCATCTTCGCCTTCGGCGACTGCGCCAGTTGTCCCCAGGAGGGCGACAAGCCGGTGCCGCCGCGCGCCCAGGCGGCCCACCAGCAGGCCTCGCTGCTGTATCGCAACCTGCGCGCCCGGCTCGACGACCGGCCGCTCAAGGACTTCGTGTTCCGCGACCGCGGCTCGCTGATCTCGCTGGCCCACTTCGAGGCGATCGGTAGCCTGATGCGCGGCGCCTCGGCGCGCAGCCTGTTCATCGAGGGGCACCTGGCGAAGTTCTTCTACGCCTCGCTCTACCGCATGCACCAGCGCGCCATCCACGGCAGCGTCAAGACCGCCGTGACCATGGTGGTGGCCGGCCTCAACCGGTTTATTAGGCCGCGAATGAAGCTGCATTGAGCATGGCTGTCCCGGTCGAAATGGACTTAGGAGGGCTATGGATTTCACTCTCTTGTTTGTGTTCTTCCACATGGCTCATTGACAGGAAAGAGAATATCATTTCTAGTTGATTTTTTGTCGATTTTGAATTATCGTATCATTGCATTAATGTAGTGCCAGTGGGGCTAATTAAAATGAAGCTGAAAAGAGAAATCACTTCTCTGCGCCATCAAGTCCAAGAAGTGCTTCGCGAAGAAATTGTTTCTGGACGTTTGAAGCCAGGGGAGAGGCTTGTTGAGCCACAGTTGTGTGAAGCTCTTGATGTAAGCAGAACATCGTTGAGAGAGTCACTTAGAGCGCTTGAGGCCGAAGGACTAGTTGAATTGGTGCCTCACCGTGGCGCAGTTGTTGCTAAAGTAAGCTTGGGCGAGGCTAAGCAGATATATCAAATTCGAGCAGAGCTTGAAGCTTTGGCCGTAAGAAACTTTGTGAACCACAGCTGTAGTGAAGACAGAAAAAGTCTGCGCTTATCATTGGAAGAATATCGCTCTTTGACAAAGGGTAATCCGTCAGGAACTGAACTGTTAGAGAAAAAGAAGCTGTTTTATTCTGTCTTGTTTGGCATTGAAGAGAATTCAGTGCTGAAAGATCTTGTCAATATTCTCAATAATCGTATTAATCTTCTTAGAGCTGTATCATTTAATCGCCCAGGTCGACTTGAGGAGACAATACATGAGCTAGATGAAATTGTTTCATCGATAGAGCTGCATGATGAAATTGCCGCTGGAAAAGCAGCTATCAACCATGTGCAAAGAGCTGCCGATAACGTATTGAATATACTAAAAAATAAAGAAGATTTCTAAGCGCAAGGTCCCGTGTTATCAAATCGACCACCTCGTGGCCCGCTATTCTGGAGTGGATGAATGGTGTCTCCCGATTCATAAGCACAGTGTAAGTTAGTGCCGATTGGGGCGACCAAGAGAAACCCGAAAAACGTGGCAGATCCTCGCTCCTTCATGGTATTGGGACGCAGCGAGGGCACGCTCCCGCGGTGATGATGTGTAACCAGAGGCAGACATGATGGTAGCCGACAACAAGATAGACGGGAAAATCATCTGGGTGGGAATGCTGATGATGGCGGCGCTGATTACCCTGGCCACGAGCGAGGCCTGGGCCAATGCGGAGCCATATGTGGCCACGCCCGACGGCGACGGTGTGCAACGTATCCGCCTCGTCGGTGGCAGTTATTTCTTCGAGCCCGAGCATATTCAGGTCAAGGTGGGCGTCCCGGTGGAGCTGGTGGTCAGCCGGGAGAGCGGCCTTGCGCCGCATGACCTGGTGATCCAGTCGGAGGCGTTGGGGCTCGATATCGAGGAGGAGCTGGAGCGTGAGGAGAAGGTCATCCGCTTTACACCCCAGGTCCCGGGTCGGGTGGTCTTCTATTGCGGGAAAAAGTTGTGGTTCCTGCCCAGCCACCGCAACAGGGGAATGTCCGGTGTGCTGGAGGTGGTGGAGTGAGCCGGTGGTTGGTGGCTGTTCATCCGGGCCTCCCGAAGGGTCGAGTGAGGGCGCGCCTCCCGTGTTCCGGGTAGGCTCCGGATGAACAGCCTGCCGAGAGATCACGTCTCGCTCATATGGAGGAACAGCTTCTCCCGGGGCCAGCGCACCTTCTCGAGGCCGGCGTGCCGGTCGGCTTCGCCGTCACGATAGCCCAGCGCCATCAGCACCACGCTGCGCAGGTTCTGCTCCCTGAGCCCCAGCAGGTCATCCAGCCCCGCCGGGTCGAAGCCCTCCATGGGCGAGGCGTCCACGCGCTCCGCGGCCGCCGCGGCGAGCGCCGTGCCGAGCGCCAGGTAGGCCTGCTTGGCCGCCCACTGGAATTTCTCGTGGGTCGACGCGAAGCCGCCGACGGCCTCCTTGATGGTGCTCCCGTATGCCGCCAGCTCGTCCGGGTGCTGGCCGCGTGTCTCGGCGGTGAGCCGGATCAGGTCGTCGACCTGGGCCTCCTCGACGGGATCCCAGGCGGCGAACACCAGCAGGTGCGAGGATTGGGTGATCTGCGGTTGGTCGAAGGCCACCGGACTGATCCGCTCGCGCAGCGCCCGGTCCTCGATCACCAGCACGGAGTAGGGCTGCAGGCCGTAGGAGGAGGGCGCCAGGCGCACCGCCTCCAGGATCCGGTCGACCTGTGTCCGGGGCACTCGCTCGCCGTTCATGCGTTTGGTGGCGTAGCGCCAGTTGAGGGCTTCGATGAGACTCATGATGACTCCTTGTCGGGAAACGTGACGCTATCAGGTGGTCCTGGCGCCACTCGGGACGGACGCGGCGCGGGCGCCGCGATGGAAGAGCACGGTACCGAGCGCCACCAGCAGCGCGGCCAGGCCCAGGTTGGGGGGCGGGGCCTCGCCGAGCGCCAGCACCGCGATCAGCGTGCCGACCAGCGCCGCCACCGTGCCGATCTGGCTCAGGTAGACGGGGCCGGCGAGCTTCTGCAGCACGAAGTAGAAGAGGTAGAGCACCGAGAACACAGCGACTTCCACCAGCAGCAGCCGTAGGGCGGCCCCGGTGGTGAACAGCGCCAGGGACTGGCCGGGCTCGAGCAGCAGCACGAAGGGCAGCAGCGTCACGGCGCCGCCGAACATCATCAGCGCCGCCAGGAACACCGGCGCGGTGCCGTCGGGCCAGCGCAGCGTGCGGTAGATGTTGCCGAGCGCGATCACCAGCGGCATGGCCAGCACCAGCAGGACCCACCCCTGGGCACCGCCGGCGCCGCCGGCCTTGGCCGCGGCCAGCACCAGCCCGCCGGAGAGTCCCAGCAGCACGCCCAGCAGCCGCAGGGCGCGCAGGCGTTCCAGGCTCAACCAGACGGCCAGCAACCAGGTGAGGAGGATCGGGAAGGCGAAGCTGAGCGAGATGAAGCCCGCGCCGACATGGCGTACCGCGAGGAAGGCCAGGGCGTTGGGCACGGCGAACAGCGCCCCGGCCACGGCGGCGTACTCCAGGGTACGGCGGTTGAGCGCCATCGACTGCCGTTGCAGCGCTCCGATGGCGCCCAGCACGATCCCGGCGCCGGCCATGGCCGTCATCAGGAAGGTCAGCCGCGGCGCCCCCGCGCCGTCCGCCAGCTTGGCCACCACCAGCGACAGCGCCAGGAAGGTGCCGACCAGCAGCAGGCAGCCCAAGGCGTAGAGCCCGGCCCGATCTGAGCTCTTGCGCGACAGTGTTGCGTTCGACATCATCCCTCCTCCCGTAGCTCGGCGGGAAGTATCTTCTCGCAAAGTATCTTATCATCAAGATAAAAGTATCTTAGCATCGAGATAAATGGTTGGCAATGAACAGAGTGAAATCGGCGATCGCCCAGTGGCAACGTGAGATGCCCGGCCTCGATCTGCTCCCGATGGAGGTGGTCGGCTACCTGAAGACCAGCCAGCTGATCACCCGGAACCAGTTGGAGACCTTCTTCAAGACCCATGGCCTGCAGCTGGGCGAGTTCGACGTACTGGCCACCCTGCGCCGCGCCGGCGCGCCCTATGCGCTGACGCCGACCCAATTGTTCGGCACCCTGATGGTGTCGTCCGGGGGCATGACCAACCGCCTGGATCGCCTGGAGCGGGCCGGGCTGATCGTGCGTACCCCCAACCCCGAGGACCGTCGCGGCACCCTGGTCTCGCTGACGGAGCAGGGGCTGGAGATGATGAACCGGCTCGTCCCGCTGCATGTCGAGAACGAGGCACGCATGCTCGCTGCCCTGAGCCGGGAAGAGCAGGAGACGCTGGGCCGGCTGCTCGGCAAGCTGCTCGACGGCCTGGAAGGGGAATAGCGGCCGGCTCGCGGCCGCGGATCAGGCCCCCGGCGACGGTTCGCCAGGGGCCTGGGTTCTCAACTCTGCTTGAGGTCAAGAGGGCCCTGCTGGGCCTTGCGTAGCGCCCGGCACTCCTCGAGGGCCTTCAGCGCATCGACCCGCAGCGGCAGGCGCGATGCCCACAGGATGTCGTCGCGGCGGTGGCCCACGTCGTCGAGGATATGGTCGTCATGGGCGAGCAGCGGCAGGAAGCGTCGCCGGAACTGCCACCGGCGGCGAAAGGCGTGGCACCAGTGCTCCACGGCGGTGATCAGCCCCAAGGGCGGCATGGCCGGCATATAGAAGTCCGGTGCGGGCGGTGGCGCCGGCTTGTCGGCGACGACTCTCGGGCGGCGAATCGGTTCGTACTGGCTCATCTCGCACCTCCATCCAGGCGGCCGCCAGGCGGGCGGCGGCCGGTGTCTGCTTGCGGGTGGGTGGAGGGTCGCGACCTCTGGGGGACAGCATGGGCCTGGCCTTTTGATGAATCCAGCGAAAAGGTCTACATTGACCGTTAAGAATTTCTGAAAGGTTGGGGCCATGACCCAGATGCCATCCACTGGGTGCGCACCGTTGCCGCTGCTGGATACTGAGGTGCTGCGCACCTTCGTCGCTATCGCCGAGAGCGGCAGCTTCACCCGCGCCGCCCGGCAGGTGTTCCGCACGCCGTCGGCCCTGAGCATGCAGATCAAGCGCCTGGAAGAGACCCTCGGCCAGCCGCTGTTCGTACGCGAGGCGCGTCGGGTGCGCCTCACGCCGGAGGGCGAGGTGCTGCTGGGCTACGGGCGACGGCTGCTCAAGCTCAACGAGGAGGCGGTGACCCAGTTCCTGGCGCCGTCGCTGGAGGGGCGGGTGGGCATCGGGACCACCGATGACGTCGGCACGCGCATCCTGCCCGGGGTGCTGGCGCGGTTCGCCCGCTCGCACCCGGCGGTCCAGGTCGACGTGGTGGTGGGCAGCAGTGCGGGGATGCTGGCGCGTCTGGACGCCGGCGAGCTCGACCTGGTGCTGGTCACTTCCGGCAACCCGGGGCAGGCGGTGCAGGGCGAGATCGTGCACAGCGAGCCGCTGGTGTGGGCCGGGCGCGAAGGCGGGATCGCCGCCCAGCGCTCGCCGCTGCCGGTGGCGTTGGCCCACCATGGCTGTGCCTGGCGGGGGATGGCCCTCGATGCCCTCGACCGGGCCGGGGTGAGCTACCGCATCGCCTACACCTGCGAACACTCCGCCGGGCAGGAGGCCGCCATGCTCGCCGACCTGGCGGTCTCGCCCTTCCCGCTGGCCCTGATCCGGCCGCCGCTGCGCCGGATCGACAGGGCCCTGCTGCCGCCCCTCGGCGACTACCAGCTGGAACTGGTCAAGCGGGGCGGCGCGGGCGAGGCGAACGAGGCCCTGGTGGGGTATGTGATCGAGGCGTTTCGCGACATGCATGGCTAGTGCGGTGCAGCAGCCGGCGTGGCGAAACCGGTGGCGACGCCTACCGATCCCGGCGGCGAATCAGGTCGCCTGCCCAGGGCAGGGCTTGCGGGTAGTCGTCGCCGTCGAGGACGAACTCCTGGCCGCGTGCCGCCGCGGTCAGCTCGGCGTGATCGTCGCGCTTCCGCCACCGTTGGCGGTTCGCGTGGTAGGTCAGGGGCCTGCGGCCCGCTTCCGGATAGCACCACGCGGGCAGCCGCCAGGTGGAGGTGTTGGCGGCATGGGGGGCGGTCAACTGGCGCTCCGCTGCGAAGCGCGGGAAGACGCCGGCACCGGGCAGTGTCTCGCCGAGCCCCGGCAGGCCGAGCCGGCGAGCGGCCAGATAGAGCACGTTGCCGGGATCGGCCCCGCGCCGGAAGTGGGGGTGATAGGCCGCCCAGACGTAGTCCCCCGAGCGCGCCTCGTCCACCGGCACCACCGACCCGACCTGCAGCCAGCCCCAGACGACATGGCAGGGGCGGGAATCGGGTGCCCAGCGCCAGGCGCCGTCGTAAGGCTCTACGCGCCGGAAGAGCCCGAAGAAGAGGAACAGATCGCCCGGGCCGACTCCCTGGTTGCGCAGGTGCCCCTGGGCCTGGCCGGCCTGCCCGAAGAGCGGCCGCCAGCCGGGCATACGAGGCAGCATGTCGGGGATCAGGTCGGGGTCGAGATGGGCGCCGTCCTCGGGGGTCACCTTGCCCCGGGTGAGCTGGCCGACCAGATCGCCGAGCGAGACGCCGTCATGGGCGATATCCCGGTAGCGAATCGTCGATGCGGCATCCGGAATCGGCAGGGCGACCATCCGGCCATCGGGAAAGATGGGGCTCGGCACGCCGCCGGCGGAAGAGTCGAAGCCCTTGCGGCTGAGGATCAGCTTCATTCCTTGGCCTGCGGCAAGGGAGGCTCAGAGGCCGGTCCGCTCGTCGGCCGGGGAGAGGCATCGAAGAGGGCGGCACTCGGCGTGGCGTGCCACGCTCCCTTCGATATCGCCCGTCGTGGAGGCGTACTGCACGGCACACAGCGTCATCGGCTCGTTCCCTCTCGCCTGGCTTTCCAGAAAGCGTAAGCCATTCTTCGAAACCACCACAACGGCCTGCCGTCGATGGCCGCAAGCCCGAGGCCGATGAGCCCCATTCCGGCCAGATGGCGCCACTCCAGCCGCTCGCCCAGCACGAATCTCCCCAGCAGAATGGCGCTGGCCGGGATCAGGAAAGTGACCAGCAGCAGGTTGGTCGCTCCCGCGCTCGCCCGCACGTCGCTGGTGGTCGTCTAAGGCACGCGGTGGCCCTAGGCTTCCCGCTGCATCTTCTTGCGCCTTGCCACTTCCGCCGCAGACGGCGGCTCCATGGCAAAGTCGCCGGTCTTCACCGAGCCTTCGCGCTCATACCTGGCGATCACAATGCCGTTGGGTGATACGCGACTGCCGGTGAGCTTGAACGCCGCAGCCTTGGCACCGTCGTCGAACAGCTTCTTGCCGTTCCCCAGCACCACGGGAAAGGTGAACGTATGAATCTCATCGACGAGGTCGCCGGCAAGCAGCGTGTGGACCAGCTCGGTGCTGCCCTGGGTGAGCAGCGTCGGCCCGTCTTCCTGCTTCAGCCTGGCGACATCGGCCGCCGCATCGCCGAGGGCCACCGAGCCTTGCCAGGTCAGCTCCAGTCCTTTTCGGGTCGCCACGAACTTGGTAATCGCGTTGAAGGTTCTGGCGATGGCGTCATCCGGGCCATTTTCGGCATAGGGCCAGTGCGCGGCGAAGATCTCGTACGTCTTGCGCCCGAGCAGCAGGTCGAAGGGCTGTTCGAACAGCTTGCCCATCTCCTCCCCGAACACCTCATCCGCCAGCGGCGCGACCCAGCCGCCGTGGTGGAAACCGCCGGTCGGGTCTTCCTGAGGCCCGCCGGGCGCCTGCATGACGCCGTCCAGTGACACCATCGCGCCAACGATCACTTTCCGCATGTGCTCATCCTCCAGGTTTGTTCATGTACCCGGTAATCGAACGAGAGGCGGCGGAATCGACAGGGCGGCAAGGCAACGACCTCGTCAACAGGGTCTGTCTCTGGTTAGATGCCTCTTTGGTGACATGCGTCCCCGACGACATCCATCCCATCGATACCCCGGAGCCCGCTCATGTCTCGCGCCATCGAAATCCCTGCCGCCGACGGCATCATCGACGCCCACGTCTTCACGCCCGGGAGCGCCAAAGGCCCACTGCCCGGTGTGGTGCTGTTCACCGATATCGGCGGCCTGCGCCCCTGCTATCACGAGAAGGCCCAGCAGATCGCGGACAACGGCTATGCCGTATTGATGCCCAACGTCTACTACCGCGATGCGAGCGGCCCCGTCGTGCCGGAGGGCAAGTCCTTCCGCGACCCGGAGGTGCGTCCGACGCTGTTCGAGTATGCCGGCCGCCTGACGCCCGAGGCGCAATCCCGCGATTTCGCCGCCCTGTTGGACTGCATCGATAATGAGGCCGAGTTCGCGGACGGCAAGATAGGCGTGGTCGGCTACTGCATGACCGGGGCCTTCGCGCTGCGTCTGGCGGCCGCACACTCTGACCGCGTCGCCGCCGCAGCCGGCTTTCATTCGGCGCGGCTGGCGGAGGCCGATGACCCGAACAGCCCCGTGCATGTCATTGGCACCATCGCGGGGCGCGTCTATCTCGGTCACGCCGACAAGGATGAGCTGCTGCCCCCCGAGCAGATCGCCCGCATGGACGAGGCACTGGCCGCAGCCGGCGTGCACTTCACCACCGAGCTCTACAAGGGCGCCGCCCACGGCTTCACGGCCAAGGACGCCCCCTCCTACGAGGCGGCCGCCGATGCCCTGCATCACAAGCGGCTCGCCATGCTCCTGGAAGAGACGCTGTAACGGGACCTTCCCCGCGTTCATCAGCGGTCCCGCTGCATGGGGCCGCGATGGCGGGAGCAAAAACCCGTCTTTGAGAAGGGGGAAAGCTGTCAGGTAGGCCTGGCATTGGCGGTGGCTATGGGGCCGATAGGACTTCTTGTGCTTTACCTCAAGAGGGCTTGAGGTCTTAGCCTGCGCGGCAAGGTCGCCCTCGGCGGCTGTCTCACTCACCGCGGCAGGGTGCCGCCGAGCGAAGGAGTCCCAGCCATGAATGCCACCGTGTCCCCGCTTTCGCCCCATGAATCGGCCCGTTGGGAGACGCCGCTTCTCGATCTCGAGGCCTACCTGGCACGCATCGACTACCGGGGCCCGTTGACGCCGACCCTGGCGACGCTGCGCGCCCTGCAGCGGGCGCATCTCCAGGCGGTGCCCTTCGAGAACCTGGAGATCGTTACCGGTGGCGAGATCCGGCTCGATCTGGAGAGCCTGCAGGACAAGCTGGTACGGCGGCGGCGCGGCGGCTATTGCCACGAGCAGAACACCCTGTTCGCCACGGTGCTGGATCGGCTCGGCTTCGCCGTCGCGGGGCGCAGCGCGCGGATGCTGATGGGCGACGACGCGCGCGAGATCACCGCCATCGGGCACACGATCCTCCATGTGACGGTAGAGGGGCGGCAGTGGCTGGTCGATGTCGGCGTCGGCAACGTCGGCCCGCGTGAGCCGGTCCCACTCGAGGAGGGCGTCGAGGTGCACCATGGCCCCTGGGAATATCGCCTGGAACGCTCGCCGCTGGGGTACTGGCTGCTGCGCCATCGGCGCCACGATGGCTGGTTCAATCTCTACCAGTTCAGCGACGAGCGCTACTTTCGCGCTGACTTTGAAGAGCACAACTATCTCGCCTCCCATCACCCGGACTCGCCCTTCGTGCGGCGGATCGTGGCCCAGCGCAACGGGGACGCGGAGCGCCTGGCACTCACCGACCTGGAGCTCAAGACCTTTCGCCCCGGCGAGGCACCGGAACTGCGGCGGATCGGTGCCGAAGCGCTGCCCGGCGTGCTGCGCGAGCGGTTCGGGCTGGTGCTCTCGCCGGAGCAGGAGGCGATCCTGCTGCGGCGTGCCGAGTCGCTCGCCGGGGCGTCGTCCGAGGGCGAGCAGCTCGGCACTTGAGGTAGGTGTGATCAGCGCGCAGGCATGCGGCCGGGCTAGGGCCTGAGCACCCAATAATCGTTCTGGATGTCGTGCGGCAGTTGGTGGACCTCGATGTCGCCGAAGCCGGCCTTGGCGAAGTACTCCCGCGCCTTTTCCCGACCCCACATCGTGCCCAGCCCTTCGCCGCCCTGGGCGAGCGAGACGCTCATGCAGTGCATGATCGACACGGTGTAGAGCAGCGTGCCCATCGGGTGGTCGCGGTCGCCATGATGGTGGCTCGACGAGTGGATGTCCTGGGCCAGGTAGACGCCGTCCTCACGCAGGGTGCGGCGGATGCCCTTGAGCAGGTTCAGGGGGTGGGCCTGGTCGTGGATGGCATCGAAGGTGGTGACCAGGTCGTAGCGCTGTGCCGGGGCCGTGCGGTCGAAGTCGCTGAGGTCGCGTTGCTCGAAGCGCAGGTTGGCGAGCCCCAGGCGAGCGGCTCGCTCCGTCGCCCAGCCGATGGCCTCCGCGGAGAGGTCGTAGCCGGTAAAACGGCTGGCGGGGAAGCGTTCCGCGAGCTTCATCAGCGCCAGGCCACGGCCGCACCCCAGGTCGAGCACCTCGATGCCCTGCGCCAGCCTTTCCGGCAGTTCCGGGGCCAGGGGCAGGATGGCATCGAACAGCACGGGCAGCACTGTCTGGCCGCTGTCCTCGGCCATGACCTCATGGAAGCGGGCATAGCGCGTGTACGGCACGCCGCCACCGTGGTGGAAGCACTCCAGCACGTCGTCCTCCACCTGGCCCATCAGCGGCAGGTACTGGGAGAACACGGCGAGATTGGCCTCGCCGCCGTCGGTCAGCAGCGCGGCGTGCTCGGGCGGAAGGCGGTAGGTCATGGTCCGTGGGTCGTGCTCGATAAGCGCCGCGACCGTCGCGCCACCCAGCCACTCACGCACGTAGCGCTCGTTGAGCTTGGCCTTGGCGGCAAGTTCGCGGCTGGTCACCGGTTCGCCGTCGGCCAGGTGGCCGAGCAGGCCGCCGCGGTGGGCCAGCGAGATCAGCTGCAGCATGGCGCCCTCGTTGAGGGCACGCACGAAGCGGCTCTCGAAGTCGGCGGCGCGGGCGGCGTCGAAGGCGGCGGGAAGGGAAGGTTGAGCCTGGGCAGTCATGCGAGTTCTCCTCGGTTGTTGTTGGTGCATCGGAGACTGCATTCTGGTGTTCCCGGCTGGGTTACACTGAAGCCCCTACGGACACAAACCGGCGGTTTCCGCCATGTCGACGCAGAAATCCACCATCGCGCTGCTGGCCATCCCGGAAGTGGCGGCCTCCACCCTGTATGGGGTCTACGACGTCTTCGCCGCCGCCGGTCGCGACTGGCCGGCCCTGATCGAGGGCAAGGCCGGTGAGCCGCTCTTCGTGTCCAAGGTGGTCGCTCGCAGCGGCACGCGTGAATTGACCATCGCCAACGGCGTGCGCATCGTTCCCGACGCCGGCCTGGATTGGGTGCCCGACGTGGTGTGCATCCCCGAGATCATGCTGCCGCCCGAGGCGGTGCTCGAGGGCCGCTATAGCGAGGAAGTCGAGTGGCTCAAGCGCTGCCATGCCGCCGGCGCCATCCTGGCGACCGCTTGCTCGGGCGCCCTGTTGCTGGCCGAGTCGGGGCTGCTGCGGGGCGAGGACGCCACCACGCACTGGGCCTACTGCGATGTGCTGGGTCGCTATCCGGAGGTCCGGGTGCATCCGCATCGCGCGCTGGTGATCGGCGGTACCGGCAGTCGCCTGGTCATGGCGGGGGGCGGCACCTCCTGGAGCGATCTGGCGCTGTACCTCGTCGCGCGGCTGGCCGGCGTCGACGAGGCGATGCATCTCGCCAAGTTGTTCCTGATCGACTGGCACGCGGCAGGCCAGCTTCCCTTCGCCATGCTCGCACGCACCCGCCAGGCCGAGGATGCCGTCATCGCCCGCTGCCAGGCGTGGATCGCCGAGCACTACGACGAGCCGTCGCCCGTGGCCGCCTTGATCGAGGTTTCCGGGCTCAACGAGCGCAGTTTTCATCGTCGCTTCCGGAAGGCCACCGGCCTGACGCCCATGGAGTACGTGCACACCCTGCGCCTGGAAGAGGCCAAGCAGATGCTGGAGACCGAGAAGACGCCCGTGGATGCCATCGCCGAGGCCGTGGGCTATGAGGATGGCGCCTTCTTCGGCCGACTGTTCCGGCGCAAGGTCGGCCTGACGCCGGCCCAGTACCGGCGCCGCTTCGGGGGCCTGCGCAAGGCCCTGGCGGGGTGAGGCTGTCCTCACCCGTTCACACGGCCAGGGCCGCGGCGTCGAGCGCCACCCCGTACTGCCCGAGGCCCTGGGGTGGCTGCAGCGGCACCAGGGGCAGGGCACCATCGAGGCGCTGGTCGCGCAGCTGCCGATCGGCCAGCGGCGCCTGGAGCGGCTGTTCAAGCGCCATGTGGGGCTCTCGCCGAAGCAGTACGCGCGCACGCTGTGCATCGCCCACAGCCGTGCCCTGATCAAGCGGGGCAGGGGGCGCACGCCGCTCACCGACACCGCCCACGAGGCGGGCTTTTTCGACCAGGCGCACTTCATCCATGACTTCAAGGCGGTGACCGGTGTCACCCCGGGCGGCTATCTCGACCGGGTGCGGCGGCGCTACGGGTAGCGGCGGCTTGCGAGGACGTTGACGCCTCGAGCATCGAGGTATAGGCTTCGACCCATGACGACGCCCAGATCGACGGCTGCCGGCGGCCGCAAGGTCCCGGACTACAGCGACCCTTCCTACTGGCGCGGCACCATCAAGATGTCGCTGTCGAAGTTCTTCGTGCTCAGCGTGCTGCACCGCAAGCCGATGCACGGCTACGAGGTGGTGCAGGCGGTGGAGCGGACCACCCACGGCTGCTGCAGTCCCTCGGAGGGCACGGTCTACCCGGTGCTCAACGAGTTCGAGGCGGGGGGCTATCTGAGCTCGACCGCCGAGGTGGTGCAGGGGCGCTCGCGCAAGGTCTACACGCTGACGGAGAAAGGCCGGGAGGCCTTCCAGGTGGCGGTGGATGCCTGGCTGGAAGCCACGGACTGCATCGTCGAGAGCCGCCGCATGGCGGGTGGGACGACGGCGAATCGGGTGAATCAGGAGGAGCGGGAAGGATGAGGGCAAGGCGTCTTTTCAGGTCTCGATACCTCGTTGGTCGAGGTATCAAGTGAACACTCGCACCCGCGTGGTCATTGCCCTGGGAGTATCCCAGACCCTGGCCTGGGGCTCGACCTACTACCTGCCGGCGATCCTGGCCGTGCCCATGGCGCGGGACCTCGGCCTTTCCACCGGCACGGTATTCGCGGCGTTCTCCTCGGCGCTGGTGGTGTCTGCGCTGCTGGGGCCGGCCGTGGGGCGACGTATCGACCGTTTCGGCGGGCGCGACGTGCTGGCCGTCTCCAGCCTGGTGTTCGCCCTGGGCCTGGTGCTGCTGGGCCTGGCCACGGAGCCCATGATGTTGTGGGCGGGGTGGCTGGTGATTGGCGTCGGCATGGGCATGGGGCTTTACGAGTCGGCCTTCTCGACCCTGGCCGGGCTCTACGGCCGCGAGGCGCGTGGCCCGATTACCGGCATCACGCTGCTGGCGGGCTTCGCCAGCACGGTGTGCTGGCCGATCACCGGCTGGCTCAACGCCGAGTTCGGCTGGCAGAACGCCTGCTTCATCTGGGCGGCGGTGCACCTGCTGCTGGGCCTGCCGCTCAACCGCCTGTTGATTCCCTTCGGCATCCAGCCGCCCGCGCCCCGCCCCGAGTCGGCGACCGACGAGGGGGAGGCTATCTGGCTGCCCATGGCGCTGCTGGCCTTCGTCTTCGCCGTGACCTGGTTCGTCAGCACCGCCATGGCGGCGCACCTGCCCTGGCTGCTGCAGATCGCGGGCCTGTCGCCCGCTGCGGCCATCGCCGCCGCGGCGCTGGTGGGGCCGGCCCAGGTGGCGGCGCGCCTGCTCGAGTTCTCGCTGCTGCAGCGCTTCCATCCGCTGCTCTCGGCAAAGCTGGCGGTGGTGGCCCATCCGCTCGGGGCGCTCGGCGTGATGACGCTGGGCGCCCCCCTGGCCACGCTGTTCGTGCTGCTGCACGGCGCCGGCAACGGCATCCTGACCATCGCCAAGGGCACGCTGCCGCTGGCCATCTTCGGGCCCCACGGCTACGGCCTGCGCCAGGGCGTGCTGATGGTGCCGGCACGCTTCGGTCAGGCGCTGGCGCCGCTGGCCTTTGCCCTGCTGATCGAGCGCTTCGGCACCCAGGCGCTGCTGTTCTCCTCCGCCCTGGGGCTCGCGGCGCTGGGAGCGCTACTCGTTTTGCAAACCCACGCCATGAAGGAGGCGACATGAGGCTACGCACGCTGTCCGATCCCGACTACCTGCCGGCCCTCGACGAGCGTTTCGTCCGTCAGCGGCCCAGTCAGGGCCTGCCCGATCCCCTGGGCCATCCACCGCGGATCCTGCTGCTCTACGGCTCGCTGCGCGAGCGCTCCTATTCGCGCCTGGCGGTGGAGGAGGCGGCTCGGCTGCTGCGCTTCTTCGGCGCCGAGACGCGCATCTTCGACCCGTCGGACCTGCCGCTGCCGGACCAGGTGGCGGGCGACGATCACCCGGCGGTGCGCGAGCTCCGCGAATACGCCATCTGGTCCGAGGGGCAGGTGTGGTGCAGCCCCGAGCGTCACGGCCAGATCACCGGCGTGATGAAGACCCAGATCGATCACCTGCCGCTGAGCCTGGGGGCGGTGCGGCCTACCCAGGGGCGCACCCTGGCGGTGATGCAGGTCAGCGGCGGCTCGCAGTCGTTCAATGCGGTGAACACCCTGCGCCTGCTGGGGCGCTGGATGCGCATGTTCACCATCCCCAACCAGTCCAGCGTGCCCAGGGCCTATCAGGAGTTCGACAAGGCCGGCCGCATGCGCCCCTCGCCGCGCTACGACCGCATCGTCGACGTGATGGAGGAGCTGGTGCGCTTCACCCTGCTGCTGCGGCCCCACGCCGAGACGCTGGTGGACCGCTACTCGGAGCGCCGCGAGGCGGCGGGCGTCAAGGCCGACCCGGTGACGGACAGGGCGGCGGTGAGTCAGGCCTCATAGCGCTGGGTGACGACAAGCCGAAGCCACCGTGGGTGGAGAGCAACACGACATGGCGATTCACTATGGCGAGGCCCCTGGCCCGGATGGGTCGCCGAGAAGCTGTTCGACTTTCCCGCTCCGGTTGAGAGGCCACACTCCGTTAATTGCCGTCAGAGGCGCTCACTGGTGGGGAGGTAAGAACAGCAGAGTACCCGTGTATCGGGAAGGGCGCCGCCCGGCGGCCAAGGTCCGCGCTTTCATCGGTCTGCCCGTCGAGCGGCCAGGGGAAGAAGCGAGGCTGCGCTGCGTTAGGCCGAGTCCTGCTCAGCCTTTTCGTAGTTGATCATCCAGGCTACGCCGAATCGATCCACCAGCATGCCGAAACGATATGCCCAGAAGGTCTCCTCGAGCGGCATCTGCACGGTGCCGTTGTCGGCCAGGGCGTTGAAGAGCCTTTCGGCCTCCTGCACGGAGTCGACGCCGACCGCAATGCTCGCGCCCTTGATGCCTTCGTAGGGCACGGGGCACATGGGGGTATTGTCCGAGGCCATCAACAACTGGTCGCCGATGCGCAGGCGGGCATGCATGATCAGGTCGCGGGCTTCCGCGGGGATTTCCATGCCTTCGCTGTCGGGCATCTCGGCGTAGGTGGCCATGGCCTCGAGCTCGGCGCCGAAGCAGCGCTGGTAGAACGCGAAGGCGTCGCGGCAGTTACCGTCGAAGATCAGGTAGGTGGAAAGCTGCATGAGGGACCTCCAGGAGGTTTGTTGTCGGTGCTGCTTTCTTTCGTCGATTCACCGTGGTCGATTTCGACACGCATCCACGCATTTTCATGCGGCCAGCCGCTGGTGTGCCTGGTGGTGGGCCTGCGGCTGGCCCAGGACGTTTCCGACTACCCGCGCCAGGCAAGTGGCTGTCATCGCAACAGCGGCGAATGGAGCCTGGTCGACCACGATACTTTCACTCGAAAAGTGGAGCTCAGTCGTGGCGTGCGCGGCTGTCGGCCGGTGCCTGTTCGCGGTCGTGCATGCCGTAGTCGCGCATCACCCCGGCCACGCGCAGCCGGTAGTCGTCGAAGACCACTTCGCGGCCTTGGGTCTGGGCCGCGCGGTGGCGTTCGAGCCGGCGCCACTGGGCCACGGCCTGCTCGTCGCGCCAGAAGGAGAGCGAGAGGATCTTGCCCGGCTGGGTCAGGCTCTCGAAGCGCTCGATGGAGATGAAGCCATCGACCTCATCGAGCAGCGGGCGCAGGCTGGCGGCGATGTCGAGGTACTGGTCGCGGCGGCCGGGCCTGGGGATGACTTCGAAGATGACGGCGATCATGGGAGTTCCTGATTCGTTGTTATGGCTGATGTAGTGTGGCATTGCGCCAGCGTTTCAGGTCGCGATCTCGTCGTAGCCGCGATTCAGGAACTGCACGAAGCAGAAGCCGTGGCCGAAGGGGTCGGCCATCAGCGCAAGCTTACCCCAGTCGTGGGTGACAATGGGCTGCTCCTGGGTGGCGCCGGCCGCCTTGGCCCGCTCCACCGCGGCCTCGATCTCCTCCACCACCACGTCCAGGTGCACCGGCGTCCAGTGGCGCGTGTAGTGGCGCTGCGCGCCGGGCATGACCCCACCCGCTGCGTAAGCCGGCGATCCGGAGTCCTTGGCCAACAGGTAGATGGGGGCCGGGCCACCGATCAGCTCGATGCCGTCGTTGCCGAAGCGGCGCCCGATCTCGAGGCCGAAAGCCTGCACGTAGAAGTCGATGCCACGTTCCAGATCGTCCACATCCAGGTTGACGAGAAAATCCATGTCGCCTCCTGCCGATGAATCAGGCCGGACTCCAACCGAAGTGGAGCCGTAGGCGTCGCCAGGTCAGCAAGTGCTTGCCGGGGCTGTGCCTGACAAGGTAGCAGGACGTTGGAGTCGCTGCCGTGCCGAACGCGGTAGCGCCGGGGGTGCAGACTCGGTGTACTGGACCGATGCCCGGGTAAGGTCTCTCTCCGCTGCTTGCCGTCGAAAAACCTGGCGGTTCCGGCGGTGCTATGCTGCGGATGTTGCGAAATACTGTGAAGAGACGGGCTCACTTTGAAAGCAAGGGACGGAGTGTGCCAGGCGTGTACCGGGCTCATCCTCAACTCACAAAGAACGCCGAAGACACTGCAGGAGCCCGCCATGAACGAGACGCCCTCCGACTCACTTGCCACCTTCGATTCCGCTGAGGCGAAATGGGCGGCGGTATTGGCCCGCGATCCCGCGGCGGACGACGCCTTCGTCTATGCGGTGCGCACCACCGGGATCTATTGCCGTCCTACCTGCCCGTCACGCCGGCCGCGCCGCGAAAATGCCGAGTTCCATGCCGATGCGGCAGCCGCCGAGCGGGCCGGTTACCGGCCGTGCCAGCGTTGTCGACCCCAGGAGCCTTCGTTGACCCAGCGGCACGCCCGGAGCGTCGCCAGGGCCTGCCGTCTCATCGAAGAATCCGAGGACCTGCCATCGCTCGACGAACTGGCGCAGGTGGCGGGGCTGAGTCGCTTCCACTTCCATCGTGTCTTCAAGTCGGTCATCGGGCTCACGCCCAGGGCCTATGCGGTCGCTTGCCGGGCGGAACGTGCGCGCCAGGCACTGACGCAGCGAGAGACGATCACCGAGGCGATCTATGAGGCGGGCTTCAATTCCAGCGGGCGCTTCTATGCCGGTGCCGATCGCATGCTTGGCATGACACCCGGGCGCTACCGTGAGGGAGGGAAGGGCATGGAGATTCACTTCGCCCTGGGAGAATGTTCGCTGGGCACGATACTGGTGGCGACCAGCGACAAGGGCATCTGTGCCATCTCCCTGGGGAGCGATCCGGAGCAGCTGTTGCAGGAGTTCCAGGAGCGATTCGCCAACGCCAACCTGCTTCCGGGGGGCAAGCGCTTCGACGCCTGGGTGGCCAAGGTGGTGGCCTTCGTCGAGGCGCCCGGTGTCGGGCTGTCACTGCCGCTGGATATTCGTGGTACCGCCTTTCAGCAGCGCGTCTGGCAGGCGCTGACCGAGATTCCCGTGGGCACGACGATCAGCTATGCGGAGTTGGCGGAGCGGATCGGCTCTCCCAAGGCGGTACGCGCCGTGGCCGGGGCCTGCGCCTCCAATCCCATCGCGCTTGCCATTCCCTGCCACCGGGTCGTGCGTAGCGACGGGGCGCTCTCGGGCTATCGCTGGGGCGTGGAGAGAAAGCGTGCCCTGCTCGAACGGGAGGCGGGTCACGCCGAGGTGATATCGCCGGGGGCGGCCATCGAGTGATCGCCTTCCAGCGCCCGGCTGCTGGTGCAGTGCACCTTGAGCAGCATGCAGGTGTCGCCGGCCACCGAGTGGATCTCCCCGACTTCCGGGAGCGCCGAGAGGGCCAGCAGCTCCTGGGGCTTGTCCCACCCCGTGGAGTCGACGTGCACGAAGGCCAGGAAGGGCTTGTCCGTCGCGGGGCCGTCCAGCACCGCCACGGTGCCGCGTCATGCGCCAGCGAGGCTACTCGCTCTTGATGTGCATGACGAATGGCCAGGTCGTGAAGGTGAAATCCTGATTCGCGACCTGCTGATGGCACTCGAAGCAGGGATCCATACTCGTCTCCTGTCGAGTGCCGTCGGGCTGGAACCAGGCGTACTCCCATTCGCCATTGCGTTTTTCTTCGGAATACTCTTCTCCCCAGCCTTGCTCCTTCTGCTGCACGAAAACGTTGGTGACTTCATCCGTGGGGATGAAACGTCCGCTTGCGTCCAGTGTCGGCTCACCGTTGTCCGCCAGTTCGGCCTTGTGGTCCTCCATGACCACGACGGAGCCGTAGGGCAGGGGCTCGTCCGGTTGTGCCGCCGCCAAGGCATCGGCATTGATGTACATGAAGCGGACGATGGGGGGATCACGCTCCGGTTTGTCCACCGTGGTGTAGCGGACGAAGGTGCCGGCGTAATTCTCGGGGAACTCGATGTTCTCCGGACCGGCCAGTGCGACGATAGCCGCAAGCGACGTGGCGGCAACCGCGAGGCTCCGGCATAACGGTCGTTGTCGCGCCATGGGGTGCTCCTCCGAGTGCGTGAGTGGGCAGCGTTCGCGCTGCCCCGCGGATGCTCCGGTACGATTTAAGGTGTAAGCAGGGCGGTTTATGCTGTCAATCGATCCCTTGCCTTAAACGCAGTGTCAGGAGAGAGGGTAACCAGGGAGTCTGAAAAACAGGGGGCCCCATGCCGCTCGCTGCCTTCCATCCCGCCGTCGCGGCCTGGTTCGAGCGCGACCTCGGCGCGCCCACCGAGGTCCAGGCCCGCGCCTGGCCGGCGATCGCCAGTGGCGGCCACGCGCTGATCGCCGCGCCCACCGGCTCGGGCAAGACCCTGGCGGCCTTCCTCGCGGCCATCGATGCCCTGGTGCGTCGCGGCCTCACGGAGGCACTGCCCGACGAGACGGTGGTGCTCTACGTGTCGCCGCTGCGCGCGTTGTCCAACGACATCCAGCGCAACCTGCAGGCGCCGCTGGCGGGGATCGCTGAGGAACTGGCGGCAGAGGGCCTGCCACCGCCGGCGATCCGTGCCTGGGTGCGTACCGGCGACACGCCGGCCGGCGACCGCGAGCGGATGCGCAAGCGGCCGCCGCACATCGTGGTCACCACCCCGGAGTCGCTCTACATCCTGCTCACCTCGGCGTCGGGCCGGCTCATGCTGTCCACCGTGCGCTCGGTGATCGTCGACGAGATCCACGCCGTCGCCGCCAGCAAGCGCGGCTCGCACCTGGCGCTGTCGCTGGAGCGACTGGCCGCCCTGACCGACGCGCCGCCCCAGCGCATCGGCCTCTCGGCCACCCAGAAGCCGGTGGAGGAGGTCGCCGCCTTCCTCACCGGCGGCGCCGAGTGCACGGTGATCGACACCGGCCACGGGCGCGAGCGCGACCTGGGGCTCGAGGTGCCCGGTTCGCCGCTCGCCGCGGTGATGGCCAATGAGGTGTGGGAGGAAGTCTACGACCGCCTGGCGGCGCTGGTGTCGGAGCACCGCACCACCCTGATCTTCGCCAACACCCGGCGAGTCTGCGAGCGGGTGGCGCGCCACCTCGCCGACCGCCTGGGCGAGGCGGCGGTGACCTCGCACCACGGCAGCCTGGCCCGCGAACATCGCCTGGACGCCGAACGGCGCCTCAAGGCGGGCGAGTTGCGCGCCCTGGTGGCCACGGCCTCGCTGGAGCTGGGCATCGATATCGGCGAGGTCGACCTGGTGTGCCAGCTCGGCTCGCCGCGCTCCGTCTCCGCCCTGCTGCAGCGGGTGGGGCGCTCCGGCCACGGCGTCGGCCGCCTGCCCAAGGGGCGGCTGTTTCCGCTGACCCGCGACGACCTGCTGGAGTGCGCGGCCCTGCTGGGGGCCGTGAAGGCGGGAGAGCTGGACCGCCTGCACATCCCCGACGGGCCGCTCGACGTGCTGGCCCAGCAGGTCGTTGCCGAGGTCGCCGGCGCCGAGGAGTGCGACGAGGCGGCGCTGTACCGTCGCCTGACCGCCGCCTGGCCCTATCGGGCTCTGCCCCGGGAGCGCTTCGACGACGTGCTGCAGATGCTCGCCGACGGCTACACCACCCGCCGCGGGCGGCGTGGCGCCTACCTGCACCGCGACCGGGTCAACGGCCGCCTGCGGCCGCGGCGCAGTGCGCGGCTGGTGGCCCTGACCAACGGCGGCGCCATTCCCGACCAGTTCGACTACGACGTGATCCTGCAGCCGGAGGAACTCCGCGTCGGCACGGTCAACGAGGACTTCGCCTTCGAGAGCATGCCGGGCGATGTCTTCCAGCTCGGTAACCAGGGCTATCGGATCCTCAAGGTGGCGACCGGGCGGGTGTTCGTCGAAGATGCCAGGGGCGTGCCGCCGAGCATTCCCTTCTGGCTCGGCGAGGCGCCGGGGCGCAGCGCGGAGCTCTCGACGGCGGTGTCGCGCCTGCGCCAGGACGTGGATGACCGGCTGGCCGAGGGCGGCGAGGGCGAGGCCCAGCAGCGGCTGGAAACCGCCTATGGTCTCGCCCCCGCCGCCGCCGAACAGCTGACGGCTTATCTCGCCGTGGCGCGGGCGGCACTGGGGGTGGTGCCCAGCCAGCACCACCTGGTGCTCGAGCGCTTCTTCGACGAGGCCGGCGACATGCACCTGGTGCTGCACGCGCCGTTCGGCTCGCGGCTCAACCGCGCCTGGGGCCTGGCGCTGCGCAAGCGCTTCTGTCGCAAGTTCAACTTCGAGCTGCAGGCGGCGGCGCTGGAGGACAGCATCGTGCTGTCGCTCGGCCCCACCCACAGCTTCCCGCTCGACGAGGTCTGGCACTACCTCAACGCCGGGACGGTGCGCGACGTGCTCACCCAGGCGCTGCTCGACGCGCCGATGTTCGGCCTGCGCTGGCGCTGGAACGCCTCAATCGGCCTGGCGGTACCGCGCACCCGCAACGGCCGGCGGCGCCCGCCCCAGCTGCAGCGCCAGGACTCCGAGGACCTGCTGTCGGTGGTCTTTCCCGATCAGTTGGCCTGCGCCGAGAACCTGGCCGGTGCCCGCGAGATTCCCGACCACCCGCTGGTCGCCCAGACCCTGCGCGACTGCCTGACCGAGGCGATGGACGTGGCGGGCCTGGAACGGTTGCTGGCGCGGCTGGAGCGGGGCGAGATCGCCGTCAGCGGACGCGACCTCGCCGTGCCGTCGCCGCTGGCGGAAGAGGTGGTCAATGCGCGACCCTATGCCTTCCTCGACGACGGCGCCCAGGAGGAGCGTCGCACCCTGAGCGTGCGCACCGGCGGGGCGTTGGACGTGGCGGAAGCCGCCGCCTCGGCATGCTACGACCCCGAGATCATCCACCGCGTGCGCGACGAGGCCTGGCCGGCCCCACGGGACGGGGACGAACTTCACGACGCCCTGGTGCTGTGCGGTTTCCTGACTGCAACGGAAGCCGAGGCCGAGGGCCACGAATGGCGGGCCTGGTTCGCCGGGCTGGTCGAGGCACGACGGGCGACGACCGTGTCCGTCGCCGGTGGCGGGACGCTATGGGTCGCCGCGGAACGGCTTGCCGAGCTGCTCGTGATCCAGCCGGAGGCGCGGCTCGACCCGGTCATCGAGGCGGTGGGGCCCGCCCCGGCGAGTGCCGACGAGGCGCTGATCGAGGTGCTGCGTTCACGGCTGGAAGCGCTGGGGCCGGTGACGGCCGCGACGCTTGCCGCCCCGCTGGGCATGCCGCTGGCGCGGGTCTCGGCGGCGCTGGCCAGGCTCGAGGCCGAGGGCTTCGCACTCCAGGGCAGCTTCACCGGGGGCGTCAGCGAGGTCGAATGGTGCGAACGGCGGCTGCTGGCGCGGATGCATCGCTACGCCGTCGATCTCAAGCGCGCCGAGATCGAGCCAGTCAGCATCCAGCACTACCTGCGCTTCCTGTTCGACTGGCACGGCCTGACGGAGCGGCCAGAGGGCGTGGACGCCCTGGCCGCGGCGGTGGAGCGCCTGGAGGGGTTCCCGGTGGCGGCCGGTGCCTGGGAGCAGGACGTCCTCCCGGCACGGATCGCGGACTATGCCCCCCACCAGCTCGACCACCTGCTCGCCAGTGGCCATTTCGTCTGGTTGCGGCTGGTGTCGCCGCGGGTGGCGGCGGACGACGAGCGCCGGCGTCCGGGGCCGTTGCGCAACACGCCGATCGCCCTGGTCGAGCGGCAGGCGCTGAACGACTGGCGTGCCGCCGCCCCGGGGCCCGATCCCGCGGCGCTGCCGCTGTCCGGCGGGGCTCGCCGGGTGCTCGAGACGCTGCATGCCGGCGGGGCGATGTTCTTTGCCGACCTGCTCGCGACCACGCGGATGCTGCGCACCCAGGTGGAGGAGGCGCTGGGCGAGCTGGCCGCCTGGGGGCTGGTCACCTCGGACAGTTTCACCGGGCTGCGCGCGCTGATCGCGCCGGCCCACCAGCGGCCGCCGATCGCCGCGAGCCGCCGACGGCGTCGCCGCCAGGCGCCGGGCGTCGACGCCGCGGGGCGCTGGTCCTGGCTGCCGGCCCCGGTGTACGAGGAGAGCACGCCGCGACGACGGATCGCCACCGACCTCGAGAGCCTGGAGCATATCGCCTGGGTGTTGCTCGGCCGCTACGGCGTGGTGTTCCGGCGGGTACTGGAACGCGAGCCGGCGCTGCCGCCGTGGCGCGAGCTGCTGTATGTCTATCGCCGGCTGGAGGCGCGCGGCGAGATCCGCGGCGGGCGCTTCGTGCAACAGTTCGCCGGCGAGCAGTTCGCGCTGCCGGAGGCGGTGGGCGCGCTCAAGGCGATGCGCAAGCGTGAGCCGGACGGCACCCGGGTGGTGGTCGCGGCCGCCGATCCGCTCAACCTGCTGGGGGTTCTCACCCCCGGTTCGCGCCTGCCGGCGGTGGCGGGCAACTGCCTGCGCTACCGCGACGGCGTGCCGGAGGCGGTGCTGCACAATGGCGAGGTCCACTTCCTGGAGGTGTTGACCGCCGCCGAGCAGTGGCAGGCGACACAGCAACTGCGGCGCGGCGCCGGCTATCGGCCGCTCTCCCCCGAGGTGAAGACACCGCACCCGGCATGACCCTGGGGGGGAACGTGGGGTGGGCGAGACTATACTGATCGATAGCAGTCGCCTGCCGCGGACACGATGCGGCCCGCGCCCAGGCGCCGAGAGGCGGTGTGCGCGCTTGACGCGGGGGTGAACCGCGTGGACCTCCCCGATCAGGCCTGCCCGCCGAGGAGGTGTGATCCATGCGTGTCCTTGCCAGGCTGATGCTCGCCCCCTGGCTGCTCCTGTGCATGGCGGTATCTCCCCTGTCTGCCCAGGAGGAGTCGCCGGTCGTTCGCCTGGTTGGTACCGACCAAGCGCGGGCGCCGATCGCGCTTCATCCCGATGGGTTGTCGTCCCGATCCCTGATGGTGGCGAGCTCACAGGTGCATGTCGGCATCCTGTGGCGCCCCGGGGGCCTGGTGTCCACGCAGTTCTCCTTCGGCACGACCGACCGACACCACCGCCATGGGGTGGCGCATATGCATCGGCATCCGCCGGGGGTGATCGTGATCACTCCGCGACATCGGACGCGGCCGCACGACTTCCACCGTTGGCGTCAAGTGCCGCGGCATTCCGGCCGCGTCATTCGACGGCACGACGGCGTGAAGTTCGGGACCCCTGGCCGGATTCACTCGCCGGCGGTCGACATCGGCCCACGTCGCTTCGAACACGAGCGATTGGCGCCACCTCGCCCGCGGCATCCCGGCCGCGTCATTCGGCATCCGATTCGGCGGCACGACGGCGTGAAGTTCGGGACCCCCGGCCGGATCCACTCGCCGGCGGTCGACATCGGCCCACGTCGCTTCGAACACGAGCGGTTGGTTCCGCCTCGCCGCGGCGTCGAGCGCCCGGATTTCCAACGGCGAGCGCCCATTCGCAGCGGTGCCGAGCACCGGGGGTTCCTGCGGAGAGAGTCCACCCGGGAATGGCGGCGCAGCGATGAACGGGGCATGCGGTAGGTTCGAGCCGCCGATTTCCCTGTCGCCTGCTAACCTGTCTAGAACAGTCGCGTAGGCGTGGCATGGATCTGCAGCGGAGTTGGTGGAAGATGCCCGGACGAGCCCCCGAAAGTATCCGCAATATCGCGCTGGCCGGCCCGGCCGGCGCCGGCAAGACCACCCTGGCCGAGACGCTGCTGGCGACCGCCGCCGGCATCACCAGTCCCGGTAGCGTGGAGAGAGGCACGACAGTCAGCGATACCACATCCCAGGAGAAGGCGCTGCAGCACTCCATCGGCGCCTCGGTGATGGGCATCGAATGGCGGGATGCCTGGATCAACCTGATCGATACCCCTGGCATGGCCGACTTCCAGGGAGCGGCGCTCTCCATCCTGCCCGCCGTCGAGACGGTGGCGGTGGTGGTGAATGCCGGTCGCGGCATCGAGGCCAGCGCCCGCCGGATGATGCAGTGGGCCGGCGAGCGTGGGCTGTGCCGGCTGCTCGTCGTCAACCAGATCGATGCGGCGCCCTCCGCGCTGCCGGCCCTTCTCGAGGAGATCCGCGCCACCTTCGGCCCCGAATGCCTGCCGCTCAATCTGCCGGCGAACGGCGCCCAGCAGGTGGCGGACTGCTTCTTCACGCCGTCCGGTGAGGCCGACTTCTCCTCCGTGGCCGAAACCCACGAGATGCTGGTCGACCAGGTGGTGGAACTCGACGAGGAGCTGATGGCGCTTTACCTGGAGCAGGGCGAGGAGCTTGATCCCGGGCAGTTGCACGATCCCTTCGAGGCGGCACTGCGCGACGGGCACTTGGTGCCCGTCTGTTTCGTGTCGGCCTCCAGCGGCGCTGGGGTGCGCGAACTGCTCGAGGTCTTCGCACGGCTGATGCCGAGCCCCCTGGAGGGCAATCCGCCGCCCTTCCTGCGCGAAGACGAGGAGGGCTCCCGCGAGTACCGGGCCCGTCCCGACCCGGATGCCCACGTCCTGGCCCATGTGGTCAAGGTCGAGCACGACCCCTTTCTCGGCAAGATGGCGGTGTTCCGTGTCCACCAGGGCACCGTTACCCGCGATACCCGCTTGTTCGCTGGCGACGCGCGCAAGCCGTTCCGGGTCGGCACCCTGTTTCGCCTGCAGGGGCGCGAGCATCTCGATGTGGAACGCCTGGGACCCGGCGAGATCGGCGCCCTGGCCAAGGTCGACGAGGCGACCTTCGACAGCGTGCTGCACGACTCCCACGACGAGGACCATATCCACCTGCGCTCGGTGGCGCTGCCCGCCCCGGTCTTCGGCCTGGCGATCCAGGCGACCCGACATGGTGACGAGCAGAAGCTCTGGGAGGCCCTGGCCAGGATGGTCGAGGAGGATCGGGGGCTCGCGGTTGAGCAGGATGGCACTACCCAGGAGATCGTGCTGCGCGGCCTGGGCGAGCTGCATCTGCGCACGGCCCTGGAGCGGCTGCGCGAGCGCTTCCGGGTGGAGGTCGAGACCAGCACGCCCTCCATCGCCTATCGGGAGACCATCGCCGTTTCCGCCGAGGGGCATTGCCGGCACAAGAAGCAGACCGGCGGGGCCGGGCAGTTCGGTGAGGTGTTCCTGCGCGTCGAGCCGCTACCGCGGGGGGCCGGCTTCGAGTTCGTGGATACCATTCGCGGCGGGGTGATTCCGGGCTCGCTGCTGCCGGCGGTGGAGAAGGGCGTACGCCAGGCCATGGCCAGCGGGGCGGTGGCCGGCTACCCGTTGCAGGACATCCGGGTCACCGTGTACGACGGCAAGACCCATCCGGTGGACTCCAAGGAGATCGCCTTCGTCATCGCCGGTCGCAAGGCGTTCCTCGACGCGGTGCGCAAGGCGAAGCCGGCGCTCCTCGAGCCGGTGGCGGAGCTGGTGGTCGAAGGGCCGAGCAGCGCCATGGGCGATCTCACGGCGGATCTCGCCGCGAGTCGTGGACGCATCCAGGACACTCGCAACCATGGCGACCAGGTCAGCATCCAGGCGATCGTGCCGCTGGCGGAGATCGCCGACTACTCCAACCGGCTCAATGCGCTGACCGGTGGTGCCGGCAACTACACCCTGCAGTTCAGCCACTACGAGCCGGCCCCCGACCCCGTCCAGCGCCGGCTGATGCAGGCCTATCGGCCCACCGAGGAGGAGTAGCCCGGCGAGCCCCCGAGACCATCCAGCGCGGGCCTATCGGTCAGGCGAAGAGGAATGGAAAGGCCGGCCCGAAGCCTCGGGCCGGCCTTGTCACGATCGGATATCAGACAACTGTGCTGGCAGTGTAGCCACTGGCGGCAGAGGGGGGTAATGCCCCTTGTCAACGCTGTACCATCCTTCTCGAATGGACCTTTTCGGGAAGCTCTTCTTTACTGTACGTGACGCGTCACTGGAACTGTGGTGGCCGCCCGTCATCGCGGCGACCGGACCGCGAGTACACGATAACAACACCATGACGTTGCACGCAACGGGAGTAGACAATAATGGATAACCTCACAGACACCAGTACCCACTCCACATCGACCACCCCTGCTGCCACGACGCCCGCGGAGACGAGTCCGGCGAGCACCGGCGTGACCGAGAAGGCGACGTCCCGACGCCAGTTCCTCAAGGGCGGCCTGCTGGCCACCGGCGGGGTGGCGGCCAGTACCCTGGGTGCGCCGGCGGTGCTGGCACAGAGTCCGATCGTCCTGCGGATGCAGACCTCGTGGCCCTCCGGTGACATCTGGATGGACTTTGCGCAGCAGTACGTCGACCGCGTCGAGAGCATGTCCGGCGGCCGGATCAGGATTGATCTGCTGCCGGCGGGTGCTGTCGTCCAGGCCTTCCAGGTAATGGACGCCGTGAGCGATGGGGTCTTGGACTGTGCGCACACCGTGGCCGCGTACTGGTACGGCAAGCACCGCGGGGCCTCGCTGTTTGGCACCGGCCCGGTGTGGGGCTGGGACGGCACCAGCTTCCTGAGCTGGTTCTACCAGGGGGGGGGCGAGGAGCTCTACCATGAACTGACCCAGGATATTCTGGGGCTGAACGTGTATGGTCTCTATGCCTTCCCGATGCCGCCGCAGCCCTTCGGCTGGTTCAAGAATCCGGTGACCACCGTCGAAGAGCTCCAGGGTTTCAAGTACCGCACCGTTGGACTCGCCACGAACGTTATGCAGGCGCTCGGCATGAGCGTGACCCAGCTGCCGGGCGGGGAGATCGTGCCGGCCATGGAACGTGGTGTCATCGACGCCTTCGAGTTCAACAACCCGTCCTCCGACCTGCGCTTCGGTGCCCAGGACGTCGCCAAGCACTACATCCTGAGCTCCTATCATCAGGCCAGTGAGACTTTCGAGATCCTGTTCAACAAGGACGTCATGGACGAGCTGGACGATGACTTGCGGGCCATCCTGCGGCATGCCGTGGAGGCGGTTTCCACCGCGAACACGGCGTCGGCCATGGACAACTACTCCACCGACCTGCGGCGCCTCCAGGAGGAGCACGGCGTCACCCTGCACCGGACCTCGGACGAGATCCTGCAGGCAGAGCTCGAGGCCTGGTCCGAGGTGATCGAGGAGCTCGAGGAGGATGACTTCAACCGTCGCTGCCTGGAGAGCCAGCGCGAGTGGGCGGAGCGCGTGAGCTTCTACACGATCATGAACGGTGTGGATCAGGCTCTCGCCTATGAGCACTTCTTCCCCGGCAGGCTGAAGCTTTGACGCTGTCACGGCGGCCTCCCCGACTTTCGGCCGGGGAGGCCGCGTGATGCCTGAATCAGGGAATGCGTGTTTTACTCCCTTGCGCGGCGACCCTCGGGTCGGTGTGCGAGCCGATCCGGTAGGTGTGCTTGTATGATCAACGTCATTCGCTTCATCGATTCCGTGACGAGCTGGTTTGGCCGGGCCTTTGCCTGGCTGATCCTGTTCATGGCGTTCGGCATGGGCTACGAAGTGGTGTCGCGTTACGTCTTCAACGCGCCCACGGCCTGGGCCTTCGACATGTCCTATATCCTCTACGGCACCCTCTTGATGATGGGCGGTGCCTACACCCTGGCGCGCAACGCCCATGTGCGCGGTGACTTCCTCTATCGGCTGTGGCGACCGCGCACCCAGGCCATGGTCGAGCTGGTGCTCTACTTCATCTTCTTCTTCCCCGGCATCCTGGCGCTGATCTTCGCCGGCTGGAAGTATGCCGCGCGCTCCTGGCGCTACCTGGAGGTGAGCGTCTACTCTCCCGCCGGGGTGCCGGTGTTCCACTTCAAGACCATCATCGTGGTGGCCGGCATCCTGCTGTTCATCCAGGGCATTGCCCAGGTGTGCCGCTGCATCCTCTGCATCCGCACCAACGAGTGGCCGCCTAATGTGGAGGACGTCGAGGAACTGGAGGACAAGCTGATGCGTCAGGCTGCCCGCGGCGAGGTGGACAAGGCCAAAGAGATCGCCCATGGGAGAGACGACACATGACGGAGCCTCAGATCGCCATCATGATGCTGGGGATCTTCATCCTCATCATCTTTCTCGGTTTCCCCATCGCCTTCACGCTGATGGCGCTGGGCATCATCTTCGGCTACTTCGCTTACTTCAACCCGGGGCGCATGTGGCGCGACTACGACCGTGCCGTGGAGGCCGGCGCCGGCAACTGGGAGTTGATCCAGACCTGGATCGACGGCTTCTTCAACAACCGAATCTTCGACCTCTTCGTCAACCAGACCTTCTCGGTGATGGCCAACGAGGTGCTCACCGCGGTGCCGCTGTTCCTGTTCATGGGCTACATCGTCGAGCGGGCCAACATCGTCGACCGACTCTTCTCGACGCTCTACCTCGCGGCCAAGCGGCTGCCCGGTGCCATGGCGGTGGCGGCGCTGATCACCTGTGCGCTCTTTGCCACGGCCACCGGCATCGTCGGCGCGGTGGTGACGTTGATGGGACTGCTGGCCTTTCCGGCCATGCTCAAGGCGCGCTACAACACCGGCTTCGCCTCAGGCGTGATCTGTGCCGGCGGCACGCTCGGTATCCTGATTCCCCCCTCCATCATGCTGATCGTCTATGCGGCGGCCTCGGGGACCTCGATCGTGCGGCTCTATGCCGGGGCGCTGCTGCCCGGCTTTCTGCTGGCCGGGCTCTACCTGCTCTACATCATCGGCCGCTCGGTACTGCAGCCCTCGGTGGCACCCAAGCCGACGGAAGAAGAGACCGGAGATATTCCCACGGCCAAACTGGTGGTGATGATCTTCACCTCCTTCGTGCCGTTGGCGGTGCTGATCATGGCGGTGCTGGGCTCGATCCTGTTCGGTCTGGCGACGCCGACCGAGGCGGCCTCGGCGGGGGCGCTCGGCGGACTGCTCCTGGCGGTGGCCTACCGCGCCCTGACCTGGCAGCGCCTGCGCGAGGCGGTCTACCTGACCATGAAGACCACGGCCATGGTGTGCTGGCTGTTCGTCGGTTCCTGGACCTTCTCCTCGGTGTTCTCCTATCTGGGCGGCGAGCACCTGATCACCGAGTTCGTCACCGGGCTCGACATCACTCCGCTCACCTTCCTGATCCTGGCGCAGTTCATCATCTTCCTGCTGGGCTGGCCACTGGAGTGGTCGGAGATCATCATCATCTTCGTGCCGATCTTCCTGCCGCTGCTGCCGCACTTCGGCGTCGATCCGCTGTTCTTCGGCATCCTGGTAGCGCTCAACCTGCAGACCTCGTTCCTGACGCCACCCATGGCGATGTCGGCCTACTACCTCAAGGGAATCGCGCCACCACACGTACAACTCGTCGAGATCTTCCGCGGCTGCATGCCCTTCCTGGCCATGGTCTTTCTGGCCATGGTGGTGCTCTACAACTTTCCTCAACTCGTGTTCTGGCTGCCGGAGTTGATCTATGGGCGTTAAGAAAAATTCGACGCAGGAACTGGCCGCGTTGACGGCCCGCGAGGCAGCGCGGCGTATTGCCGAGGGGACGCTGAGCTCGGCCGAGCTGGTCGCGGCCTGCCTCGATACCATCGATGCCCAGGAAGCTGAGGTTCAGGCCTGGGCCTTCCTCGACCGCGACAAGGCCATGGCCGAGGCCAGGGAGCGCGACCGACGTCGCCGGCGTGGGCTGCCGCTCGGGCCCCTGCATGGGGTGCCCGTGGGGGTCAAGGACATCATCGACGTCAAGGGCATGCCCACCGGCAACGGCACGCCCATCGACGAGGGGCAGCGTCCCTTCGAGGATGCCACGGTGGTCCGGCGGTTGCGTGCCGCCGGAGCGGTGATCCTCGGCAAGACGGTGACCACCGAGTTGGCCTATTACCACCCGGGCAAGACGCGCAACCCCCACGATTCCGCGCGCACGCCCGGCGGCTCGTCCAGCGGCTCGGCCGCCGCCGTAGCGGCGGGCATGGTGCCGCTGGCGTTGGGCAGCCAGACCAACGGCTCGGTGATCCGCCCGGCCTCCTACTGCGGAGTGATCGGCTTCAAGCCCACCTTCGGCGCGGTGCCACGCAGTGGCGTGCTGACGCTGGCGCCAAGCCTCGATCAGTTGGGCCTCTTCGCGCGCTCCCTCGAGGATGCGGCGCTGGTCGAGCTGTTGATGGGCGAGGACGGCCAGGACCTGGACGTGCGAGAGAGCCCGGGGCCGCTCACCGCCACGGCACTGGCCGAACCACCGGTGACGCCGGCGCTGGCCATTGTCAGGACGCCCTTCTGGGAGCGGGCGGAGGCGGCCACGCGGGATGCCTTCGGCGAGCTTGCCGCGGCGCTCGGCGAGGCGGCCGACGAGGTCGAGCTGCCCGAGGTCTTCGGTCGCGGCGTCGGCTGGCTGGGCGGGGTGATGGCCGCCGAGATGGCACGCAACCTCGGCCACTATGTCGATCGCGCGCCGGAGCAGGTGAGCGAGAAGCTGCGCGAGCTGATTGCCGACGGGCGGGCGATGAAGGCCCCCGACTACCTGGCAGCCCGCGACATGCGCAAGGTGCTGCGCGATGCGCTCGATCCGCTCTTCCACCGCTTCGATGTCATCGTCACCCCGGCGGCGACCGGTGAGGCGCCGGTGGGGCTCGAGAGCACCGGCGACCCGGTCTTCTGTTCGCTGTGGACCTTCTGCGGCCTGCCGGCGGTCAGCCTGCCGCTGCTGACGGGGCCCAACGGGATGCCGGTCGGCGTGCAGCTGGTCGCACCGCCCGGACAGGATGCCCGCCTGCTGCGCACCGCGCGCTGGCTGGTGCGCACCCTCTCGCAGGAGGTCGGCGCATGATCGACAAGATACTCGCTGGTGTGGCCCTGCTCGGCCTGATCGCCTTCCTGAGCACGGTGCCGCTCTTCGTGCCGCATATCGACCTGATCATTTTCACTCTCGGCTGCGTGCTGCTGGCCGCTTTCGACTTCTGGCGGGAGCTGTTCGGCCGCAGGCGCTGAGAGGCTCGGCACCTTGACGGCGCTGCCATGCCGACGCGGACAAGGAGAGTCCCCGGTCGGTAAGGCGACCTTGACACGCGACGTCGGCCAGGGTCGGCGTGCCCGTGGGCACGGACCTATTCCTGGAAGGGCTCATCGTGGAAGTGCTCGGTCATGCGCCGGGGCGCCTTGTCGCGCCAGGCGGCGATCAAGGCGGCGCGCACCTGATGATGCTCTGCCGAGGCCAGGTGCACGCTGGTGCAGCCCTGCTCGCCCCACTGGCCCGGCGCGGGTTGGAACCCTTCGGGGTTCAGGGCGATGAAGTGCTGCTGCTCCTCCGGCGTCAGCATGACCGTGCCCCAGGCTTCGTCGGGGTAGCCCAGGGAGGCGAAGATCTTGCCGTTGACCCGAAAATCGGGGTGGTTCATGTGGGCATGTTCCACCGCACCGGGCAGCCCCACAGCGAGCGTACGGAAATCCTCGTCGATCATGTCGGTCTCCTGGCGGCCATTCGGGCCCTTTGCCCTCGACCTTAGAATAGAAGCTCATCGGCCGGCTTTCCTTGCCGGAACGCCGCGGTGTGCACCCGAAAGGCGTGGCAGCCGCTCGGGGGCTGGGCTAGGCTTTTGCGTCGATGGCGCAAAGGAGGCACCTCATGGTCGATCATGAACTCGCTCAGTTGAATATCGCCACGCTGAAGGAGCCGCTGGAGTCGCCGTCGATGGCGGACTTCGTGGCCAACCTCGACCGTATCAACGCCCTGGCCGAGCGATCTCCCGGCTTCGTCTGGCGACTGCAGACCGATGGCGGCGATGCCACGGCGCTGCGCCCTCTGGGTGACAATCTCCTGGTCAACATGTCCGTCTGGCAGGACGTCGCGTCGCTCCATGCCTACGTGTATCGCTCCGACCATGTCGAGATCATGCGTCGCCGCAAGGAGTGGTTCGATCGGATGGCGGAGGCCTATATGGTGCTCTGGTGGGTACCGGCGGGACATCGTCCGTCCATGGAGGAGGCTGCCGAGAGACTGGAGCGCCTGCGTCGGCATGGACCGACCCCCGAGGCCTTCAGCTTCCGTCAGGCCTTTCCTCCTCCCGGGACGGTCGAGGCAACGGCGCCCGGTCGTTTTACCGATGAGTGTCCGGCCACCTGAGCGGAGCGGCCGGCGACCGCCCGAGCCTGCTCCCGCCCGGCCGCCTGCTAGGCTGAGAAGGAACAGGGACGAAGGGGGATAGCGATGCTCCAGGCGGTTCTGCTCGATATCAGCGGGGTGCTTCACGAGGATGGGTCACCCCTGCCCGGTGCGGTGGACGCGGTGGCGCGGCTGCAGTCCTCCCGCCTGGCGCTGCGCTTCGTCACCAATACCTCCCGCAAGACCAGTGCGACCGTCTATGCCGAGCTGCTGGAGATGGGCTTCGAGCTCGAGCGGCAGCAGGTCTTCACGGCGCCGGCCGCGGTGCGGCGCTATCTCGAGCGGCACCGGCTGCGCCCCTACCTGCTGGTCCACGAGAATCTCGAACCCGAGTTCGACGGCTTGAACGTCGCCGACCCCGATGCGGTGGTGCTGTGCGACGCCGAGCACCGGCTGGACTATCGGCATCTCGACGAGGCCTTTCAGGTGCTCCAGCAGGGGGCGCCGCTGCTGACCGTGGGCACCAACCGCTATTTCCGCCAGCGCGGCGGCTTGCACCTGGACGTCGGCCCCTTCGTCAAGGCGCTCGAGTACGCCGCCGACACCGAGGCCGTGGTGTTGGGCAAACCAGCGGCGGGCTTCTTCCGGGCGGTGCTCGAGGATATCGGGGTGGGGGCCGAGGATGCGTTGATGGTCGGCGACGATGTCGAGGCCGATGTGGCCGCGGCCATGGGCATCGGCATGCACGGCGTCCTGGTCCGGACCGGCAAGTATCGAGAAGGCGACGAGGCGCGGGCGCCGGGGGCAGTGGTCGAGACGAGCCTGGCCGAGTGGGTGCCCCGGCTGCTCTGACGAACGCCTGTTGCCGAGCGGATTCGCCAACCCGGGGGGAGGCGGGGCGCCGCGCTGCTAAGCTGGGAGAAGATGCATCGCCGCCTGGCCATGGTGGAGGGGAGGTATGTTGCCGGAACTGTTGATGGTGGTCGCACTCGGGCTGGAACCCGACCCCTTGTCGGCGGCCCTGTCGCGGTACGAGCAGGTACCTGCCTATCAGCTGACCGTGCGCAGCGAGGGCCGGCGAGGCGAGGAGGTCATTCGCTATGCCTACCGTCGGCCCGGGTTCATCCGCATGGACATGGTCACCCCCTACCGCGGCGCCGTGCTGATCTACAGCCCCGAGACCCGGCGGGTGCGGCTGTGGCCCTTCGGCTCCCCCGAGCGACGTGCCGGGCTTTCCCTCAGCCCCCTCAACCCCCTGGTGCGCAGCGCCCGGGGGCACCGGGTGGATGAGTCGGACGTGGGCACCCTGCTGCGCAACGTGCAGCGACTGCAGCAGCAGGGCGAATTGCATCACCTGGGCGGCGCCGTGATCGATGACCGCCGCAGTCACCACCTGGTCGTGCAGGGCGAGGAGGGCCATCGGGTGGGTGAGGTCGCCCGTTACGAGCTGTGGCTCGACGACGAGACCCTGTTCCCGCTCAAGGTCATCAGCTTCGACCGACTGGGGAGCGTGATCGAGACCGTATGGCTGGAGGAGATCGTCATCGATCCCGACCTGCCGGAGAATTTCTTCTCGCCCTGAGCCGCGTCCCGAGTCGAGGCAAGGAACCCGAGCATGGCGGAGTGGCGGTTCGTCACCACCTGGCGGTTCGAGGCACCGATCGATGCAGTGTATCGGGTGATCAGCGAGTCGCAGTGCTGGCCGACCTGGTGGAAGAGCCTCCGCTCGGTGGAGGAGCTGGCGCCCGGAGACGCCAATGGCATCGGCCGCAGATACCGCTACACCTGGCAGAGTCGGCTGGGGTATCGGCTGCGCTTCGAGATTCGTGTCACCCGCGTCCTGCCGGCCAGGCTGATCGAGGGGAGCGCCAGCGGCGACGTGCAGGGGACCGGTCGCTGGCTGCTGACCGACGAGGGGGGCGTCACCCGGGTGCGATACGAGTGGCGGGTACGCCCCGCCCGGCGTTGGATGGCCCTGGTGGCCCCCGTCGCCGGTCCCCTGTTCGCCTGGAACCATCATGCCGTGATGCAGGACGGTGCCACCGGGCTCGCCCGGCGGCTCGGGGTGCGGCTGCTCGGGACCACCCGCGAATGAGGTGGTCATCGACATCCCGTGCGCCTCGATCCGTTGTCGATTCGCCCCGGCGTCGCTCGACCCTTGAGCAGGCAGCGCCTAGGCTGCTTGGCAACCGAGGAGATTTCGACATGCAATACATGCTGATGTGCTGCATCGACGAGGCATTGTGGGAGGCGCTGCCCGAGGCGTCGCGCGACGAAGTGATGGACGACTACCATGCGCTGATCCAGGAGATGGTCACCAGCGGCCACTACCGTGGCGGTGCCCGCCTGCAGTCGGTGGCGACCGCCACCACCCTGCGTGAGCAGAACGGCAGGGTGGTGATGCTCGACGGCCCCTTCGCCGAGGCCCGCGAGCAGCTGGGGGGCTTCCACGTGGTGGAGTGCCGCGACCTCGACGAGGCCCTGGCCCTGGCCCGGCGCATCCCGCCGCTGCGGGTGGGGGGCTCGGTCGAGGTGCGGCCGGTGGACCCGGCCTATCGGCTGTGATGGGGTGCTCGTGAACCTGGCTGCCCTCCATCGCCGTGAGTATGGCCGCCTGCTCGCCGGACTGATTCGCCGCTTCGGCGATTTTGCGCTGGCCGAGGACGCCCTGCAGGGGGCGTTCGAGGCCGCCATGGTGCAGTGGCCGGCCGAAGGCACGCCGCCGAATCCGGTCTCCTGGCTGGCGGCCACCGCCCGCCACAAGGCCGTCGACCAGTTGCGTCACCGGCAGATGCGCGAGCGCAAGCAGGGGGAACTCGCCACCCACCTGGCGCTGCTGCTCGAGTCCACGGCAGAGGCCGACGATCCCGAGCCGCTGGACAGCCTGCGGTTGATCTTCACCTGCTGCCATCCGGCCCTGTCCCGGCCCGCCCAGGTGGCGCTGACCCTGCGTACCCTGGGCGGGCTCACCACCGAGGAGATCGCCCGGGCCTTCATGGTGCCGGTGCCTACCCTGGCCCAGCGCCTGGTGCGCGCCAAGGCCAAGATCCGCGATGCCGGCATACCCTTCGAGGTGCCGGGCGACGACGACCTGGCCGAGCGCCTGGAGGCGGTGCTGGCGGTGATCTACCTGATCTTCAACGAGGGCTATGCCGCCAGCTACGGCGATCGACTGATACGCGACGACCTGTGCCATGAGGCGATTCGCCTCGGCCGCCTGCTGGTTGGCCTGCTGCCCGCCGAACGTGAGGCCCGGGGGCTGCTGGCGCTGATGCTGCTGCATGACGCCCGGCGCGAGACGCGCACCGATGCCGCCGGCGACCTCGTGCTGCTCGAGGACCAGGACCGCAGCCGCTGGGACCGGGAGGCGATCACCGAGGGCGCCGCCCAGGTCGAGCTGGCCCTGCGCGGCCGGACGCTCGGACCCTACACGATCCAGGCCGCCATCGTCGCCCTGCATGCCCAGGCTCCCACGGCGACCGACACCGACTGGCGCCGCATCGCGGCGCTCTACAGCCTGCTCTATGGTCTCCAGCCCACCCCGGTGGTGGCGCTCAACCGCGCCGTGGCGATCGCCATGGCCGATAGCCTGGAGACGGGCCTTGGCCTGCTCGAGGAGATTCATCTGCCCGGCTACCACCTGCTGCCGGCCACCCGGGCCGACCTGCTGCGCCGGCTGGGCCGATACGGCGCGGCCGCCGAGCACTATCGCGAGGCCCTGGGCCTGGTGACCCAGGCAGCCGAGCGGCGCTTCCTCGAGCGGCGACTGGCCGAGGTCGAACGCCTGCGGGATTGAGCGCGCTTGCCGGCTCAGACCAGCCACGCTACCCCAAGCCCTGCCAGCAGCGAGGCGAGCATTGGCAGGGCCACTCTCAGCCCCAGGCGGCGGGTGCCGAAACCGCCGGCCAGACCGGCCTTCACCAGATTGTTCATGGCTGCAGCGATGACGATGCCCAGCACCGCGGTGGAGGCGTCGATGCGGCCCAGCGACATGCGGGTCAGCGACAGGGTGATGGCGTCGACGTCGGCGATCCCCGAGGTGGCGGCCAGCAGGTAGATGCCGGCCTCGCCCAGCCACTCCCGCAGCCACTCGCCGAGCAGCATGATCAGCGCCAGCAGGGCACCGAACAGCAGCGCCGTGCGCAGCTCCAGGGGGTTCTGGATCGGTGTCGGCCGGTCGGCCATGAAAGCTTGGCGGTGCCGGCGCCAGATCAGTAGTGCCGGTAGATAGAGCAGGACTCCCATGACCGTGACCGGTGGGAGGAGCGGAGCCAGCAGGCCGGGGCTGACCACCGCGGCATAGATCAGGATGCGCGGGAACATGGTACCGCAGGCGAGCAGGATGCCGGCGGTGAGCAGTGGGCCATGCTCCGGTGCCCGGCGCGACTGGCGGGCGAAGTGCAGGGTCAGGGCGGTGGAGGAGCTGAGCCCGGCGAACAGGCCGGTGAAGAGGATCCCCTTCTCGGGGCCGCCGACGCGGATGGCGAAGTAGCCGACGAAGGAGATCGAGGCGATGAGCACCACCATCCACCAGATCTGGTAGGGATTGAGGGCCTCACCCGGCCCCAGTCCCTGGTTGGGCAGCAGCGGCAGCATCACCACACTGATCAGCAGCAGCTTGAGGCCGGCGTCGAGCTCGTGGGCCTGTAGCTTGCCCAGCAGGCCGTGGATCTCGCGCTTGTTGTCGAGGATGACCGCGGTGATCACGGCACAGGCGGTGGCCAGGGCCAGGTCGACGGCCACGGCGATGGCGCCGAAGCAGAAGGTGAGCAGCAGCCCGATCAGGCCGGTGATGCTGTAGTCGCGATGCTCGGCCACCCGGGCCTGCCAGGCCACCAGGCCGATGGCTGCCACGCCCAGGAACAGCAGCGGGAAGGCCCAGGCGATGAGCCGTTCGGCGAGCAGCGCGGCGATGCCGCCGAGCAGCCCCACCAGGGCATGGGTGCGGATGCCGGCGATGCGCTCTCCGGACCGCTGCTCCCGTGCCACCCAGCCCCGCTCGGTACCGATCAACGCCCCCAGCAGCAGTGCCACCGCGAGCCGGATGGCGGTCTCGTTGGCGGCGATGAACTGGCTGGCGACGTCGTCCATGGGCATTGGGATCCTGGCCTGCAGAGAGGCGACGCCTTCATGGTGGACCGTGCGACGGGCGGCATCAATCGCGGTGCTTGCGAGAGTTCCACTGTTTTGCGGAACCCTCCGGGCTCGAGCCTCGATTTTCTCGCTATGCTGGAGAGGGACCGACCGGATAGGGATGTCCTGCCGACCACTCCTCATGACGACAACGGTTTGGAGGCAGACATGTCCGACGACAAGAAGGCAAGAGGGTTACGCGAGCTCTACGACCAGGATCCCGAACGCGCCGACTGGCTGGTGTTCGGGCGCATCACCGGTACCAATCGCCGAGGCTTTCTCAAGGGGGCGGGACTCGCCGCCATGACCGCCGCGGTGGGGGCCGCCTCGATTCCCTTCTCCCGCCACATGCCCGGCGGGCTGATCCCGGCGGCGCTGGCCGACGAGGTGGGTGATTTCGAACTCCTCGGCAAGGAAAACATCATCATCCGCAACGACCGGCCGGTGAACCTGGAGACGCCGGTGCACCTGCTCGATGACGACGTCACGCCGATCCGCCACTTCTTCGTGCGCAACAACGGCGGCCTGCCCGACGAGGTCGAGGACCGCGACGGCTGGACCCTGACCATAGAGGGTGAAGTCGATGAGCCCTTCGAGATCACCCTGGGTGAGATCAAGGAGCGCTTCGAGACCCTCACCCGCCAGGCCCAGCTGGAGTGCGGCGGCAACGGCCGGGCGGGCTTCAACCCCTCGCCGCGGGGCAACCAGTGGGTCATCGGGGCCGTGGGCAACGGCGAGTGGACCGGCTGTCGGCTCAAGGACGTGCTCGAGTCGGCGGGCGTCGGGTCGTCGGCGGTCTATACCGCCCACTACGGCGCCGACCCGCATCTCTCCGGTGACCCGGAGCGGGAGGCGCTCAGCCGCGGCGTGCCGATCGAGAAGGCGCTGGAGGAGCAGAACATGCTGGTCTGGGAGATGAACGGCGAGCCGCTGCCGCTGGCCCATGGTGGCCCACTGCGGGTGCTGGTGCCCGGCTGGCCCGGCTCCTGTTCGCAGAAGTGGCTCACCCGCATCCGGGTTCGCGACCAGGAACATGATGGACCGGGCATGACCGGCCACTCCTACCGCGTACCGCGCCACCCGGTGGAGCCCGGTGCCGAGGTGCCCGACGAGGACATGGTGGTCATCCACTCGATGCCGGTGAAGTCGATCATTACCCATCCACAGACCCGGGTCGAAGTGCCCAGTGGCGAAGCGCTGGCGGTACGGGGCCATGCCTGGGCAGGGGATCGCAAGGTCGCGGCCATGCATGTCTCCATCGACTTCGGTGCCACCTGGCAGGAGGCCGAGCTGGACGAACCGGTCAATCCCTACGCCTGGCAGCACTGGCGTGCCGAGATCGCATTGCCGTCGCAGGGGTATTTCGAGGTGTGGGCGCGGGCCACTGACGACCACGGCGACACGCAGCCGGCGGTGGTGCCGGGGTGGAACCCCCGGGGCTATCTCAACAACTCCCAGCACCGCATCGCGGTCATCGCCGTATGACCCGGGGGTGACGATGAGACGATGTCTGCCGGTTGCGCTGCTCGGCATGGCGCTGGCCATGCCGCTGCAGGCCAGCGATGACGACTACGGAGGCCTGCCCGAGGGAGAGGGGCGGCTCGAGACCTACCAGAACTGTGTCGCCTGCCACTCCACGGCGATCATCCGCCAGCAGCGCCTATCCCGTGAGACCTGGGACGAGGTGCTCGACTGGATGGTCGAGCAGCAGGGCATGTGGGAGATGGCTCCCGAGGTACGCGAGACGGTGCTGGACTATCTTGCCGAGCAGTTCGGGCGCGAGTGAGTCTTCCTGCATGACCCACAGGGCCGTCGCCAGGCGGCCCTGCGGGTGACGGCGGTAACGCGACATTTGCCAAGCGCTATGGACTACCGGATACTGTATGGGAATGGCTATGTTGGTATCTGCTGTTGGTTACCGCCGATCGCCGCACGAAGCCACACCTCCTCGGCTGGCTTGGCGGTTTCAAACAGTCGCCGCCATGCCAGGTAATTCGGTAAATACGCTGTCCCCACCCCATGAAAGCGCCCCATCCAGCCTTTTAATCGGCTGATATAACTGTTGACGTTCTGAATGTGGTATTCCTTGCCAATCACTCGCTGGTTATCGAGTGTGATCAGTCGGTGATGGGCAATCCCATGCTCAGCAGAGAAGGTCTTATACCAGCTGTGCCCGTCCGAACATAAAATCGAATCGCGATCGATGATCGGTGCCAGAAAGTCGTGAACGGTAGCCTTCTGGAGCATCGGATCCACCAGGTCACTGACGTGGCCATTGCGATCACGCACGATAACGACTGAAATCTTATCCGCTTTTTTCTTCTTATTGCTCTGTCCGCCACGCTGCCGAGGCTTGCGGTGCGTGAGGTGGCGTTTTCCCTTACAGGACTCCGCGAAGAAGGTCTCGTCTACCTCGATGATGCCGGACAAGGCATTGACGTTGGCGCGGGCGCTCTCTCGCAGGAAGCGATGACGCCACCGGAAGGCCGTCTTTAAATCGATACCCACTCGGGCTGCCGAGACGCGTAATGTCAGGCTGTCTCGCATGCAGCGCAGGTAGTCAAACCATTTGTCACGGTGGTGCAGCTTGGCCAGGGGCGTGCCCGTAAGGCCATTGAACGTCTTGCGACACGCAGGATTCCGGCACCGATACCGCGGCAAACCACCGGCACGCCCCCATTTGACAGGATGCTCATTGCCGCAGTGGGGACATGGAGGGTGAGATCTTGCCGTCTCGATCAGGGTATCCGCTTGGGCGTTGATTTGCCCAAGCAGCTGATGGGAAAAGTACTTTTTGAGATCGACGGGGAGGCGAGCCAGGGTCTGCTCGAGAGTTTTGAGGTCTGCGCGCTTCATGGTGTACTCCAGGGGAAACTGGATATACAGTAGTTTATACAGTATTTTTGAAGCACGCCAACAGCAGATACCAACATAGCGACATACATACAGAGTATGGGAAGCCACGGCTCGCGGCAATGCGCAGCACAACGCGACCAGAGTCCCAATGCAACGCCTTGCGAGGATAGCGCTCCGTCCCTCGTGACCTACCGCGCCCCGAACCCCGTAAACAGTATCCGCACCGTCTTCAGGGTGAGCAGCACATCCAGCCACAGCGAGGTGATGCGTGAGTCTTGCTCGGAGATGGTGAAGTCCTCGCTGCTCATGTCGTTAAAACTGGTGGCATAGAAGCCGTTACGAGGCCAGTGCCTCGAAGCGCCGGGTCTCCTCGGCCGGCAGCCGCAGCCCCTCGCGCGCGACATTGGCCAGCATGCTGACCCGGGCAACCTCATGCAAGGCCTCGTCAACGGGCTTCTGCTGATGTGTGCGGAACCATTCCAGAACCTCCGCGAGATGCCACAACGAAGCACGCCCCTCATGCAACGGCAGCGGAAAGGTGGCGCGATGCGACTGCAGCAGTTTGCGCATGTTCTGTCGGCTGAACCCGAATAACTCCGCCATATCCGTCACCCCGACCAGATCGGGCCCCGCTTCAATCAAGCGCGCCCCGGGAATAGCACGCTTCACATCCACCATGGCGCTGGTGATCGCCTCTTCGGCAGAGGCCGCTTCACGAGAAAACTCCAGCGCCAAGCGGCCCTGCTGCCCGAGACCGACCAGTGCATCATCACAACCTGCCTTGAAGAGTCGGGTCTCCAAGGCTTCCATGTCGAGGCCGTAGGGAATAGCAAATTTCAAGGTAAAGTCATAGTCGGTCATGATCTGTCGTCCTCCTCGGAGGATGCGCCACCGGTACAGTTATCGACGACACGACGTAACTGCAATCTCTTTCTTGCCATGACGTGAGCGTTTCATGAAAACTCCTGGGGGTCAGCATAGGGGAGACCATCGACGGTTGTCAATTGACAACCATGTGAGCGCCACTATCCGATCTCCCCCCACCATCACTACTCCCTCATCTCGCTCCCACGCCCATGAACAGAACCTGCACCGTCTTCAGGACGATCAGCACATCCAGCCACAGCGAGAAGTGCTTGATGGTGTAGAAGTCGTGCTGCAGCTTGCGGGGCATGCCGTTCACCTCGGCGGCATAGCCCTGTTCCACCTGGGCCCACCCGAAGATCCCCGGCCGCACCACGTGGCGGTAGCGGGTAGCTGAAGAACGGCATGTCTTGCTCGTACCACTCGGAGAGCAGTGCTATTCCTGAAGTTGACCGCCTCCATTGCCCCCCTTCAGATCAAGCCATGATCCGCCGTGGAATCAGTGCTTGTCTTAGGCGCACAGGGCCTGGACTTCCGCGGTCGTCAGCCCAGTCGCCTCGGCGATCTGCTCGTCGGTGAGCACCCCCAGCATGATCAGGTTGCGGGCCGTCGCCTGCTTCGCCTCGAGGCGGCCTTCCTCGCGGCCCTCCTCGCGGCCTTCCTCGCGGCCTTCCTCGCGGCCTTCCAGACGCTCCTTCTTGACCAGGTTCTCCAGGTTCTCTGCCAGCATGTCTCTATCCTCCACCAAGCTATCCCGCCGCTCCAGGTTGACAGCGGTTACCCCAACCTCAGCGATATCCGCCAGGCGCCTGCGGCGCCCATCGCTCGGCGGAGCCAAGCTCCCACCAGGCAGGGCATCTGCTCCTCCTGACAGGAGCTTCCATCGGCGGGGAATCCACTACCCTGTGGGAGCCACGCTCTGCGGGGCGATTGCGGCGCGAAGCGGCGCTGGCGGTGGCCTGAGACGTTGGCGGTTACCGCCAGGCGCCTGCGGCGCCCATCGCTCGGCGGAGCCAAGCTCCCACCAGGCAGGCATCTGCTCGTCCTGTTCAGGAGCTCCCACCGACGGGTACTACCTTATGCCGCAACGAGCTTCTTGACACGAAGGCTCTTGCGGTGCTGCTCGGCATGCCAAAGCTCATACTGAGACTGCTGGGCAAGCCAACTCTCCGCCGACGTATCAAACGCAATAGAGAGCCTGATAGCCATTTCAGGGCTGATACCCGCCTTGCCGTTCAGTATCGCACTCAGGGTCTTACGGCTTACGCCAAGCGCTTCTGCCGCGGCGGTCACAGACAAACCAAGGGGCTCCAGGCATAGTTCCCTGATGATTTCACCTGGGTGAGGGGGGTTGTGCATCAACATGGATAGTACCTCAGTGATAATCTTCGTAGTTCACTGAAGTTGACCGCCTCCATTGGCCCCCTTCAGATCAAGCCATGATCCGCCGTGGAATCAGTGCTTGTCTTCGGCGCACAGGGCCTGGACTTCCGCGGTCGTCAGCCCGGTCGCCTCGGCGATCTGCTCATCGGTGAGTACCCCCAGCTTGATCAAGTTGCTGTGGGATGAAAATAAAATGCCATCCTATGATGTGGCATAACCCGTTGAGTAAATATCCCCCGGCAAAGCCGGGGGCTTTATTTTGTTAGCCCCTCAAAGGGGCAAGAATTTGAGCCGCCTGAAGGCGGCCATCCTCACATGCCGAACTTGAGCTGGTCATAATGTTCATCC
>NZ_JCAKFQ010000010.1:0-183392 GCF_059509875.1 Halomonas sp. LMYGS-3 | reverse complement strand
GGATGAACATTATGACCAGCTCAAGTTCGGCATGTGAGGATGGCCGCCTTCAGGCGGCTCAAATTCTTGCCCCTTTGAGGGGCTAACAAAATAAAGCCCCCGGCTTTGCCGGGGGATATTTACTAGAGTCCAGGGCAGCGCAGGCGCGCTCCAGGCGCACCACCGCTTCCGGGTCGGCCAGGGCCTCGGTGAGTCGCGCCAGGAAGGCCTCGCAGCGCCCCAGCTGCTCCCGGGTCACGTACTCGTCGGGCTGGTGGCCCTGGGCCATGCTGCCGGGGCCGCAGACCAGGGTGGGAATCCCCAGCTCCCGCTGAAAGAGCCCCGCCTCGGTGCCGAAGCCGATGCGCTCGCGCCCCGGCTCGGCCAGCAGCGACAGGATCAGCGCCACCAGCTCGCTCTCCTCCGCCATGGCCAGGCCCGGGTAGTCGCCGAGCCAGCTGAGGGTGGCGCCCGCCTCGGGATGGCGCGCCTTGAGCTCGGCATCCAGGCGATCGATCTCCGCCATCAGCGGCGCCAGCAGTACCTGCGGGTCCTCGTCCGGGACGTTGCGCACCTCGAAGTCGAGGCGACACTGGGCCGGCACGATATTCAGCGCCGTGCCGCCGGCGACGGTGCCCAGTTGCAGAGTGGTATAGGGGATGGCGAAGCGGGTATCGAAGGGCCCCAGCTCGGCCTTGCCGGCGGCGGTGTCGGCGAACCACTGGATCAGCGGCGCCGCCGCCTGGATGGCATTGATGCCCTCCGGAGCCATGCCGGAGTGACAGGCGCGACCGGTCACCTCGATGCGACCGGCCAGCTTGCCCTTGTGGGCGGTGGCCAGGCGCATGGCAGTGGGCTCGCCCACCACGCAGGCGGCGGGGCGCACCCGGAAGCGGCGCATGGCCTCGAGCAGGCTGCGCACCCCCACACAGCCCACCTCCTCGTCGTGGGAGAAGGCCAGGTGGATGGGCGCGGCGAGTTCGGTGCGGGCCATGGCCGGCACCGCCGCCAGCACTGCCGCCAGGAAGCCCTTCATGTCCGCGCTGCCGCGACCATGGAGGCGCTGCCCTTTCACGGTCAGCCGGTAGGGGTCACTGCTCCAGGCCTGACCGGTCACCGGCACGGTGTCGGTATGCCCGGAGAGCATCACCCCAGGGCGATCCCTGGGGCCGATGGTGGCGTAGAGGTTGGCCTTCTCACCGCAGGCCGAGGGGACCAGGGTCGCCTCGATGCCCTGCTCGGCGAGCAGATCCCGCACGAAGTGGATCAGCGCCAGGTTGCTGCGATCGCTGGTGGTATCGAAGGCGATCAACCGCTCCAGCAGATCGACACAGGCCGTCGAGGCATCCCTCATCGGTCATCTCCCGGCCCCCCGTAGCCGGGCGCCTGGTGGGGATCGATGGCGCGGCAGAGATAGGCGGCCCGCTCGGGGAGGTAGGCCTGCCACACCATGCGCAGCTCCTGGATGGGGGCGATATGCCAGTCCACCCGCAGGTCGACTGCCGGCCAGCTGGCCTGCTCATAGACCTTGAGCCCCGCCGAGTGCACCGGCCCCATTTCGCCCCCGGCGGCCTGGGCCGCCTCCAGCGCCGCCAGCAGCCGCTCGGCGAGCTCTCCCGGGTGGCTCTCGAAGGTCTCCACCAGGGCATCGATCACCGCGGTGTCGGCGAGCATATTGCCGCCGGCCACGCAGTCGCGGCCGCGGCGGGTGGCATGGATCCCCAGGGTCTCGGCGCCGCTATGCACGGCGCTGCGCCCCTCGGCGTCCAGCACCTGCAGCTGGCGCCACTCGGGGAAGCGCTCCTCCTCCACCAGACGCGCCAGCACCGTCTCGGCGTCCAACCCCTGGGCCAGGAGCTCGGTGCCGCGCTGGCCCAGCACCGGGTTGGTGACGTTCTGGGTCAGGACCACCCCGCCCCCGGGGGCAATAAAAGGACAGCGACTGGCCACGCAGATGCTCGATGAGCTGATGGCTGTGCCGAACTGGCCGGTCTCGCGGCAGAAGCCGGCGATGGAGAAGGTCATTGGGTGCCCTCCTCGTCTTCCGGGATCACGGCGATCACATCGATCTCCATCAGCCACTCCGGCTGGGCCAGGCCCGCCACCACCAGGCCGGTGGAGATGGGATAGACCCCCTTGAGCCACTGCCCCACCTCCCGGTAGACCGGCTCGCGGAAACGCGGGTCGGTGATATAGGTGGTGGTCTTGACGATATGGCTGAGGTCGCTGCCGGCTTCCTCGAGTAACTGCTTGACGTTCTTCATGGCCTGGACAGCCTGGGCGGCGGGGTCGCCCAGGCCGACCAGGCGCCCCTCGAAGTCGGTGCCCACCTGGCCGCGTACATAGACGGTGTTGCCGGCCCGCACCGCCTGGCAGAGGTCGTTGTCCAGGCTCTGGTTGGGATAGGTGGCCTTGGTATTGAACATGCGAATTCGTGTATGCGTCGGCATCGACGGCTCCTTGCTGCTAAGGCAATTAATGGTTTTTCGCTGATCAGCGCGAAGCCGCGTCTCGGCGATTGGCGGCTAAACCAGGATCGCCCTTCGGGCGATAATCGCGCGGGAAACCGGAACGCCGGACCGCCGGGCTCCCACAAAACACCGTGCGCCTTCATGCCTAGTTGCGATAAACCCCATCATGGGGGGCCACACAGCGCCCCGCTGGCTTACTCGACGGTCGCCGCGCGGCGCGGCGCGGCGTTATCCTCGCCCCGGCACTGGGCCTCGGCGTGGTAAGCCAGGTACTTGCGCTGGGTGGCGATGTGATCGGCGATATGCTTGGCGTCGTGCCACACCCCCCAGATAAAGCTGGAACCGCGCCGCGACAGCCAGGGCAGGCCGACGAAGTAGACACCGGGTTCGCTGGAGACGCCGCGCTGATGCCGGGGGTTGCCGTTGTCGTCGAAGGCATCGACCTTCAGCCAGCGATAGTCCACCGAGAAACCGGTGGCCCAGACGATGGCGGTGATTCCCGCTCCGGCCAGGTCGAGCTCGAGCACAGGCTCGGTCACGCAGGCCGGGTCGGCGGGGATGCGCCGCGCTTCCGGCTCCTCCGGCAGGTCGAGGCCGTTACGGCGGGCATAGTTGTCGGCGGCATCGAGCATCGACAGGTAGCTGGCGTCGCCGGCGGCCAGATTGTCGGCCAGGTCGGATTCGAAGGTGACCTTGCCATCAGAGAAGCCCCGGGTCCGACCGACCAGGGTCATGCCCTGGTGGGCCAGCTCGCGGAAGTCAACGGTCTTGCCGCCATCGGCGCCGCTGACGGCGATGGTGACGTGCTCGCTGCCGGGGCGCATCATCTCGGCATCCCACTCACCGAGCACCCCCAGCCACCAGCAGAAGTCGCGGCCGCGGTAGGCCCGGGGCGGACGATCATGGGGCCCCACCGAGAGGTAGACCCGCTTGCCGGCGCGCTGCAGCTCCTCGGCGATCTGCACTCCGGAGGAGCCGGCGCCCACCACCAGCACCGCCCCTTCCGGCAGCTGTTGGGGATTGCGATACTCGGCGGAGTGGATCTGGGTGAGGCTCTCGTCGTCGGGGGCGATGGGCGGAATCACCGGCGTCTGGAAGGGGCCGGTGGCGGCCACCACGCGATTGGCCTCGATGACTCCCTCGGAGGTCTCGACGGTAAAGCCGGGCCGGCCGGTGTTGCGTTCCACCGACCTGACCTCGACCCCGGTGCGGATGGGGGCCTGGATCTTCTCGGCATAGGCCTCGAAATAGGCCGCGACCCGTTCCTTGGAGGCGAAGGCATCAGGGTCCAGGTCGTCGAACTCGAGCCCCGGGAAGCGGTCGTGCCAGGCCGGGCCATTGGCCACCAGCGAATCCCAGCGGCGGGTGCGCCAGGCCTCGGCGATGCGATGGCGCTCCAGCACCAGATGGGGCACACCCTGATTGCTAAGGTGTTCGCTCATGGCCACGCCGGCCTGGCCACCGCCCACTACCAGCGTATCGATCTTGGCTACAGTCATGTCCGGGGTCCTTCTGGTGATGTTGTTATGGCCACACTTTAGGCACCCCCGGTGATTAGATAAAATATAGTTATTATGGCTTTAGCATCAAAAAAACAGATCCAAAAAACGGGCCATCCGCCGCACAAAGCGTCGTGCCCTGTGCGGGCCAACCGATTGAATTCGTCTATCGCGACTTATTCCAAAAACAAATAAAGAACAGGATTGTAATTCCCCAAATCGAGATTTAACCTTGCTGTTAGCGTCCAAACAATCCCCGGAGTCTCCATGACGTCACCGCGTTTCTTCCAGCAGAGCCTGCTCGCCATCGCCCTGGCCACCGGCCTCGGCGGCCCGGCCCTGGCCGCCGAGCGCGAGCTGCTCAACTCCTCCTACGACATCGCCCGCGAGCTGTTCGCCGCCATCAACCCGGAGTTCATCGCCCACTGGCAGGCCGAACAGGGTGAAGAGGTGGCCGTCAGCCAGTCCCACGGCGGCTCCTCCGCCCAGGCCCGCGCCATCCTGCAGGGCCTGCGCGCCGACGTGGTGACCTACAACCAGGTCACCGATGTCCAGGCCCTGGCCGACGGCGGCCTGGTGGCCGAGGATTGGCAGGCGCAGCTGCCCAACAACGCCTCGCCCTACTACTCCACCACTGCCTTCCTGGTGCGCCAGGGCAACCCCAAGGGCATCGAGAGCTGGGACGACCTGGTCCGCGAGGACGTGAGCATCGTCTTCCCCAACCCCAAGACCTCCGGTAACGGCCGCTATACCTACCTGGCCGCTTGGGGCTTCGCCGATGCGGAATTCGAGGGGGATGACGAGCAAGTACACGACTTTATGCGCACCTTCCTGCGCAACGTGGCGGTGTTCGACACCGGCGGCCGCGGTGCCACCACCAGCTTCATCGAGCGTGGCATCGGCGACGTGCTGATCAGCTTCGAGTCCGAGGTCAACAATATCCGCGGCGAATATGGTGAGGAGGACTACGAGGTGATCGTGCCGCCGGTCAGCATCCTGGCCGAATTCCCGGTGGCGGTGGTCGAGCCCAACGCCGAGCGCAACGGCAACCTCGATCTGGCCCGGGCCTACGTGGAGTACCTCTACAGCGAAGAGGCACAGCGGATGCTGGCCCGCTTCAACTATCGCGTGCATCACGAGGCGGTGGTCGAGGAGTTCGCCGAGCAGTTCCCGCAGACCGAGCTGTTGGAGGTCGAAAACATCGTCGGTAGCTGGGAGGACGCCATGGAAGCGCACTTCGCCGGCGGCGCCCTGCTGGATCAGCTACAGCGCCGATGATCACGCTCGCCCTGCGTGCCGGCGGCACCCCCAAGCGGGTGCTGCCAGGCTTCGGTCTCTCGCTCGGCGTCAGCCTGCTGTTCGTCTCGCTGGTGCTGTTGCTGCCGATGACCGGGCTGTTCGGCCAACTGGCCGATCTCAGCCTGGCCCAGTACTGGGCAATCATCACCGACGGCCGGGTGGTCGCCAGCTACCTCGTCACCATGGGGGCGGCGGCGGTGGCGGCGATCGTCAATGCGGCCTTCGGCCTGCTGCTGGCCTGGGTGCTGGTGCGCTACGAGTTTCCCGGCAAGCGTCTGCTCGACGCCCTGATGGACCTGCCCTTCGCCCTGCCCACTGCCGTGGCCGGCATCACGCTCGCCACCCTCTATTCCAGCAACGGCTGGATGGGCCGGCTGCTCGAGCCGCTCGGCCTGCAGGTCGCCTACACCTGGGTGGGCATCGCGTTGGCCATGGCCTTCACCAGCATCCCCTTCGTGGTGCGCACCGTGCAGCCGGTGCTCGAGGACCTCCCCCACGAGGTCGACGAGGCGGCCCTGACCCTGGGCGCCTCGGACGGCACCGCCTTCCGGCGGGTGATCCTGCCGCACCTGTGGCCGGCGCTGGTCACCGGTACCGGGCTCGCCTTCGTGCGCTCGCTGGGCGAATTCGGCGCTATCATCTTCATCGCCGGCAACATGCCCTACGAGACCGAGATCACCGCGCTGATGATCTTCGTCAAGCTGCAGGAGTACGACTATGCCGGGGCCTCGGCCATCGCCTCGGTGGTGCTCGCCGTGTCGCTGGCCCTGCTGCTCGCCATCAACGTCTGGCAGGGGCGCTTCATCAAGCGGCTGCATGGAGGGAAGGGCTGATGTCTCGCCTGGAGGGTACCCAGCGTATCGGTGACGCCCCGCGGGTGCGGCGCCTGCTCGTGATCGCGGCCGTGGCGCTGTCGGCACTGTTCCTGTTACTGCCGCTGGTGGCGATCTTCGCCCAGGCCTTCGCCCAGGGGGCCGGCGTCTTCTGGACCAACGTCACCAATACCTACACGCGCTCGGCCATCAGCCTGACGCTGTTCATCACCGTGCTGACCATTCCGGTCAACCTGGTGTTCGGGGTCATGCTGGCCTGGCTGGTGACGCGCTTCCGCTTTCCCGGACGGCGCATCCTGCAGACCCTGATCGACATCCCCTTCGCGGTGTCGCCGGTGGTGGCGGGCCTGGTGTATCTGCTGCTCTACGGCCGCAACGGCTGGATCGGTGGCTGGCTGGACAGCCACGACATCCAGCTGATGTTCGCCTGGCCGGGCATCCTGATGGTCACCATCTTCGTCACCTGCCCCTTCGTGGCCCGCGAGCTGATCCCGCTGATGCAGGCCCAGGGGTCGCGCGACGAGGAGGCCGCCGTGACGCTGGGCGCCTCGGGCTGGACGCTGTTCCGCCGCGTGACCCTGCCCAACATCCGCTGGGCACTGCTCTACGGGGTGATCCTCACCAACGCCCGGGCGGTGGGCGAGTTCGGCGCGGTATCGGTGGTCTCCGGGGCCATCCGCGGCCAGACCAACACCCTGCCACTGCACCTGGAGCAGCTGTACCAGGACTACAACACCGTGGGCGCCTTCGCCAGTGCCGCGCTGCTGGCCCTGATCGCCCTGTTGACGCTGGCCGCCAAGGCCGGCCTGGAATGGCGCGCCGCGCGCCAGGAGGCTTCTACATGAGCATCCGCCTCGAGAACATCGCCAAGACCTATGGCCCGACGGGCCGGGGAGCCACCCGGGCCCTGGACCCCCTGGACCTGGAGATCCGCGAGGGCGAGCTGATCGGCCTGCTGGGGCCCTCCGGCTCCGGCAAGACCACCCTGCTGCGTATCATCGCCGGCCTCGAGGCCGCCGACCGGACACCGACTCCCGGGCGCATCTTCTTCGGCGACCGCGACGTGACCCACGTGCATGTGCGCGACCGACGCATCGGCTTCGTCTTCCAGCACTACGCGCTGTTCCGCCACATGACGGTCTACGACAACGTGGCCTTCGGCCTCACCGTGATGCCGCGCAAGCGCCGCCCGACCGGCGGCGAGATCCGCGCCCGGGTGCACCGGCTGCTGGAGATGGTCCAGCTCGAGTCACTGGCCAACCGCTTCCCCGCCCAGCTCTCCGGCGGCCAGCAGCAACGCGTCTCGTTGGCCCGGGCGCTCGCCCTGCGACCCGATGTACTGCTGCTCGACGAGCCCTTCGGCGCCCTGGATGCCAAGGTGCGCCAGGAGCTGCGCCGCTGGCTGCGCCACCTGCATGACGAGCTCAACTTCACCAGCGTCTTCGTCACCCACGACCAGGAGGAGGCACTGGAACTCTCCGACCGGGTGGTGGTGATGAGCAACGGCCGCATCGAACAGATCGACACCCCGGATACCCTCTACCGGGCGCCGGCCAACCGCTTCGTGTTCGAGTTTCTCGGCGACGTGAACCACCTGGAGGGCGACGTGCGCGACGGCACCCTCACCTGCGGCGACGCCCAACTGGCGGTCGAGCTCCCCGATGGTCCGGAGGAGCTGCTGCTGCGCCCCCACGAGGTAAAGCTCGTGGAGACACCGACTGCCGAGGCCAGGCTGCCGGTCACCGTCACCGCCATCTCGCCGGTGGGCGCCGAGGTGCGGGTGGAACTCGCCGCGGACTGGATGGCTGCCCCCTGGCTCGCCACGGTGCGCCACGCCGACTACGAGCGGCTCGCCCTGCAGCGTGGCCAGCGCCTCTACGCCCTGCCCCGGCGCTGGCATCGCTTCGCCACGGCATCGGGCACCAGCCAGGCACCGCGCGCTGAAGCGGTCTCCTGACCCGAGTCGACACCCGCGATGGGCGATCGACTCGGGATCAGGCGTCAATCGCGCCGGCCTGGCGCGACCAGCGCATCTGCGTCTCCCGCTCGCCCGTCTGCGGCTCCTCGCGCTCGCCGCAGACCTGGAAACCCAGCCGCCGGTAGAAGGAGACGGCGCGCACGTTGCGCGAGTAGACGCACAGGCTGATACAGTTGCGGTGTTCCATGGCGTGGGCCATCAGCCGGGTCCCGTGGCCGTAGCTCTGCACCTCCGGGTCGACGAACAGCGCCTCGAGGTGGTCGCCATCGAGGGCCGCGAAGCCGATCACCCGGCTACCGGCGTCGAGCACGTGGATCTCGGCGGCGGGCAGGTAATCGCGTGCCATCGCGTCGGCCCGGGTCTCCCAGAACTCGGCGGGGATGAAGTCGTGGGCCTGGCGCGAGGCGCGCAGCCAGATGTCGACGAGGAGCGGTATGTCCCCGGGCGTCGCGGGTCGAATCATGGTGGCCATCCGTTGGTCTATGGCGACAGTGTAACCCTCGACCCCTGCGCCGGGAATTCCTGCCTCCGTCGCGAGGCGATATAATCGCGGGAAACCCTCCCACCTGACCTCTCGGAGCCACCGAATGCGACGTCGCCACTTTCTGCGTCTCTCCGCCATGCTGCTCGCCGGCCTCTGGCTGGCCGGCTGCGCCAGCCCTCACTACCTGCAGCTGAACCCGAAGCGCAGCGTCGCGGTGCCTCAGGCCGGCAGCGGCCAGCAGATCACCGTGGTGGCCGTCGACGGTCGCGACAGCGAAGTGATCGGTACCCGCAGCGGCAGCGCCATGTCCACCGCCACCATCACGGTCAGCGCCCACGAGCTGGTGCCCCGGCTCCAGGCCGAGGCCGAGCGGGCCGTGCGCGAGATGGGCTTCACTCCCACCACCGAGCGAGCCGAGGGACGCCCCAGCCTGACCCTGACGCTGGATCACCTGGGCTACGAACGCGGCCAGAGCCGCCCGGTGATCGACGAGGCGCGCCTGGAAGCGGTGTTCATCGCCGAGGCGGTCAACGGTGGCAACACCTATACCGGCACCTATACCTCCCGGCGTACCCAGAGCTTTGCCGTGCGTCCCGACCGCGACACCAACACCCGCATGGTCAACGACCTGCTCTCGGACGGTCTCGATCGCGCCTTCCGTGACCCGGATCTGGGGAAATTATTGGCGAGATAAAGACCAACGGTGACACGCCGAGGGCGCCCCGCGGGGCGCCCTCGTCGTTTTCTGGCGAACTCCACTGCTAGACGACGGGGCCACGGCGCACCAGGGCCCAGGCGCTCTCGCGGAAACCGCTGCCCGGCTCGCGCTCGCCATCCTCGAGGTGGGTGACCTGGAAGTTGGGCTCGAACAGCTCGCGCACCTCCTCGGCGGTCACGCTGAAGGGCGGACCGCCCTCGTCGCCGGGCGCCCGCGTCAGGCTGATCAAGAGGCCGGGGGCCGCGGGAGGAATCAGCTGGGCGAGATGGAAGGCATAGCGCTGCCGGGTGGCCGGCGGCAGGGCGATCAGGGCGGCGCGATCGTAGAAGGCGCCGATCTCCGCCGCCTGCGCGATATGGAAGTGAAAGAAGTCACCGCACCACAGTTCCACGTTGCCTTGACGGCAGACGTCGAAGCCGTCCTGTCGGTAGCGCGAGACCTCTCCCGCCCCCGTGGCGACGAACTGTTCGATGGCCTCGGGGGCGACCTCGATGCCCAGTACCGGATGGTCATGCTGCCCCAGCCAACGCATGTCCAGGCTCTTGCCACACAGCGGCACCAGCACCTTGGTGCCGGGCGTCACGCCCAGCAGGGGCCAGTAGCGTATCAGCGTCGTATGGGTCTGCTCGCGATGGAAGCCGATGCGGCCTTCCCGCCAGCGCTCGAGCCATTCGTTGGCCATCGTCTCTCCTGCCGCGGTTCAGAACCAACGGTCGCGCTTCTTGCGACGACGCGGCAGGTGGGGAATGATCAGGCCGACAAGCAGGCCGCCACCGGCCACGCCGCCACCGTACATGAAGTAGCGCAGCAGCAGATCCTCCTCCTGGGTATCGAGGCGTGCCTGCAACTGGCGAACGGTCCGCCGCGACTGTTCGGCCTCGGCGTCGAGTTCGCGGTTGCGGCTCTCCAGCTCCTCGATGCGCTGCTCACGCAGCTCCAGGGTCTCGGTCATGGTGGAGACGCGGTTCTCCCACGCCTCGTTGATGCCATCAAGCTCGTCGGTCAGTTCGGCCACCCGGGTCTCCAGTGCCGGCAGGCGCACCTGGGCACTCGGCGTCTCCTGAAGCTCGCCGCTCAGCACCCAGACGGTGTTACCGTCGCTGTTCTGAACCCGGGAGTAGTTCCCGCTGGTCTCCAGCACCGTGACCGGCTCGCCGGCGGTCAGGGTACCGACGATGCGGTAGCCATCCGTCGGGCCGCTGCGTACGTAGGTGGTCAGTGAATCGGACACCCACTGGGTGCCGTCATCGGTTTCCTGGGCGTGCAGCGGCAGGGCCAGCAGCCCCAGGGCCACGCCCATGGTCAAGAATTTGAAGTCATGTTTCGTCATGCCGTCGTCCTGGATGTTCTAGCGGGATCCGCTCCGCCGCGACCCGTCACCGCCACCGGCATCCCTCCGGCAACGGCACGATGAGACTACTGCCTGGCCTCGTGGTTCTCCACAGCTTCTGTGGACAAGTGCCGGGAAAACCGCTGGAAAGCCAACGCCGAGGGCCGCCCTGCCCGGCCTGCCCTCTCCCTGGTCATTCAGTGACCAGGCTTCAGCCCTTGCCCTTGGGCGGGGGCGTCAGCGGTCGCGGAAACTCGGCCACCCTGCTGCCCTCGCTCTTCACCGCCCTCGCCGGCCCTTCGCGCTCCACTTCGTCGATGCGCACGATGGCGTTCAACGGCAGATAGCTGCGACTGACACCCTCGAAGGTGCGCCGCAGCCTCTCGGCAGAGGGATCCACCACCAGCTTGGAGGCATCCTCGAAGACGAATGCCTCGACCTCGATGAAGCCCCACAGGTCACTCTGGAAGATCTCGCGGACATAGAGCTCCCAGATCTCGCCCTGCTGGTGGAATACCACTCGATAGATCGGTTTGGCCGCCATGATGGTGCCCGCTCCTCACCTGTCACCCTGAATGTGACGCTCGTGCGTCATGCCATCTCGCGAGGCGCCAAGGGTACCACAGTCGGCCACCACGCACCCGGGCATGCTGGCCCCCCGCGGGGTGCCTGCGTATAATGAGGCCATTCGAGCGGCCGCTTCCGGTCACGCCTCGCGAAGACCTCGCGACCCCCATTCATCTTCATCGGTAACAGACGTCGGGCGCCAGACGCCACGACCCTATTCTTATGGCGAAGAAACTCTTCATCAAGACGCACGGCTGCCAGATGAACGAGTACGACTCCGCGCGCATGGCGGATCTGCTCGGCGAATCCCATCGACTTGAGCTCACCGACGACGAGCGCGAAGCCGACGTCATCCTGCTCAACACCTGCTCGATCCGCGAGAAGGCACAGGAGAAGGTGTTCCACCAGCTCGGTCGCTGGAAGAAGCTCAAGGAAGCGAACCCCGACCTGGTGATCGGCGTGGGCGGCTGCGTGGCCAGCCAGGAGGGCGAGGCCCTGCGCAAGCGCGCCCCCCACGTCGACATGGTATTCGGCCCCCAGACCCTGCACCGGGTACCGGCGATGCTCGACGCGCGCCGCAACGACCAGATCTCGGTGGTCGACGTCACCTTCCCCGAGATCGAGAAGTTCGACCACCTGCCCAAGCCGAGCTCCGACGGTGCCACCGCCTTCGTCTCGGTGATGGAGGGTTGCTCCAAGTACTGCACCTTCTGCGTGGTGCCCTACACTCGCGGTGAAGAGGTCTCGCGCCCCTTCGAGGCGGTGATGGACGAGGTGGTTCACCTGGCCGACCAGGGCGTACGCGAGATCAACCTGCTGGGCCAGAACGTCAACGCCTATCGCGGCGAGAACCGGCTCGGCGACGAGATCGACCTGGCCGAGTTGATTGCCTGCGTGGCGGCGGTGGAGGGCATCGACCGGGTGCGTTTCACCACCTCCCACCCCGTGGAGTTCTCCGACAGCCTGATCGACGCCTATGGCGAGATCCCCGAGCTGGTCAGCCACCTGCACCTGCCGGTGCAGGCCGGCTCCGACCGCATCCTGGCGGCCATGAAACGCGGCCACACCGTCGAGGAGTACGTCGAGAAGATGGAGCGCATCCGCGCGCTGCGCCCGGAGATCAGCTTCTCGTCCGACTTCATCGTCGGCTTCCCCGGCGAGACCGGAGAGGACTTCGCGGCGACCATGGACCTGATCCACCGCATCGGCTTCGACCACTCGTTCAGTTTCGTCTACTCGGCACGCCCCGGCACCCCGGCGGCCTCGCTGGCCGACGACACCCCCGAGAGCGTCAAGAAGCAGCGCCTGGCGATCCTCCAGGAGCGCATCAACCAGCAGGCGATGCAGATCAGTCGGCGCATGGTCGGTTCGACCCAGCGGATCCTGGTCACCGGCTTCTCGCCCAGAGACCCGGGGCAGCTCTCCGGGCGCACCGAGAACAACCGGGTGGTCAACTTCCGCGCCGCCAACCCCTTCGAGCTGATCGGCTACTTCGTCTACGTGGAGATCAGCGAAGCGCTCCCCAACTCCCTGCGCGGCGAGCTGGCGTCTCCCGAGCGCTTCTGACCCCACACGCCTCAGCCATGCATTGCCCCGGCGACCGCCGGGGCAGTAAGCTGAGACCACATCCACCACGCACGGATCCCCCTGTCTTGAGCCAGCCAGCCACCCAGGCCAATCGCATCATCACCCTGAACCTCGAGCCCAACGATCCCCGGCGCCTGGCCAACCTCTGCGGCCAGCGCGACGAGCATCTCAAGCTGGTCGAGTCCCGGCTCGGTATCACCCTGCGCAACCGCGGCAACATCTTCCAGCTGGCCGGCCCCAACCATCGCGTCAAGGCTGCCGCCAACGTGCTCGAACACCTCTACCGCGAGGCCGAGGCCAGCGACCTGACCCCCGATACCGTGCACCTCTTCCTGCAGGAATCCGGCCTCGAGGCACTGGACGAGGAGGAAGGTCCCGACCAGGAGGGCGAGGTGCTGCTGCGCACCCCGCGGACGGTGATCAAGCCCCGCGGGCTCAACCAGCAGGGCTACGTCCAGAGCATTCGCGCCCACGACATCAACTTCGGCATCGGGCCGGCCGGCACCGGCAAGACCTACCTGGCGGTGGCCGCGGCGGTGGAGGCCCTCAACCAGCAGGAGGTGCGTCGCATCCTGCTGGTGCGCCCGGCGGTCGAGGCCGGCGAGAAGCTGGGCTTCCTGCCCGGTGACCTGGCCCAGAAGATCGATCCCTACCTGCGTCCGCTCTACGACGCCCTCTACGAGATGATCGGCTTCGAGCAGGTCGCCAAGCTGATCGAGCGCCAGGTGATCGAGATCGCTCCGCTGGCCTACATGCGCGGGCGCACCCTGAACAACGCCTTCATCATCCTCGACGAGAGCCAGAACACCACCCGCGAGCAGATGAAGATGTTCCTGACGCGTATCGGCTTCGGCTCCACCGCGGTGATCACCGGCGACGTCACCCAGGTTGACCTGCCCCGTGGCCAGAGTTCGGGGCTGATCCAGGTACTCGACGTGCTCAAGGAGACCCCCGGCATCGGCGTGACCCACTTCGCCGCCAAGGACGTGGTGCGTCACCCGCTGGTGCAACGCATCATCGAGGCCTACGACCATTTCGAGGCCGAGCAGGAAGCCGCCGAGCGCTCGCGCCGGGAGGCCCGGGAGCAGCAGCGTGAGACGCGCCGTCAGGAGCGTATCGAGCACGACCGTGGCAACGGAGTGCGGGGCGACTCATGACGCCTCCCCTCGTCGACCGCCAGGTCGCCGTCGAGGCCGACGGCCTGCCGAGCCAGGCCGCGCTCGAGACCTGGATCGCCGCCGTACTGGCCCGTCATGACGTCGACCCCGCCTCGGAGCTGACGGTGCGCCTGGTCGACGAGGCGGAGAGCCGGGCCCTGAACCGCGACTACCGCGGCCGCGACCGGCCCACCAACGTGCTCTCCTTCCCCTTCGAGTGCCCCCCGGGCATCGAGATGGCGCTCCTCGGCGACCTGGTGATCTGCCACCCCGTGGTGCTCCAGGAAGCCCGGGAGCAGGACAAGTCACCGGGGGCTCACTACGCTCATATGGTGGTGCACGGTACCCTGCACCTGCTCGGGTACGACCATCTCGAGGACGCCGAGGCCGAGGTCATGGAGGGGCTCGAGCGCGAGATCCTCGCCGGCCTGGGCATCGCCGACCCCTATCGTACGGACACCCGCGACGGCCCCGACACCGCGGGCCCCGATACCGAGGACAAGAGAGCCGACGCATGAGCGAAGACCGATCGACCGGCCAGGGCGGCAAGTCCTGGCTCGAGAAGTTGTTCAGCGCCCTTTCCAGCGACAGCGACGAACCCAGCTCCCGGGACGAGCTGCTCGAATTCCTGCGCCAGGCGGCCAGCCGACTCAAGCTCGAGCAGGACGCCATGATGATCATCGAGGGCGCCCTGCAGATCAGCGACCAGCAGGTTCGCGAGGTGCTGATCCCCCGCTCCCAGGTCACCGCCATCGCCCTCGACCAGCCCCTGGAGGAGTACCTGCCGGTGATCCTCGAGACCGGCCACTCCCGCTACCCGGTGATCGGCGAGAACCTCGACGAGGTCAAGGGCATCCTGCTGGCCAAGGACCTGCTGCCGCTGCTGCGCCCCGGCCAGGAGAACGGGCTGCCGTTCCGGCTCGAGGAGGTGGTGCGCCCGGCGATGTTCGTGCCCGAGTCGAAGCGCCTCAACAGCCTGCTCAAGGAGTTCCGCGACACCCACAACCATATGGCGGTGGTGGTCGACGAGTATGGCGGTACCGCGGGTATCGTCACCATCGAGGACATCCTCGAGCAGATCGTCGGCGACATCGAGGACGAACACGATATCGAGGAGGAGGAGGACATCCGCGAGCTCGAGGATGGACGCTACGCCATTCGCGCCCTGACCCCGATCGAGGACTTCAACGAGCGCTTCGCCACCCAGTTCTCCGACGAGGAGTTCGATACCCTGGGGGGGCTGGTCATGCAGCGCTTCGGCCACCTGCCTGGCCGGGGAGAGCACACCGAGATCGGCGGCTGGCGCTTCACGGTACTCAACGCCGACAACCGCCGCATTCGCCTGCTGGAAGCCCAGCCCTGCCATGAGACAGGCTCCGATTGATCAGGGACTCCCTCCAAGGATGGCCAACAAGATGCATGAGCTGCGCTTCTCCCCGGCCCTGGGCTACCTGCTGGCCCTGGCCGCCGGGGTACTCACCACCTTCACCGCCTCGCCCTTCGAGCTCTGGTGGCTGGCCCCGGTGGCCGCCGGACTCGTCTATGCCGGCCTGCCGGCCCTGACGCCGGCCCAGGCCGCCCTGCGTGGCTGGTGCTATGGTATCGGCCTGTTCGGCTCGGGGGCGTCCTGGGTCTATGTGTCGATCCACGACTACGGCTATACCGGTATCCCGCTGGCGCTGTTCCTCACTAGCCTCTTCGTGGTCGGCCTGGCGCTGTTCTTCGCTGCCACCCTGTGGCTCTATCGCCTCCTGTGTGGCCCACGCCTGGCCGCCCTCACCTTCGCCGGCGCCTGGGTGCTCGGCGAGTGGCTGCGAACCTGGCTGTTCACCGGCTTTCCCTGGTTGCTGCTGGGCAGCGGCCATGTGGACTCGCCGCTCGCCCCCTGGGCACCGGTGATCGGAGTCTATGGCCTGTCGCTGATCACCGCCCTCACCGGCAGCCTGGGGGTCGAGCTCCTGCGCCGACGCTGGTGGGCACTGGCGCCTATCGCCGCCCTCTGGCTCGCGCCGCTGGCCCTGCCCACCCAATGGACCACCCCCACCGGCGAGCCGCTCAGGGTGGCGCTGCTGCAGGGCAACCTGGATCAGCTCATCAAGTGGACGCCCGAGGGACAGCGCATCGCCGCCAACACCTACAGCCGGCTGACCCTGGCCCAGCCCGACGACCTCGACCTGATCGTCTGGCCCGAGGCCGCCCTGCCGATGTTCGAGGACCAGGCGCGGCCGATCCTCGAGCGGGTCCAGTCCAATCTGGCCCCGGGGACCGCCCTGCTCACCGGCATCCTGCAGCGCGAGGATCGCGGCCTCTACTACAACAGCGTGATCGGCCTGGGCAACGCCGAGGGCGAGTACCGCAAGGCGCACCTGGTGCCCTTCGGCGAGTACCTGCCCCTCGAGCGCTGGCTCCGCGGCACCATCGCCTTCTTCGACCTGCCGATGCCGGCCATGACCCCGGGACCCGCGGGCCAGGGACCGATCCGCGCCGCCGGCGTCACCATCGGCAACGCCATCTGCTACGAGATCATCTACGCCGACCTGGTGGCCGAGCAGGCCCGCCAGGCGGAGCTGCTGATGACCGTCTCCAACGACACCTGGTTCGGCGCCTCCATCGGCCCCCTGCAGCACCTGCAGATGGCCCGCCTGCGCGCCCTGGAAAACGGCCGCTACCTGATCCGCGCCACCAGCAATGGCGTCACCGTGATCATCGACCCACGCGGCCGGGTCCTCGAGCGCGCCCCCCAGTTCAAGACCACCAGCATCACCGGCGAGGTGATGGCCATGGCCGGGCACACCCCCTTCACCCGCCTCGGCAGCTGGCCAGTCTGGCTGCTGGCCGGGCTGATGACAGTGCCAGGGCTGCGCCTGCGCCGCTGAGCTCGAAGCTCGAAGCTCGAAGCTCGAAGCTCGAAGCTCGAAGCCAGCTTAAACCCGGAAATTGCCGATGAACGAAAACACTCCCCACCGGCATGCCGGTGGGGAGTGTTTTTCTTACGGCTTACAGCTTCACGCTTCCGGCGAAGCCGGGGTCTCGCCCAGCACCTCGGGAATCGTCATCTTGACGTAGCGCCCCGGCGCCGGCTCGAGGATGTCGAGCTCGCCCTCGCCTGGCTGACGCGCCGGGACCATCTTCTGCGGGTCGGCATAGCCGCCCTCGGTGATCCACTGCTGCCAGTGGGGCCACCAGGAGCCCTCGTGCTGCTCGGCTCCCTCGAGCCACTCCTCGTGGGTCTCGGGCAGCTCGTCGTTGGTCCAGTAGCCATACTTGTTGCGATAGGGTGGGTTGACGACCCCGGCGATATGGCCCGAGCCCCCCAGCACGAAGGTCACCGGCCCCTTGGGCAGCAGCGCCCCGTAGTAAGTGCTGTTCCACTTGGCGATATGGTCCTCGCGAGTGGAGAGGAAATAGCTCGGGGTGGAGATCTTGCGCAGGTCGATCTTGACCCCGTCGAGCTCGATGCCGCCCGGCTCCACCAGGCGGTTCTCCAGGTACATGTGGCGCAGGTACCAGCCGTGGGTAGCCGCCGGCAGGCTGGTACCGTCGGTGTTCCAGTAGAGCAGATCGAAGGGCGCCGGCATGTCGCCCTTCAGGTAGTTGCTGATATAGAAGGACCAGAAGAGATCGTTCTCGCGCAGCAGGTTGAACGAGAATGCCATCACCCGTCCGTCCAGGTAGCCGTCGCGTGCCATCTTGGCCTCGAGGCCCTGAAGCACCGGCTCGGTGAGGAAGACGCCGATGTCGCCCGGGTCGCGGAAGTCCTGCAGGGTGGTCATGTAGGTCGCCGACTTCACCTTGCGGCCGCGGCGGGTGCTGGTCAGATAGGCCACGGTGGAAGCGGCCAGGGTGCCGCCGACGCAGTAGCTGAGCAGATTGACCGACTTCTCGCCGGTGGCCTGCTCGATGGCGCCCATCGCGGCGATCGGGCCCATCTGCATGTAGTCGGCCCAGGTCAGGTCACGCTGCTCGGGGCCGGGGTTGCGCCAGGAGATCAGGAACACCGTATGGCCTTGGTCCACCAGCCACTTGACCAGGGAGTTGTCCTGGCGCAGGTCGAGGATGTAGTACTTGTTGATCCAGGGCGGCACCATCAGCAGCGGCGTCTTGAAGACCTGCTCGGTGGAGGGGCTGTACTGGATCAGCTGGATCAACTCATTCTCGTAGACCACCGAGCCCGGGGTCACGGCAATGTTCTGGCCGACCTCGAAGGCGCTGCGGTCGGTCATGGTCACGTTGAGGCCCTCGGCGGAATTGGCCAGGTCCTCGCGCAGTCGGGTCAGACCGTCGATGAGGTTCTGGCCACGGGTCTCCAGGGTCTTGCGCATCACCTCGGGGTTGGTGGCGACGAAATTGGTCGGCGCCATGGCATTGACCACCTGGCGGGCATAGAAAGAGAGGTTGCGCTGCTTCTCGGGATCGAGGCCATCGAGATTCTCCACCAGCTCCTCGACCATCCGCGAGAACAGCAGGTACTGCTGCATGATGGCCAGGTAGTGGGGATCGTTGGTCCAGGCCTCGTCGTTGAAACGCCGATCGCCCTTCGCCGGAGTGACCAGCGGCTCCACCGCTTCGCCGGCCAGTGCCCGCATGCCCTGCTGCCAGAGCTGGAACTGATCCTGAAGCAGCCGTGACTGGGCCTGCCACAGCAGGGGGGGGTTGTGCATCAGTGACTCGGCTCCCGCGCGAAAGCTATCGCGCATGTCTTCATAGACCGAGTCGGCGGCATCGCTGGGCACCAGCCGCTCCATCATGTCTCCCATCAAGGCCTGATACTCCTCGCCGATCACCTTGAGCTGAGCGTTCCATGCCTCGAGCTCGGCCTGCGACGGTGCGTGCACCCCTGCCTGCATTGACCCCTCCTGACTACCTGCCGGCTATTGCCATCTATCAATAGGAAAAGGCGCCTCCCCGAGCCCCTCGATACGGGAATCGGGAAGTCGCCATCGATGTGCCCCGGTTCGGGCACACCACTGTGTGCCGCTCGCTCAGCTCTTGCTGCCGCGTGAGGACTGGCTGGTGGCCTTGGCCGGGGCGGTCTTGTCGCTGGCGCCGGCCTTCTCCGCCTGTTCGGTCATCTGCTGACCAGCCTCGGCGAAGAGTTGCTCGAGCTGGTTCTTGAACTCCAGGCTCATCTCGCTCATGGCACGGGCATCCTCCAGCATCTGCCGGGAGAGTTCGTTCATCATCTCGGCCTGCTGGGTGCCGAAGTCGCGCATGCTCTCGGCGTCGCTGAGTTCACTGGCGCTGCGCATGCGCTCGGTACCCATCTGGCTGTAGCGCTTCATCGACTCCAGCTGGTACTGGGTCATCTTCTCCATGTTGTCGAGCATCAGGGAGTTGATCCTGCGCATCGGCTCGAAGAACTGGCGGGTCTGCTCGTTGAAGGCGTCGGTCATCTTGTCTGACATGGCGGGTACTCCTTGTCGGGGTCTAGATGGGTGGTAGGGCCACCCTCCATGTTGCACTGCACCAAAGAGTAGTCTGCCGGGGGCCGAGTTGCAATACGACCCTGGACGAATCCGGCAGACGATCAGCCGTCCCGCTGGGTGCGGGAGCGGGCACTGGCCGTAGTGGTCTTGCGCCCCCCCCGGGAAGAAGCCGGGTTCTCCTCACCGGCCTCGCCGTCGCCCGGGTCGCCCTTTCCGCTCTGCTGGGCCGCACCGGCACCGGCCTGGCGCAGCATGTCGAGCATCATCTGCTGGTAGGTGCCGAAGCTGGCCAACCCCTGGGACAGCCCCTGGGACAACCCCTGCGGCAGCCCCGGTTGCTGAAGGAAGGGTTGCATCAGGCTCATGGGGTCATAGCCCTCCGCCCCGGACTCCATCTGCTGCTGGATGCGGCTCAACAGGTCCTTCTGGAAGGTCTCGACATCCGGCAGGCCCAGCGCCTGGCGGAACTCCTCGGGGGTCAGGTCGAACTCGACATTGATCTTCATGGCAGCACTCTTGGTCGTCGTGACTCCAGTGTAGCAGCCACGGCCGGGGCCGCGGTTCAACGCAGCCGCGGCGTCTCGACACGGACCTCGGCGTTCTGGCCGCGATGGCGCAGCAGGTGGTCCATCAGGGTCAGCGCCATCATCGCCTCGGCGATGGGTGTGGCCCGAATGCCCACGCAGGGGTCGTGGCGCCCCTTGGTGACCACCTCGACGGCATTGCCGTGGACGTCGATGCTGCGCCCCGGGGTGGTGATGCTCGAGGTGGGCTTGAGCGCCAGGTGGGCGATGATCGCCTGGCCGCTGGAGATCCCGCCCAACACGCCACCGGCATGATTGGAGAGAAAGCCCTCGGGGGTCATCTCGTCGCGGTGCTCGCTGCCGCGGCTTGCCACGGCGGCGAAGCCGTCGCCGATCTCCACGCCCTTGACCGCGTTGATGCTCATCAGGCCGTGGGCCAGCTCGGCGTCCAGCCGATCGAATACCGGCTCGCCGAGGCCCGGCGGTACGCCCTCGGCCACCACGGTGATCTTCGCCCCCACCGAATCGCGATCGCGACGCAGCTGGTCCATGTAGGCCTCGAGCTCGGCCACCCGGTCCGGGTCGGGGCAGAAGAAGGGATTGTCGTCGATCGACGCCCAGCCCTTGAAATCGATGGCGACAGGGCCGAGCTGGCTCATATAGCCGCGCACCGTGATTCCCTGGGAGGCGAGATACTTCTTCGCGATGGCCCCCGCCGCCACGCGCATGGCGGTTTCGCGGGCACTGGAGCGGCCGCCGCCGCGATAGTCGCGGATGCCGTACTTGTGGTGGTAGCTGTAGTCGGCATGGGCCGGACGGAACTGGTCCTTGATCCTCGAGTAGTCCCCGGAGCGCTGGTCGGTGTTCTCGATCAGCAGGCCGATGGGCGTGCCGGTGGTCACCCCCTCGAAGACGCCGGAGAGGATCCGGACCCGGTCGGGCTCACGGCGCTGGGTGGTATGCCGCGAGGTACCCGGGCGGCGGCGATCCAGGTCTCGCTGCAGGTCCTCCTCGGTGAGCGGCAGCCCCGGCGGGCAGCCATCGACGATGGCGCCCAGCGCCGGCCCGTGGCTCTCGCCGAAGGTGGTGAGGGTGAACAGCTTGCCGAAGGTGTTGCCGGACATGGGCGCTCCTCCTGGGGTGAGAGATCGTGAATCAGGCGAAGGACGCCGCATGGGCGTCGAGTTCCGCGGCGGTCAGGGCGAAGACGCCCTGGCCGCCGCGCTCGAATTCGAGCCACAGGAAGGGGACCTCGGGGAAGGCGGCCTCCAGATGGCGGTCGGAGTTGCCGACCTCGACGATCAGCACGCCGTCGTCGGTGAGGTGCTCCCGAGCCTGGCGCAGGAGACGCCGCACGATATCCAGCCCGTCCCGACCGGCCCCCAGCGCCAGTGCCGGCTCGTGACGAAACTCGGCGGGCATGGTGGCAAGATCCCGGGCATCGACGTAGGGCGGGTTAGAGACGATCAGCTCATAACGACGCCCGACGAGGCCGTCGAAGAGGTCGGACTCGACCGCCCGCACCCGCGCGCCGACGTCGTGGCGAGTGATATTGATCCGCGCCACGGCCAGCGCCTCGGGGCTGATATCGGCCAGGTCCACCTCGCAGCCGGGCAGGTGCAACGCCGTGGCGACACCGATGCAGCCCGAGCCGGTGCAGAGGTCGAGCACCCGCACCGGCGGCTCGCCGGGAAACCAGGCGGCGAAGCCGTGCTCGATCAGTTCGGCGATGGGCGAGCGCGGGATCAGCACCCGCTCGTCGACGCTGAAGGGAAAGCCGGCGAAGAAGGCCTCGCCGAGCAGATAGGGCAGCGGGCGACGCGTCTCGACGCGGGCCCGCACCAGCGACACGATGCGCGCACGCTCCATCGGCAGCAGCCGGGCATCGAGCACCGCGGAATCGATGTTCCAGGGCAGATGCAGGGCACCGAGGGTCAGGGCCACCGCCTCGTCCCAGGCGGAATCGGTGCCATGACCGTAGAAGAGCCCGGCCAGGTGGAACTCGCTGGCAGCCCAGCGCAGGCAGTCACGCAGGGTGACGAAGCCATCGCGAAGCTCGCTGTCGGAGAGTTGGAGCGTGGAGGTGGAGGCGTCGTTGGAAGCGGCCACGTGGCATCCTGTGGTTGACGGTTGCTAACGGCATGGGAGGGCCCGATTGTACCCGGCCGGGCGGTTCACAGCCACGCTCGACTCGCTATACTGGCCTCCCGATCCAGCCCGAGTGCCCCATGAGCCGAAACCGCCATCACCCGGACGACGACGATATCGACGCCTTCCGCCAGGCGCTGCGCGAGGCCGGCGTGCGCCCGCTCGAGACCAATCGCGCCGACCCGGGTCGCCGCCGCCCCGCCCCCTCCGCCGCCGAACGACGCGCGGCGGCCACCGCCGCGCGCGACGATCACGGTACGGGACGGACGTCCGACGGCCGGGTGGAACCGGTGCGCCCCTCGGAGCCGCTCGACTTCGCGCTCCCCGACCTGCCCTGGCGCACGCGTAGCCAGCTCAAGCGGGGCAGGATCGCCTGGGAGGTCGGACTCGACCTGCATGGCTACACCCTGGAGGAGGCGCGCCGCGAGCTCGAGGCCTTCCTGCGCGACGCCGCCGCCGAGGGTCGACGCTGCGTGCTGGTGGTACACGGCAAGGCCTGGGGCGCCACCAGCGACTACCCGGTGATCAAGAGCCACGTGAACGCCTGGCTCAGGGAGTGGCCCGGTGTGCTGGCCTTCTGCTCGGCTACCGATACCGACGGCGGCACCGGCGCGGTCTACGTGCTGCTGAAGCGGCGCGGCGGAGACGGCTAAGGCCCGCCCGGCCCCTGCTCGTCGGGCAACTTCGGCGACTCCACCACCAGAGCCTGGCTGCCACCCCAGGCCAGGTGCTTGCGGCCCTCGTAGTTGTCGAGCGCCTCCATGGCCAGCCGCTGTCCCAGGCGGATCAGCGACTCGGCGCGATGGAACTCGTAGGCGCCACACACCGTCTTGGGCACCTCGATCAGCACATCCGGTGGATAGCCGGCCACCTTGTACTTGGCCAGGGCCGCCTGGGTGATGTCGAACGAGGCCAGGATCATGTCCAGCCGCCCCCAGGCGCGACGACCGATGTCCTTGTCGTCCTCTTCCTCGCCGGCACTGCCGCTGCTCAACCCGTCGAGCAATCGCCGGGTGACATCACGCACGTCGTCCATCCAGCCGCTGAACTGCAGGCCCGCGGTATCGCGACTGGAGCCACCGCCCTCCTCGTCTGCCACTGGTTCGTCTTCGTCGTCTGCCAGCAACTCGTCCAGTGTCACGGGACGCGGGCTATGCGCGGTGGCATTCACCGCCAGCACCAGGTCGGCATGGGCCGAGACAAGGGGGATGATCGGCAATGGATTGAGCAGGCCGCCGTCCACCAGCACCTGTTCGCCACGATGCACCGGCGTGATCACCCCCGGCACGGCGATGGAGGCACGAATCGCCTCCAGCAGCGGCCCGCTCTGGAACCAGACCTCGCGCTGGCGTACCAGATCGGTGGCCACGGTGGTCATGGGAATCGGCAGCTCCTCGATGCGGGTGGCGCCGATCAGCGACTCGAGCTTGCCCATCACCTTGCTGGCGCGCATCGCCCCCATGGGACTCCAGGTAACGTCGACCAGCCGGAGCACGTCGAAGTAATCGAGCCGGCAGACCCAGTCGCGGTAGGCCGGCAGCTCCCCCGCCGCGTAGATGCCCCCCACCAGGGCCCCCATCGAGCAGCCGGAGATCGCCACGATCTCGTAGCCGCGGGTCTCGAGCACCTCGATGACGCCGATATGGGCGTAGCCGCGGGCACCGCCGCTGCCCAGCACCAGCGCCACCCGCTTGCCCTCGTTCCCCTGGTCCACACGCCGCTCAGTCATCGGACTGCCCTCCTCGTGGGTCATTCCGTCAAGTGCCGCACCAGTCGGCGATCGCCCAAGCCACCCCTTCCATGGCGACCGGCTCCAGGTGCAGGTGGTGGCCTCCCGGCAGCACCCGGCGCTCGAGCATCGACACCGCGGCTCGCGCCCGCGAGGCCAGCTCCCGACTGCCGAGGATCCCGGTCTCGCCCTCCACCAGCAGCACCGGGCATTCGATGGCGGCCAGCATGGCGAGCGCCTGGTCGGGGCTGAGCCTCACCGGCGAGGGTCGCAGCAGCCGGCCATCGGTACGCAACCGCCAGTGCCCCGCCGCCGGCGACATCAGGTTGCGCACCACCAGCGGCTCGGCCGTTTCGGCGTCGATCGGGGTCGCCCCACCGGCGACCCGCGCCGCCACCGCTGTCCTGATATCAGGATAGCGCGGTGCCGGCGACGCGGGGCGACGATGGGCCAGCAACCCCTTGCGCAATTGCCGCGGTGCCTCGGTGGCCTCCGTGGTCACCGCGCCGAGCCCATCGAGCAACACCAGCCGCTCGATGCGCTCGGGCAAGGCCGCGGCGGTCAGGCAGGCCACCCCGGCCCCCATGGAGTGGGCCAGCAGGGTTGTCCGCTCTAGTGCGAGATCGTCACAGGCATCGAGCAGGTCATGACAGTAATCCCAGAGGGCGTAGTCGCCATTGCCCGGCAGGTGGTGCGAGAGGCCATGGCCGCTGAAGTCGATGGCCACGATGCGGATGCCGAGCCGCTCGACCAGGCGCGGCGCCAGCCGTGAGAAGCTCGCCGCGTTGTCGAGCCAGCCGTGCAGCGCCAGCCAGGTCGGTGCGTCATCATCGCCCCAGCTCAGGGCGGCGAGCCGCCCCTCGGCGAGGCGCAGGGATCGGGAATCGGGCATGGTCAGGCGTCCAGCAGGGTGTCCAGGGTCGTCAGCAGGGTACGACGGGTCTCGTCGGGATGCTCCATGGGAAACATATGGGTCCCCGGCACCAGGGAGACCTTCACGCCGTGGCGGACCAGGCGCCGGCGCCGACGTGGCGTGAGCAGGTCGGAGTCGGCGCCGGCCAGCAGCCCCACCGGCACCGTCAACCGCCGCGGCAGGGTGCCCAGGTGATCGGGCAGATGGCGGAAGATCTCGACCTCGACCTCCGGGTCGTAGACCAGCGCCGCCCGCCCATCGTCGAGCAGTCGGGTGCCCCCCTCGATATAGTCACGCAGGGCCTGCTCGGTGAAGCGCCGGAACAACCCGCGCCGGCGCAGGTACCGGCCCATCGACTCGCGATCGGGCCACACCGTGCGCCGCCCCAGCGTCTTGCCGGCCGGGGTGACCCGGTCGACGAAGCCGAAACGCTTGGCCGCCTTCATGGCCCAGGCATCGAAGCCGAGCATCAGCGGCGGGTCGAGCATCACCACGCAGCGGAAGCGCTCGGGGGCGGCCTCGGCGGCCATCGCCATCAGCACGCCGCCCATCGAGTGCCCCACCCCGATCACCGGCGCCTCGAAGGTAGTCAGGTGCGCGAGCAGCTCGTCGCGCAGCGCCAGCCAGTTATGCCCGACCGGGAAATCCGGGTGATGGCCGAGACGATCCAGCGGGTGCAGGTCGAAGCGCTCGGCCAGCGGCGCCAGGAAGCTGCGGTAGCTGATGCCCGGAAAACCGTTGGCATGGGCGAAGACCAGGGGGGTACGGACGAAAGCGTGGGTCGGCATGGCGGCGTATCCTGACTAGCGGTAGCAGACTAACGTGTTTACCATCGAAGCGACAGGATAACGCAAAAGCAAACATTCGTTTTAACCCATTCCGACAAGCTCCCGCCAGGAGGGATCGTGTCCAAGCCCCGCGACACCCGCCTTCGCAACCGCCTCTTCTTCGCCACCGTGCTCGCCGCCGTCGTCATCGGCCTGTGGTTGGCGCGCTGATGGCCTGATTCCCTCGTGAGATCTCCCCGCTGGCACAAAAAGGCGGCCCGCAGGCCGCCAAGGGTTCCAACTGCTTGCGAATTCGGGGATTTATTCCCGCTGGCCGTCCACCAGCCGCGACACATTGAGCGGATTGTCGTCCTGGAGTGCCTCGGGCAGCAGCCCGGCCGGCAGGTTCTGGTAGCACACCGGGCGCAGGAAGCGCTGGATGGCGGCGCTGCCCACCGAGGTGCTGCGTGAGTCCGAGGTGGCCGGGAAGGGCCCACCATGGACCATGGCGTGGCACACCTCGACGCCGGTGGGCCAGCCGTTGGCCAGCACCCGGCCGGCCTTGCGCTCGAGCACCGGCAGCAGGGTACGGGCCGCCTCGAGGTCACCGTCATCCAGCTGCAGGGTGGCGGTCAGCTGGCCCTCCAGATGCTCGGCCACGGCCTTGACCTGGTCGAGGTCGTCGCACTCGATGACCAACGCGGCGGCGCCGAACACCTCGGCCTGCAGCGCCTCATCCCGCAGGAAGTCGCTGGCGCTGGCGGCGAACAGCGCCGCCTGGCAGGTGTGCGGGCCGTCGCCGGCCGGGCCACGGGCGATCTCCCTGACGTGGGCGTTGGCCGCCAGGGCGCCGACGCCGTCCTGATAGGCGGCGTGGATGCCCGGGGTGAGCATGGTCTGGGCGGCGCTGGCCTGGACCGCCTCGCCGGCGGCTTTGAGGAAGGCGTCCAGCGTCGCGCCCTTGACGCCGATCACCAGGCCCGGGTTGGTGCAGAACTGCCCGGCGCCCAGGGTGAGCGAGGCGACGAAGCCCTCGGCGATCTCACGGCCGCGCGCGGCCAGCGCCTCGGGCAGCAGGAACACCGGGTTGATGGAGCTCATCTCGGCATACACCGGAATCGGCTGGGGCCGCGCCTGCGCCGTCTGCTGCAGCGCCAGGCCGCCCGAGCGCGAGCCGGTGAAGCCCACCGCCTGGATACGCGGGTCGGCGACCAGGGCCTGGCCCACCTCGCGACCGGCGCCGAACAGCACCGAGAAGACGCCCTCGGGCAGGCCGCAGCCGGCCACGGCCTTCTGCACGGCGCGGCCCACCAGCTCGGAGGTGCCGGGGTGGGCGGAGTGGGCCTTGACCACCACCGGGCAGCCGGCGGCCAGCGCCGAGGCGGTGTCGCCGCCGGCCACGGAAAACGCCAGCGGGAAGTTCGAGGCGCCGAACACGGCGACGGGCCCCAGGGCCACATGGCGCTGGCGCAGGTCGACCCGCGGCAGCGGCTGGCGCTCGGGCAGTGCCGGGTCGAGGCGCACGTCGAGCCACTCGCCGGCGCGCACCACGCTGGCGAACAGGCGCAGCTGGCCGCAGGTGCGGCCGCGCTCGCCCTCGAGCCGCGCCCGGGGCAGGCCGGTCTCGGCCATGCCGCGCTCGATCAGGGCATCGCCCAGGGCCTCGATCTCGGCGGCGATGGCCTCGAGGAAGGCCGCGCGGTCTTCCAGCGAGCTCTCGCGATAGGTGGCGTAAGCGGTCTCGGCGAGCTCGCAGGCCCGGGCGACCGCGTCGCGGTCCAGGCCCGGGTAGTCCGGGGCCAGGGCCGTGCCGGTGGCCGGGTCGATGGCGCGAATGACGGCCTGGTCGCCAGTGACGGCGCTTTGGCCGATCAGGGAAGTACCTTGTGGGGTCATGCTGTCTCCCTTGGTTTCCTGGTTCAGTTTTCCTGAAACTGCGCATACATGTTCCGCGCCCGGTTGAGGTGCTGGAACATGGTTTCTCTGGCCGCCTCCGCATCGCGGGAGAGGATCGCCTCGAGAATATAGGCATGCTCCTCCTGGACCCGCGCGAGATAGCGTGCCGAGGCGGACGGGTTGATATCGATGCTGAGCAGCTTGGCCCGAGGGATGCCGCTGGGGCTCAACTGCTCATGGAACTGGTTGAAGAAGGGATTGTGGGTCGCCCTGGCAATGGCCAGATGAAACTCGTAGTCCTCGACTCTAGCCTGGGACTTCTCTGCACACGCCTTGATGAAGGCCGCATGCTTCTCCTCGAGAATCCGGCGATCCTCGTCGTCATGGCGCAGTGCCGCCAACTCGGCCGCCGCCGGCTCCAGGGTCAGGCGCAACTCGAGGACATGCAGGATGTCCTCCACCGTGGTGGGGTTGATGCGCTCCGCCGGGCGCGCCTCGATGGTGGTCGAGCGCAGCACGGTGGTGCCCACCCCGCGCCGCGTCTCCACCAGCCCCAGCGACTTGAGATGGGTGATCGCCTCGCGGATCACCGTGCGGCTGACGCCGAAGGAGTCGCACAGGCTATTTTCCGTCGGCAGCTTCTCGCCCACCTTGACCTTTTCCTGAAGGATCAGCGCCTCGAGCTGGTCGGCGACATGAGCGGAGAGGCTGCCCTGTCTCCCCACCTTGCGTAGATCGAGTTGGGCAACACCACTAACCATATGCGAGTCCCTATTCATAATCCTGAAACCGCCAAACAAAGTATGATGTAATACTATTATAGCAGCAGGAGCAACGAAGGCTGCATCCTCGCAGTGGGCAGGTATCAAAAAATGGAACCACCCGCTAACAAAGCTCCATTCACCCCCCCCCCGCTAATAATGTCACCTCTTGCCAGATATCGCTGCTAACGCTAATAGGACTTTCATCTGCACGATGCTTAAAGGTTGACGCACCCGGCCAACGCACCGAACGCCCCGACTCATCAGGCTGTAAGGTCGAAAGGTGGGAGGTGATGCCATCGACAAGCTCGTCACAGAAATGGCGCCCCCCAAGCTGGGTAGGGTCGAAAAGCATGAAGACCTGGCAACTGCCGGTCCCACTGCCACGATGCAACGCATCAATACGATGACCGGCGCGCCCCTGGGCAAGTAAAGCAGCCAAGGCATCCAGCAGGATAGCGAGCCCAGAGCCCTTCCAGTAACCCATTGGCAGTAGTCGCCGCGTAGCTTGAATTGCGGCAGGATCCCGGCTCAGCTTCCCCTCGGCATCAAAACCGCCATCTACCGGCAATGACTCTCCATGCTCTCTGGCTACCCCTAGACGGCCATAAGAAAACTGCGACATCGCCATATCCAGAACCAGTGGCGTCTTGGAAGCGGGAACCGCCATGACTAAAGGGTTGTTACCGATACCCGGCTCTGCGCCCCCCCACACAGGCATACAGGACTCTGTATTGGTCCACATGATCGCAGCAAACCCCTTCTGCACGGCATGCCATCCATAGCTACCACCCCGCATCCAATGGGTTGTGTCACGCACAGTGACAACGCCTATACCATTTTCTCTGGCCAACTCCATGGCACGATCGGTCGCAGCCATAGCGTTACTCACTCCCAGCCCGAAGCCTCCGTCATAGACCTCGATTGTACCAAGCGAGTTAACTTTGGAAAGTTTCTCACCAGGACAAATCCACCCTCTCCGAATATAGTCTACTAACCTAGGAACTCGGTTTACGCCATGGGAGTTGACCCCATCCCGGGTACTCTCTGCGTAGACTCTCGCGCAGAGACGTGCATCATGTCGAGAGACATCGGCCCGCAATAGCGCTCGCTCAATAGTATCCAAAAGCACTTCAAAAGATACATTTACCATCATGATAGCCGACACTCCTCGCCATGTACAAACTTCAATCCTTACCAATATCCTTTAGCATGGCCTGCAACCCTTTCTCACGCTGCTGAGTGCGGTAATTCTGCCAGAGAGTCAAAGTCAAAAGAATCACAGCCACCGTCAAGAAGGCAATACTGATTGGGCGAGTAAAGAAAGGCGTCCAATCGCCTTGAAAAGTCTGCAGGCCACGGCGCAGATTTGACTCAGCGATAGGCCCAAGAATAAGCCCGAGTATAACTGGCGCAGTGCCAAACCCATAGCGGCTCAGAAAGTAACCCAAGACACCAAAGGCCAGCATAAGATAGAGGTTAAACACATCTCCATCGACACCATAAACACCGATAAAGCAAAACACAATGATCGCAGAAAGCAGTTGTTTCCGAGGCACCATCAGGACCCTGATAAAGAGCTTGATGCCGAGACACATGATCAGAAGCATAAAAAAGTTAGCAACCAAATATGCCAAGAATATTCCATACACAGTCCCACTCTGATCAGCAAAAAGCATGGGGCCCGGCGTTATCCCCTGTATCATCAAACCACCCAACAATACTGCGGTAGCCGCCTCGCCAGGAATGCCAAGCGCCAGGGTCGGGATAAGAGCACCACCGAGCAGAGCGTTATTAGCACTCTCGACCGAGACAATTCCGGCACTATGCCCCGACCCAAACTTTCCAGGCTCTTTAGAGAAGCGACGAGCCTGATCATATGCGACCAGAGAGGCAATGCTACCACCTGCACCAGGCACCGGCCCCACGACAGAGCCAGAAGTAATGCCAACCAACAACGCGCGCCAATTACGAAATGTCTCAAGAAACCTTGGACGAGCAATATCTATTTTATAACCACCATCCTTGAGCCTATTCTTCGGATCATACTCAAATGCATCCTTCAAAACCTGCGAGACTGCAAACAAACCAATCAGAGCTGGCAGAATATTAACACCAGTCAACAAGGACAGCTGTCCAAATGTAAACCTATCCACGCCTGCGATTGGATCCGTGCCTATAGTAGATACAAAAAAACCTATCAAACCAGCAATCAGCCCTTTCAGCAAGGACTTTCCTGACACGGAGGCGATAATAACCAACCCAAAAACACTCAGGGAGAAGTACTCGGCCGCTCCGAACCTCAACGCAAACTCAGCAATTGGAGGTGCCAGCAAGCTCAGTATCACCATACTTGCCACGCCCCCCGCAAAAGAAGCTACGATCGCGATACCAAGGGCTCGCCCCGCTTCACCTTTCTGCGCCATAGGAAACCCATCGAAGGTTGTTGCCACCGACGAGGGTGTACCTGGAATATTCAGAAGAATAGCAGGTATGGAACCACTGGCACCGGCACCACACAGGGCTCCAAGCAGCATCCCGATCCCCATCACGGGGGGCATGCCGAACGTTGCAGGCAGTAGCAGAGCTATGGCCATCGCTGACGTGAGTCCGGGCAGGACTCCCATAATTATGCCCAATAAGGTACCACCAGCGATAGCAAGCAAGGTCCCGAACTGGAACACCATGCCAAGCCCTTCAATATATCCGGAAAGCATATCACCCCCCCTCAGCTTGGCAGTGGAATATTAAAAATCCGAGTAAAAACAAAATAAACAGACACCGAAAGCACAACCGAAAAGGCCATATAAGCCCCCAGCCTCCTCAACTTATCCACTAGCCCTTTATTAGAGAGCTCCACACTAGACACCGCAAGCCCTAATACACAGAACAAGCAGAAAAAAACTGTACTCAAGATATAACCCAATTTCTCAAGAGACATTGCATAAATAATAACAAGCGCGACGACAAGCAGCCACCTCACCCACCCCTTAGACAGAGCTGCATTGCGTTTGTGACCTCCATCCATCTGCTCTTTGGCACCGAACCACTCAAGAGTATCTCGAATGAAACAAGGCACTGCACAGACGAATATCAGCCCCGATATCATCTTTGGGAAAGAGGCGGGAGACAATCCTCCCGCCATGCTGATTTCTGGCAGAGTGGTGGCAAGATAGAACCCAACCGCCGAAGCAACCAAGATAAAGAGATCGAATACTGGCTTACCAACATCTCTAGCCATCAGCAAACCCTCCTTTTACTGAGCCAGATCGCCAGCACTTTCCCGCATAACTTCCGCTGACTGAGAGATGAAGCCATCCAGTTCATCACCATACAAGGGGACTATATCCAATCCCAGATTGGCGGCAGTTTCTTCGAAAGTGCCTTCATCCATGATTTCCTGAATCGCCTCTACCCATTTCTCCTTGACTTCTTCCGGGAGCCCCTGAGAACCGGCAATGCCTCGCCATACTGTCAAAGAAAGATCATACCCCTCCTCCTGAAAGGTAGGCACATTCGGCAGGGATTCACTACGCTCCTGGTAAGACATTCCTAATGCCACGAGGCGACCTGATTGTAACGCTGAGCGTAGTTCGGCGCCGCCAAGAACGACGGCATCAACATGCCCCCCCATCGCCGCAGAGATTGTCTCAGACCCACCTGGATAGGGGATTATATTAAAATCCACTTCAGCGGTGTCGGCGAATGCGACTGCAGCAATGTGCGCAGATGATCCCACACCAGATACACCGACCTGTACTGACACCCCATCTCTTGCAGCGTTAACCATCGAGTCAAGATTTTCATATTCGCTATCACTACCAACAGCAACTACATAGGGTTCTTCCAGGATCTTGGCGATGAAGTCAAAGTCTTGATGAGTAAAGGCAACATTCCCCATTGCTTCCAGAGTCAGCAATGCGTTGCTGGCAGCTGCCAGAGTATAACCGTCTGGCTCTGACGCCACTGCTCGCGACAGGCCAACAGCCCCACCACCACCTGAAATATTTCTAATAACAAGGTTGGTGTCCAGTTTTTCCTCCAGCAAAGGTTGTAGCGCGCGAACGAACGTATCATTCCCGCCTCCAGCCGAAAACGGAACAATTATTTCAATGTTCTTTTCGGGATACTCCGCCAGCACATTGACACTAGCCATCATTGTGGCTGCCGCGGACAAACCAACAAGAAGTTTCTTCATTGTGCTTCCCCTGTATGGAGTTGTGTTTAAAGATCAGCGAACCAACGCTGGCTTCTTGGGATCAAACTTCCAGCCATCTATCAGATACTGCATTGCCATTGCATCGTCTCGACCACTACTCGGCAGTGAGCGATAAAGCCTATTTGCCTCCTCTACAGCCTTCATATCAATATCAACCCCCAGACCTGGCTTATCAGTAACAGTCACCGCCCCATCGACAATCTCAGGGGGATCCAGCGTGAGTCGACAGTCACCTTCCTGCCAAATCCAGTGAGTATCCAGAGCTGTTACTTCTCCAACAGCTGACGCCCCTACCTGAGCGAACATTGCCAGGGAGATATCAAAATGATTATTTGAATGTGACCCCCATTTCATGCCGTGATCAGCACATAACTGAGAGACTCTCACAGCACCTGAAAGCGTCCAGAAATGCGGATCTGCCAGAGGAATGTCAACAGAGCGAAGCATTAACGCATGTGCCATTTCGCGCCAGTTGGTCGCCACCATATTAGTGGCAACCGGCAAGCCGGTCGCATGGCGAAACTCTGCAAGAATCTCCCGGCCCGAAAAGCCCTGCTCGGCACCACAGGGATCCTCGGCATAGGCCAGCACCCCGTCAAGTCCACGGCACAGGTCAATGGCTTCTGTTAGAGACCAGGCGCCATTGGGATCAATGGTCGTGCGAGCTTCAGGAAAAGCTTTCGACAGCTTCGTTACAGCTTCGATCTCTTGTTCTCCCGAGAGTACTCCACCTTTGAGTTTGAAGTCCCGAAACCCATAACGATCTTGTGCTGCCTGGGCAAGCTCGATTATACGAGAGGGCGACAACGCTTCCTCGTCACGTAACCGATACCAGTCATGCTCCCGCCCGGCCGTTCCGCTGCGATAGTCAAGCGGGGTCGTGCCTTTATCACCAACAAAGAACAAGTAACCAAGCACTTCAACACTATCACGCTGTTTCCCGTCGGCCAGCAATTCAGCGACTGGTACTCCAAGAAGTTTTCCCAGCAGATCCAGCAAGGCAGCCTCAAGGGCAGCCACTGCATTCACGCGAAGCTCAAACGTCCAGGCACCCTGTCCGAAATCTTCGAAATCAGCACCTTGTCCGCTACGGCTCAGCGATGCCACCAACTTGCGAAGCTTCCCTAGAGACTGCCCCTCTATCAATGTTCTTGCTTGTTCGAGAGAGCGTTGAATGGTTTCACCACCTGGTGCCTCGCCCACCCCAATGTTTCCAGAGCTATCCTTCAGGATCAAAATATTCCTGGTAAAGTACGGAGAGTGAGCGCCACCAATATTAAGCAGCATACTGTCACGACCTGCAACAGGCACCACCCTATAGTCAGTAACGATTGGCGTAGAGGCCCCTGAAGTCATCATTTATCCACCCGGTAAAATTTCCCACAACCCCTGATCACGACAAGCAGGAGTGCTCAAGAACATCAACTATGAACAATTCTCTCAATGAGCATTTCCAATTTAGCCACTTCCTCCTCACTAGGCATTTCCAGTGGTGCTCTAACATTCCCAGCAGGCTTGCCGATGATCTCGGCCCCCGCCTTGATCAGGCTGACGGCATAGCCCGCCTTCCGGTCCCTGAGATCCACGAAGGGAATGAAGAAGTCGTTGGTGATCCGCTTGACGACCTCACGGTTGCCCTTGCGCAGTTCCTTGTAGAAGGTCACGGCCATGTCGGGCACGAAGTTGAACACGGCCGAGGAGTAGGTGTTGACGCCGATGGACAGATAGGCCTCGGCGAAGATCTCGGCGGTGGGCACGCCACCCACATAGACCAGGCGATCGCCCACGGTCTTGACGATCTTGTTGAGCGCCTGGATGTCGCCCTTGCCATCCTTCAGGCCGATCAGGTTGGGGCACTGGTCCGCCAGCGCCTGGACCGACCCGGCATCGAGGATGCCGTTGCCGCGGTTGTAGTAGATGACGTTCACCGCGGTCGAGTCGCAGATCTGCCGGGCATACTCGACCAGGCCATCCTGGGGGCACTCGGTCAGGTAGGGCGGCATCAGCAGGATGCCGTCGGCACCGACCTCCTCGGCCGCCCTGGCGAAGGCCTTGCCGCTCTCGACGCTCAGCCCGGCGCTGGCGATCACCGGCAGCTTGCCGTCCACTGTCTCCACGGCGACGCGCACGATCTCGCGGAATTCATCGAGCGACAGGTTGAAGAACTCGCCAGTGCCGCCGGCCACGAAGACCGCCGAGATGTCGTGGCTGATGAACCACTCCAGCCGCCGGCGATAGCTCTCGGCGTCGAAGCGGCCCTCCTGATCGAAGTCCGTAATAGGAAACGACAGCAGGCCATCGCCGATGGCCTTTACCACTGCTTCTCTGGAAAACTTCACGCAACCGTCCTCATGCTTTCCGGGGCCAGGGGCTCCCCGACCGCCTTTCGGGTGACCGACAACCGATTTGTTGTCATACATCATACAAGCGACAACCTAATTACCCTCGCAGCATCAAGCAAGCAGAAATCGGCAAATTACGACCAAAGTTGCACGACGGGCCGCCTACGCGGAGACGCTTCGCCGGCTAAGGGGTATCATGGCGCCTGCCCACCTCGACATGGAGTCACCATGAGCCTTGGCGCCCTGCTGATCGCCAGCCTGAACATCACACTGCCGGTCTTCGCCATGGTGTTCCTCGGCTACCTGCTCAGGCGCCTGGCCTGGATCGATCACGCCTTCGTGACGACCGCCTCGCAGCTGGTGTTCCGGGGCACCATGCCGGTGCTGATCTTCCTGAGCATCATTCGCGCCGACCTCGACACGACACTCAACCCGTCACTCCTGGCCTTCTTCGCCCTGGCCACCCTCGGCACCTTCCTGCTGAGCTGGGGCTGGGCGATCCTGAGGGTGCCGCAAGCCGCGCGCGGCAGCTGCATCCAAGGGGCCTTTCGCGGCAACTGCGGCATCGTCGGCCTGGCCCTGGCGGCGGGGATGTATGGCGAGGTGGGGCTCTCGACGGGCGGGCTGCTGCTGGGGGTGGTGATCATCACCTACAACGCCTTCTCGGTGGTAGCGCTGGCCAGCTACCGGGAAGGACGAGGTGCCGACTGGCGCAGCATCTTCGCCCATATCGCGCGCAATCCGCTGATCCTGGCCGTGGTGGCGGCGCTGCCGGTGGCGGCCCTGGAGGTGGAGCTGCCCAGCTGGCTGATGACCTCCGCCAACTATTTCGCCTCCCTCACCCTGCCGCTGGCGCTGATCTGCGTGGGGGCGACGCTGTCGCTGCGCTCGGTGAAGGCCTCGGGCGGGCTGGCACTCGAAACCAGCCTGATGAAGATGGTCGCGCTGCCGGCGCTGGCCACGGGCGCGGCCTGGCTGGTGGGCTTCGAGGGCCGCGAGCTGGGGGTGCTCTTCCTGTTCTTCGCCAGCCCCACGGCGGCGGCGGCCTTCGTGATGGCCAAGGCCATGGGCGGCAATGCGGCCCTCACCGCCAATATCATCGCCCTGAGCACCCTGATGGCCAGCCTGACCATCACCCTGGGCGCCTTCGGCCTGAAGGCTGTTGGGCTGATCTGACGGCCTATCGAGACGACCGGCCTATAACACTCATCTCGATCCTCAGGACAGGTCTGCCGGTGCAGTGAAACGCACCAGCCTCGCGCAGCCGGCGGCCAGCACATCGGCCTCCAGCTCGGCCAGGCCGGCGGTGGGAAAACCGGGCCCCCGGTCGCTGCGCCCTTCCACCAGCAGCCCCGTGAGGGCACCGACCAGTGGCATGTGGCTGACCAGCAGCAACGGCCCGGCACCCTCCTGCTCCAGCAGCCAGTCGACCACCGCCGCGGGTGGGTCGTCGGGCGTGAGGAGCGGCAGGGTCTCGACCTCGCAGCCCAGCGGCTCGCCGACGAGCTGCGCCGTCTGTTGGGCCCGCCGGTAGGGGCTGGCCAGCAGGCGCAGGCCGGCGAGGTCATCGCACCCTGCCAGCCAGGCGGCCAGCCGCGCGACCTCTCTGCGACCCTGGTCGGTCAGCGAGCGCTCGGGATCCGGGCGCCCCGGCCCCGCCTCGCCGTGACGCATGATCAGTAACCGCTCAGCCATCCTGGACTCCGGAGTTTCGGTGGGCCTGCTGCACGTCCTCGCGGGAGAGGATGAACTCCACGTCGCTGCTCTGCTCGCTGAGCATCAGCATGCGCGCCATCTCGCGGGCCGGCACCCCCTCGAACAGCACCTGGTAGAGCCCCTCGGCGAGCGGCATGTAGACGCTGTCCTCGCGCGCCTTGTCGCGCACCAGGCGCACGGTGTTGACCCCCTCGGCCACCTGGCCGAGGGCCTCGACCGCCTCGTCCAGGGTCTTGCCCTCGCCCAGGGCCTGACCCACCCGATAGTTGCGCGACAGGCTCGACGAACAGGTGACGATCAGGTCGCCGACGCCGGCGAGTCCGAGAAAGGTCATGGGGTTGGCCCCCTGGTCCACGGCGAAGCGGCTCATCTCGGCGAGCGCCCGGGTCATCAGCATGCTGCGGGTGTTCTCGCCCATGCCCAGGGCCGCGGCCATGCCGGCGGCGATGGCGTAGATGTTCTTCAGCGCCCCGCCCAGCTCCACGCCATAACGGTCGTTGCTGGCATAGACCCGGAAGTAGTCACAGCCCAGCGCCGTCTGGACCCGGGTGCGGGTCTCGGGGTCGTCGCTGGCGATCACCGTGGCGGTGAGCTGCTTGTCGGCGATCTCCGAGGCCAGGTTGGGCCCCGATATCACGCCGATATGAGGAAAGCCGGTCTCCTCCTCGAGGATCCGGCTCATCAGCTTGAAGCCCTCCTCCTGGATGCCCTTGGTGGTGCTGACCAGGATCTGGCCGGCGTGCAGCCAGGGCCTGGCCTGGCGCACCACGTCACGGAAGGCCTTGGAGGGAATCGCCACCAGCACCAGCTCGGCGCCCTCGAGCACTTCCGCCATCGCCGTGGAGGCGACCACGGCCGGGTTGATGGCGTAGTCGGGGAGATAGCGGCCGTTGCGGTGCTCGCGGTTGATCTGTGCCGCCAGGTCGGGGTCGCGCAGCCACTGGTGCACCTCGGCTCCGTTGTCGGCGGCGATGCTGGCCAGGGCGGTGCCGAAACTGCCGCCGCCGAGCACCGCCACTCGCATGGGTTCGTCTGACATGGTCGCCCCTGAAGGTAGAGGTTGAGGGTGAAGTGTAACGAAAAACGCCCCGTCGAGGGGCGTGCCGTGGTGCAGCGGGAACCCGGGCCGACGATTCGGCCCGGGTGGAACGCCTCAGTCGATCAGGTGCAGCAGCGAGTCGATGCTCGCCCTGGCATCGCCATAGAACATCCGGGTGTTCTCCTTGAAGAATAGCGGGTTCTCGATGCCGGAGTAGCCGGTGCCCTGGCCGCGCTTGGAGACGAAGACGTGCTTGGCCTTCCACACCTCCAGCACCGGCATGCCGGCGATGGGGCTGTTGGGATCCTCCTGGGCGGCCGGGTTGACGATATCGTTGGAGCCGATGACGATCGCCACGTCGGTATTGGGGAAGTCGCCGTTGATCTCGTCCATCTCCAGCACGATGTCGTAGGGCACCCTGGCCTCGGCCAGCAGCACGTTCATGTGGCCCGGCAGGCGGCCGGCCACCGGATGGATGCCGAAGCGCACCTCCTTGCCGGCACTGCGCAGCTTGCGGACCAGCTCGCTGACGGCATTCTGTGCCTGGGCCACGGCCATGCCATAGCCTGGCACGATGATCACGCTGTCGGCGTCGTTCAGTGCCGCCGCCACGCCGCCCGCATCGATGGCTACCTGCTCGCCCTCGATCTCGGCCGCCGGACCGCTGGTGCCGCCGAAGCCCCCGAGGATGACGCTGACGAAGTTGCGATTCATCGCCTTGCACATGATGTAGGAGAGAATCGCACCGGAGGAGCCCACCAGGGCGCCGGTGACGATCAGCAGGTCATTGGAGAGGGTGAAGCCGATGGCCGCCGCCGCCCAGCCCGAATAGCTGTTGAGCATCGACACCACCACCGGCATGTCGGCCCCGCCGATGCCCATGATCAGGTGCCAGCCGATGAAGAACGACAGCGCCGCCAGCACCAGCAGGGTCCAGAAACCGGCCCCCGAGACATAGGCGATGGCCAGCACCAGGCAGAGCACGGCGGCACCGGCGTTGAGCATGTGCCCGCCGGGCAGTTGGCGGGACTTCCCGTCGACCTTGCCGGCCAGCTTGCCGAAGGCGATCACCGAGCCGGTGAAGGTCACCGCGCCGATGAAGATGGCGAACACCACCTCGAGCTGCAGGAACATCAGCTCGTCCGGCGCCTTGGTCGCCACCAGGGCGGCGAAGGCCGAGAACTCCTCGGCGGCCCCCTCGACGGCCTGGACCGCCAGCACCCGGCGCCGTTCCAGGTCGGCGTTCCAGGCCACGAACACCGCGGCCAGACCGACGAAGGAGTGCAACGCCGCCACCAGCTGCGGCATCTCGGTCATGGCGACCCGCTTGGCCACGTGCCAGCCGACCACCGCCCCGACGATCATCATCGGGATCATCCACCAGTAGCCGCCGATCCCCGGCCCGAAGGCGGTGAAGAACACCGCCACGGCCATGCCGATGATGCCGTACCATACGGCGCGCTTGGCCTTTTCCTGATTGCTCAGCCCCCCCAGTGAGAGGATGAACAGCACACTTGCCGCGATCGACGCGGCAGAAACGAATCCTTGCCCCAACATATCTTGTCTCCGCCGCTCAGGATTTCTGGAACATGGCCAGCATCCGGCGTGTCACCAGGAAGCCACCCACGACATTGATGGTCGCGATCAGTACCGAGATCGCCGCCAGTATCACCACGATCCAGCTACCCGAGCCGATCTGCAGGATCGCCCCCAGGATGATGATGCCGGAAATGGCGTTGGTCACCGCCATCAGCGGCGTGTGCAGCGAATGACTCACCCCCCAGATCACCTGGAAACCGACGAAGCAGGCCAGGGCGAAGACGATGAAGTGCTGCATGAAGGAGGCCGGGGCGATCTGGCCCAGCAGCAGCATCAGCGCCCCGCCCACGCCCAGCAGCGTGGCCTGCCGCTTGGTCTGGGCCAGGAAGGTGGCATGCTCGGCGGCTCGCTTCTCCTCCGGCGTCGGCTCCTTCTCCTTGGGCTTGGGCTTGGCCGCGGCGATCGCCTTCACCTTGGGCGGCGGCGGCGGGAAGGTGATCTCGCCCTGGTGCGCCACCGTGGCGCCACGGATCACGTCGTCCTCCATGTCATGCACGATCGTCCCGTCCTTCTCCGGGGTGAGATCGGTGAGCATGTGGCGAACGTTGGTGGCATAGAGCAGCGAGGCCTGGGTGGCCATGCGCGAGGGGAAGTCGGTGTAGCCGACGACGGTCACGCCGTTGTCGGAGACCACCTTCTCGTCGGCGACGGTCAGATCGCAGTTGCCGCCCTTCTCGGCGGCCAGGTCGACGACCACCGAGCCGGGCTTCATGGCCTTGACCATGTCCTCGAGCCACAGCTTGGGGGCGGGCCGGCCCGGAATCAGCGCCGTGGTGATGACGATATCGACGTCCGGCGCCTGTTCGCGGAACAGCGCCAGCTGCTTCTCGCGGAACTCGGGGCTCGAGGGCGCGGCATAGCCGCCCGTCCCGGAACCGTCCTGGGCATCGTCGAAATCGAGAAACAGGAACTCGGCCCCCATGGACTCGATCTGCTCGGCCACCTCGGGGCGCACGTCGAAGGCCCGCACCACAGCCCCCAGGCTGGTGGCGGTACCGATGGCGGAAAGCCCCGCCACCCCCGCGCCGATCACCAGCACCTTGGCCGGCGGCACCTTGCCGGCGGCGGTCACCTGGCCGGTGAAGAAACGCCCGAAGTTGTTGCCCGCCTCGATCACCGCCCGGTAGCCGGCGATGTTGGCCATGCTCGAGAGCGCGTCCATCTTCTGCGCCCGCGAGATCCGCGGCACCATGTCCATGGCAATGACCGTCGCCCCCTGGGCACGGCACTTCTCGAGCAGTGACTCGTTCTGGGCCGGCCAGAAGAAGGCGATCAGCGTCTGCCCCTGGCGCAGGCGACCGGCCTCCTCCTCGGAAGGCTCGCGCACCTTGATGACCACCTCGGCCTCGTTCCAGAGCGCCTCGGCCCCCTCGACGACGGTGACCCCGGCCGCCCGGTAAGCGTCGTCGTCGAAGCCGGCCGCCGCGCCGGCGCCGGCCTCGACGAGACACTCGTGTCCCAGCTTCTGGATCTGCTGCGCGCTCTCGGGGGTCAGCGCGACCCGCGCTTCCCCCCTGGCACTCTCCCTGGGTGCTCCGATCTTCACTCCAACTCCTCCTATTGTCCTTTTGTCGAAAAATCCCGACCGTCACTCATACCCCAGTGAAGGGCGAGGCACAAGGCGAAGCTTGCCCGTCCGGACGAGATGGCGCTGTCCTCGGAACGACGATGCCACCTCTATCGGGGTGGCATCGTCGGCGTCGGTCGTGCAGCAGCGTCAGGCAGTATCGTCGGAGCCGTGACGGCGAATCAAGGGGGCATTGGTACGCAATAGCGCCAGCAGCACGTCACGATAGTCGGCACGCACAGCGTAGTTCTCGAGGGTCGCGATCAGCGCCTCGGGCGTGACGTCTTCGCGGGTTGCCAGTTCGGCGCGGCGGCTGCGCAGCCGCTCGTAGGCCCGATGGGTATTGAGGTTGTGCAGATAGGCCCGCACCGCGTCCTGCACGCTGTCGAAGGCCTGGTAGCGGCGGCCACTGCCCTGCTGACCCAGGCCGCAGCCGTCGCTGAAGCAGCGCATGCCGAACAGGTTGTTGGCCTGGCGGGCGAAACGCGAGGTACCCCAGCCGGACTCTTCCACCGCCTGGATCACCACCATCTCCAGCGGCAGGGTGTCGATGCGGGTCAGCAGGCGCGGGTCGATCCCCTCGCCACGGCAGTCGAGCCGGTAGCTGGCGCACAGTTCTGCCAGACGCTCACGCTCCTGGGCGTCCGGCAGGGCCGGGCGGTCCAGCAGAGCCTGGAGCCACTCCCGCTTGGCCTGGATGCGCGCGTTCTCGGCCTCGACGATGGGCACCAGCATGGAGAGAAAGGCCGCCTTGCGCTTCGGGCCGGCCGGCACGCCGCGCAGGTCCGGCAGCTCCAGCACCGGGTCGTCGAGGGCCGCTGCGGCATCGAAATCGGGCAGCGGCGTGTGCAACTGGGGCTCGGCCAACAGCGGGCTGGTGGCGATGCCGATGGCCAGCAGCAGGATCACGGCCAGGGCGCCGAACCGCCAGCGGGGGTGACTCAAGCGCAGCAGGATACGGGACAAGTGACGCATGGGATCATGCCTCATCGATGAAGATGGGCAATCTTAGCAGCCTTTCGCCGCAGATCCGATATTTTTTTGCACTGCACAAAAACACCCCCGCCGGCATGCAAGGCCGGCGGGGGTTGGTGACCACTCACTGGGGCGGCACGCGAGCGCCGCAGGCTCAGGCCGTCAGCAGGCCATTGAGACGCCGCACGTAGGCGGCCGGATCATCGAGATGCCCCCCTTCGGCGATGATCGCCTGATCGAGCAGCACATGGGCCAGATCGGCGAAGGCATCGCCCTCGGCCGCCTCCAGCCGCTCGACCAGCGGATGCACCGGGTTGAGCTCGAGGATCGGCTTGACCTCGGGAAGCGGCTGGCCGGCGGCCTCCATGATGCGACGCATCTGGTAGCCCATCTCATGTTCCGGCAGTACCACGCAGGCCGGCGAGTCGGTCAGGCGGTGGGTGACCCGGACCTCCTGGGCCTGCTCGCCGAGCGCCTCCTTGACCCGCTTGACCAGCGCCTCCTTGGCCTTGGCGGTCTCCTCCTGGGCCTTCTTCTCCTCCTCGCCCTCGACCTCGCCGAGATCCAGGTCGCCCTTGGCCACGTCGACGAAGCGCTTGCCGTCGAATTCGGTCAGGTGGCTCATCAGCCACTCGTCGATGCGATCGTGCAGCAGCAGGACCTCGATGCCCTTCTTGCGGAAGATCTCGAGATGCGGGCTGCTCTTGGCCGCGTTGAAGCCGTCGGCGACGATATAGTAGATCTTGTCCTGCCCCTCCTTCATGCGCTCGACGTAATCGGCCAGCGACTGGTCCTGGGTGGCACTGTCGGTATGGGTGGTGGAGAAGCGCAGCAGGCCGGCGATCTTGTCGCGGTTGGCGAAGTCCTCCGCCGGGCCCTCCTTGAGCACGCTACCGAAGGTGTTCCAGAACCCCTGGTAGGCTTCCTTGTCCTTGGCCAGCTTGCCGAGCATGTCCAGGGCGCGCTTGGTCAGGGCGCTCTTGATCTTCTCGACCTTGGGATCCTGCTGCAGCAGCTCCCGGGAAACGTTCAGCGACAGGTCGCGGGTATCCAGCACGCCCTTGACGAAGCGCAGGTAGAGCGGCAGGAACTGCTCGGCGTCGTCCATGATGAAGACGCGCTGCACGTAGAGCTTCACGCCCCGAGCCCCGTCGCGCTCATAGAGATCGAAGGGCGCACGGCCCGGCACGTAGAGCAGGCTCACGTACTCGAGCTTGCCCTCGACCTTGTTGTGGCTCCAGGTCAAGGGGTCGGCGAAGTCGTGGGCCACGTGCTTGTAGAAGGCCTTGTACTCGTCGTCGGAGATCTCGCTCTTGGGCCGCACCCAGAGCGCCGTGGCCTCGTTGACCGTCTCCCAGACGGTCTTCTCGCTGCCCTCGACGGGCTTGCCCTCGTCATCCTTGTCGGTCTCGACGCGGGACATGCGCACCGGCACCTCGATGTGGTCGGAGTACTTGCGCACCAGGCTCTTGAGGCGGAAGTCGTCGGCGAACTCCCTGGCATCCGGCTTCAGGTGCAGCACGATCTCGGTGCCGTGCTGCTCGCGTTCGATATCGGCGACGGTGAACTCGCCTTCGCCCTTCGAATGCCACTCCACCCCCTCGGCGACCGGGGTACCGGCCTTGCGCGTGCGCACCGTGACATCGTCGGCGACGATGAAGGAGGAGTAGAAGCCGACGCCGAACTGGCCGATCAGCCTGGCATCCTTCTGCTGCTCGCCGGAGAGCTGCTTGAGGAACTCGGCGGTGCCTGAGCGCGCGATGGTGCCGAGGTTACTGATCACCTCGTCGCGGCTCATGCCGATGCCGTTGTCGCGCACCGTGACGGTCCCCGCCTCCGGGTCGTGCTCGATCTCGATGCGCAGCTCGCTGTCGCCCTCGTACAGGGCGTCGTTGTCCAGCGCCGCATAGCGCAGCTTGTCGCAGGCGTCGGCGCCGTTGGAGATCAGCTCGCGCAGGAAGATCTCCCGGTTGGAGTACAGGGAGTGGATCATCAGATGCAGGAGTTGCTTGACCTCGGTCTGGAAGCCCAGGGTCTCTTCACGAATGGCAGTGGACATGTATCGGGTCCCTCGTCGTGTGCACAGGGCGGCGGTGCCACGGGCACCGCCGGTTACAAGACTGTCGGGAATATGGGGGCCGGGGGACACTTTTCAAGCGTCGGCGTCGCCGGCACTGGACGAGTCGGCCAGCACGAAATGCAGCCTGGCCGTGGCCACCGGCACCGTCTCGTCCTCCTGCCAGGCGGTGACCTGGACATTGGCCATGCGCCGCCCCTCTCGCAGCAGCCGACAGCGGGCATGGGGGGGGCGCTACCCGGGCGGTGCGCAGGTAGTCGATGGAGACGTCGACGATTCGCGGCAGACGCGGGGTGCGGGCGGCAACATTCTTTCACCACACTTTCGCCCCCTCCCCCTACTCAAAATCGCTCCGATGGGCGACGATACGACGAATCGCGTTCCCCTCGGAGGCCCGCCCCATGCGCCACCCTACCCTCGCCCGGCGCGTCGGCTCCCTGCTGACGGCCCTGGCACTGTCGCTCCCCCTGGGAAGCCCCCTGGCCTTTGGCGACGACCGCGCCATGCGCGACGCCCTGGAGGCCGCCCGCAATCAGGAGTGGCAGAAGATCGACCAGACGGCCATCGATGGCCATTTACTCGCCGGCTACGTGGAGTACCACCGTCTGCGCCACCGCCTGCCCCAGGCGGAGCCGGGCCAGGTGCTCGACTTCATCACACGCCACGGTGACTCGCCGCTGGGCGAGTGGATGCGCGGCCAGGCGATCGCCCGCTATGGTCACGCCGGCCGCTTCGGCAGCCTGCTGGCGGTGGCCGACGGCGTGCCCGAGGGCACCGCGCGCCAGTGCTACTACTACACGGCCCTGCTCGGTCGCGACCCCGGCGCCGCGGCCGAGGGTGGCCGCGAGCTGTGGCGGGTCGGCCGCTCGCAGCCGGATGCCTGCGACACCCTGTTCCGGGCCCTGCGCGAACGCGGCGAGATCGGCGAGCGGGAGATCTGGGAGCGCAAGATGCTCGCCTGGGAGGCTGGCGAGACCGGGCTGATGAATTACCTGGGCAGGATGCTGGGCAGCCGCTGGCAGGAGGCGAACGACAGCGTGGAGCGGCTACGGAAGGACTACGCCGCAGTCACCCGGGTGCCCACCTGCATCGGGCCCGGCTGCCAGGGCAGCAGCGCCCTGTTCGCCGCCGCCATGCACGGCTTCACCCGCGCCGATACCGAGGCCGCCTATGAAGCCTGGCGCAAGATCGCCCCCCACCTGGAGCTCGACGAATCCAGTCGTCATGCCATCGAACGCGACCTGGTGTTCTACTCGCTGGTGCGGGACATCCGCCAGAACCGTGGTTGGGTCGACGAGACCCTGGTCGGGATGCCCGACCCCGAGCTGCTCGAGCTGCGGGTGCGTACCGCCCTGGCCGAACGCGACTGGCGAGGCGTCATCGACTGGGTGCACCGCATGCCCGACGAGCCGCGCCAGGACGCCCGCTGGCAATACTGGCTGGGCCGGGCGCTGGAACAGCTCGGCGACACGGCCACCGCAGAGACCGCCTATGCGGCGGCGGCCGGTGGCCGCAGCTTCTTCGGCTTCGCCGCCGCCGACCGCCTGGGCCGCCCCTACGCCCTGAACCTGGAACGCAGCGGCTTCAACGACGCCTTCCGCGAACAGGTCGCCCGCTGGCCGGCCGTGCAGCGCACCGAGGCGCTGATCCGCATCGGCGAACAGGGCCTCGCCAACAGTGAGTGGTATACCGCCGTGGCACGCGCCACGCCCCGGGAGGCCCGCGCCCTGGCCGACTACGCCCAGCGCCGGGGCTGGCACGCCAAGCTGGTGCAGACCACCATCACCGGGCAGATGTGGGATGCCCTGGACTGGCGCTTCCCCGAGGCCTATCGCGAGCACTTCCTGCATTGGGGCCGCCAGACCAGCGTCGATCCCTACCTGCTGATGGGGATCGCCCGCCGCGAGAGTGCCTACAACCCCGATGCGCTCTCGCCGGCCGGCGCTCGTGGCCTGATGCAGATCATGCCGGGCACCGCCACCCAGCTCAGCCGCCAGCTCGGCATCAGCGACCCGGGCCCCTATGGCGTGCTCGACCCGGCACTCAACATCCGCCTCGGCAGCACCTACATTCGCGACATGCTCGACCGCTATCGTGGCAACCGCCTGGCCGCCACCGCCGCCTACAACGCCGGTCCCGGCCGGGTCGACCGCTGGCTGCGCGACGCCCCGGAGGAGTTCGACCTCTTCGTCGAGAGCATTCCCTTCCGCGAGACCCGCAACTACGTCCAGGCGGTGCTCTCCTACCGGGCGATCTTCGAGAGCCTGGCCAACGGCGGCAGCAGCGAGGGCGTGGCGATGCTGAGTCAGGCGGAAAAGTCGGTACGTTACGATCGCTCGCTACTGGCCCGCAACTGAGCTTCGCGCCGCGAGCCTCGGGCTGCGAGCAGCATGATGCAAACAGCAGCCCGTAGCCCGTAGCTCGCGGCAGTATTAGGCCGGAGAGCGCTCCAGCGCCAGCTTGACGCCGAAGGCCACCAGCACCCCGCCGGTCACCGCGTTGAGCCACCTGGCGAAGGTGCGGCTGGCCAGCCAGCGCCCGGCGCTGCCCACCATCGCCACGATCGCGATCTGCCACAGGTTGGCGATCACGAAGTGCACCCCGGCGAGCCACAGCGACTTGATCAGCGCCGGATCCCCCGGGGCGATGAACTGGGGCAGGAAGGCCATGTAGAAGACCACCGTCTTGGGATTGAGCACGTTGGATAGAAAGCCCTCGCGCAGCGGCTGCCATACCGGCACCGCACGGCGCCCGCCGCTGACGCCGGCCACCGGCAGCCCCTGGCCACGCCGGGCGGCGAGCAGGCTGTTCACCCCCAGCCAGACCAGGTAAACGGCACCGGCCAGCTTGAGCAGGCCGAAGGCCCAGGCCGACTGCAACAGGATCAGCGAGATGCCCAGCGCCGAGACGGCGGCATGCACGAAGAGACCGCAGCAGATCGCCAGGCTGGTGAGTACGCCGTCGCGCATCCCCCCACGGGCGGTGTTGCGGATCACCAGCAGGGTGTCGACCCCGGGGCTCATGGTCAGCAGGGTGATCGCCACCAGGAAGGGCCAGAAGTGTGCATCGAGAAACATGAAAGGACTCGCCACAAGAGTTCAAGAAAGGCGACCGGCGGGTGCTGGACGCCTAGAGGGTTTCCATCTACAGTGAGCTTGCGGGCGGTTGCAACGGTTCCCCCGGCGACAGCCCGGTTGACGCAATCGGGGTGCCGGTGCACCATCCGCGGCGTTGGCCAGCAAGTAAAAAGTCGTCAGCTGTACTTCGATTCCTTCGATATACCCAGTGCGCACTTCTTCCTTGTCTTGCCCACGCACTTGGGGCGCTCGATACGACATCGCGTGCCCGGCACGATCATTACAGTATGTTAAGGAAATCGACAATGGCAACTGGCACTGTCAAGTGGTTCAACGATACCAAGGGCTACGGCTTCATCTCTCCCGACGACGGCGGCGATGACCTGTTCGCGCACTTCTCCGAAATCCAGGCTGAAGGCTTCAAGACCCTGCAGGATGGCCAGAAGGTCACCTTCGAGGTCACTCAGGGCAAGAAGGGCCTTCAGGCCTCCAACATCCGGATCGCCAACTAAGGGCATGCTCCCTCAGATCCGGTGTTGAAGCCGGTTGCCGACCCCGTCTGACGACGACATCGGCAGTCGCGCACTGCAAGCCCGGAAACAGGAAGGCCCACCACGCGGTGGGCCTTTTTCTGGCTCTGCGCAGGGGCGACCGCCCGCCGGCTCACTCCTCGACCTCCATGGGTTCGAGCTCGATGCGCTCCTGCTCCATCTCCTCGAACTGCTCCTCCAGGCGGCGCTGGGCCTCCTCGAAGCGGCGCTCCTGCTCCTCGATGATGGCGTCGATGTCGCTGCTGGTCGGCTCACCGACCTGGGCCGCCTCGTCGTCCAGGCGGGTCTCATCGCGCTCCTCGAGGGGGTCGCGGGACGGCTCCAGGTCGACCGGGTCGTCCATGGGCTCGAACTCGGGGGCCTCCTGCTCGACCTCCTCGAACTGCTCGTCGATGCGGCGGCTGGCCTCCTCGAAGCGGCGCTCCTGCTCCTCGATGATGGCGTCGACCTCCTCGCGGGTCGTCTCCCCGGGCAGGGCCGCGTCGTCTCCCAGGCCGCTGTCGGGTGATTCGCCGAGAGTCTCGGCATCGGCATCGACCTCGCCGTTCGGTGCCGGTTCGCCGTCGATCCCCTCCTCGGCGGGAGGCGGTGCCTCGGCCGCCGCGGGCTCATCATCGCTCATCTCGGCGGTCGGCTCCTGTGCCTCCTGTGTCTCGGTCTCGGCGGGGGCGGGCTCGTCGTCGCCGTTGCCGCAACCGGCCAGCCCCAGGGCAAGCGCCAGGACGGCCAGTAGGGGCATCAAGGGTTTCATTGTCATCCGCTTTCTCCTGACGAAAAGAACGACATTGCACCAGAGCGATGCCGCCCCCGCAAGGCGGGCCCGGGTTTCAGGTGGCGAACAGTTGGCCGGCAATGTCACGGAAGGCCTTGAATTCGATAGCATTACCACTGGGGTCGCGGAAGAACATGGTGGCCTGCTCGCCGGGTTCGCCGCGAAAGCGGATATAGGGCTCGATCTCGAAGCGCACCCCGGCCGCGGTGAGGCGGTCGACCAGGGCTTCCCAATCGGCCATTTCCAGTACTACCCCGAAGTGTGGCACCGGTACGCCGTGGCCGTCCACGGGGTTGCGGTGATCGTCGATGCCCCGCTCGCCCAGGGCCGGGTTCAGGTGACAGACGAACTGGTGGCCGTAGAGGTTGAAGTCGATCCAGGTATCACTGGAACGGCCCTCCGGGCATCCCAGCAATTCGCCATAGAAGCGTCTCGCCTCGTTGAGATCTCGTACCTGCACGGCGAGATGAAACGGAGTAAGCATCGTGAAGCCTCCAGAGTGTCATGGCCGATCACGTCCATCATGCCGCGGCCCGGGCCGGCTGGCCAGCCGGTTCGGGTCCGGCAGCGGGCACCCGAGGGTCCAGGCCACGGCTTGCAGCAGCTCCGCCTCCTCGGGCTCGACCCGTCCGTCGTGCACCACGCAGCGGGTCATGGCTTCCAGCAGCGACACCCGCTCGCCCTGGACCAGTCGCACCAGCCGCGCCATGGCCCAGTCCAGCTCCGTCGCCGTGGCCGGTTCGGGCAGGTAGTCCAACGAGACATCCAGGTCGACGGCGACCCGATCGAGGGCCTCCCGGGCCTCGGCCCCGTCGCCCTGCCCCGCCATCGCCAGGGTCGAGAGCAGCAGCGAGAGAGGAGCGCCCAGGTCGACCAGGTGGCGATCGCGCCGGGCGCGGCGCTCGCCCTCGACGCCCTGGACGACCAACCGGTGCAGCACCCACTGCAGTGCACCGGGGCGGGTCTCGATCGCCATCAGCCGATCGAGGCAGGCACGAAAACGGGCGTACTGGGCCACGGACAGCTGGCGCAGCACCGGTAGCGCCAGCTCGATCAGTGACAAGCGATGGCCGGGGGCGAGGCGCGCCAGGGGCTCGGCGAGCCGGTCCAGTTCGACGAGGACCTCGGGCAGCGCCTGGCTGGCCAGGGCGAGGCGCTGGTCCTCGTGGCTCTCCGGGTCGGCGCCCATCAGGATGCCGTAGACCAGCGCCCGGGCGGCAAAAGGCTCATGGGCGGCCTCGAGCAGGCGCGTGTCGAGCTCGGCGAGCTGCTGGCGGGCCCGGGCGATGTCCACGGCATCGGGCCGACCGATGCTGGCCACCACGGCGCTGGCCAGTGCCGTGCCGGTCAGCGTCCGGGAGGCCGGTGCCGGTTCGGCCTCGGGTGGTGTCGCCGGGTGCGGCTTCGGCGAGGGCAGGCTACCGTCCCAGTCGGGCAGCACCCGGCGGATGCGCTGTTCCAGCGGCGGATGGGTCGAGGTGAGCCGGCTCATGGCCCCTACCCCACGACCGAAGTAGAGATGGCTGAACTCCTCGGCATTGGCGGCCCCCAGGCGCGAGCCGGCCGCATGGGCGGCGAGCTTCTTCAGCGCTCCGCCGATGCCGTCGGGATTGCGGGTGTACTGCACGGCGCTGGCATCGGCGAGAAACTCGCGCTGGCGACTCACCGCCGCCTTGATCAGCTTGCCGCACAGGGTACCGGCATAGCCCACCACCATCAGCGCGGCCCCCAGCCCGAGCACCGCGGCATGGCCCCCGCGTCGCCGCGAACGCCCCCGGCCGCCCAATGCCGCCCCACGCAGCAGCATATGGCCGATCAGGCCGATGACCAGGATGCCGTGGAGCAGCGCCACCAGGCGCAGGTTGAGGCGCATGTCGCCGTGCAGGATATGGCTGAACTCGTGGGCGATCACGCCCTGCAGCTCGTCACGGTCGAGGGTCTCGATGGCACCGCGGGTAACCCCGATGGCGGCATCATGGGGGGCATGGCCGGCGGCGAAGGCATTGATGGCTGGATCCTCGAGCAGGTAGACCGCCGGCACCGGCATACCGGAGGCGATGGCCATCTCCTCCACCACGTTGAGCAGCTTGCGCTCGTCGTCGTCGCGGGTTTCCAGGTTGAGCGGTCGCCCACCCAGCGCCTCGGCCACCGCCGGGCCGCCGGCCCGCAGCTGAAGGTGGCGTCCCAGGCTACCGAGGGTCACCACCAGGACCACCGCCACGGCCACGCCGCCCAGCAGGCGGGGGTCCAGGGCGCGGGCCAGGGAGTCGCTGCCGGTCTGACCATCGAACAACACCACCGCCAGGGCCACCACCACGGTCGCGACGACGATCAATGCCACCACGGCCAGCAGCAGCAGTCCGACCAGACGGCCGGTGAGGCGGCGGGCACGATCCTGGGCCTCGAAGAAATCCATGCAACCGCCCGCCTCAGAAGCTCACACGGGGAGCGGCCTGGATCTCGGCACTGTCCTCGAACTCCAGCAGGGCGGCGTCCTGCTGATGGCCGAAGGGTCCGGCCAGCAGCACCGGGGGGAAACTCTGCTTGTAGGTGTTGTACTGCATCACCGCGTCGTTGAACGCCTGACGGGCGAAGGCGACCCGGTTCTCGGTGCTGGTGAGGGTCTCGCTGAGCTGGCGCATGTTCTCCGAGGCCTTGAGGTCGGGATACGCCTCCATCACCACGTTGAGCCGACCCAGTGCGGCCCCCAGCGCCCCCTCGGCCCCGGCCAGTTCAGCCATGGCGCCGGGCTCGCCGGGCCGGGCGGCGGCGGCCTGGAGTCCCGCCAGGGCCCCATTGCGTGCCTCGGTCACCGCCTGCAGGGTCTCTCGCTCATGGCTCATGTAGGCCTTCGCCGTCTCCACCAGGTTGGGAATCAGGTCATAGCGACGCTTGAGCTGTACCTCGATCTGGGCGAAGGCATTGCCGTAGCGGTTCTTCAGCGTCACCAGGCGGTTGTAGATGGCCACGCCATAGGCCAGCAACACGCCCGCTGCCACCAGCAGCACCAGCACCATGATTGTCGAGAGTCCCATTGTCGGCTCCTTGATATACGGGACGGCACCGCCGGTGTCATGACCCAGGTCAAGGTCGTGTCCGCCGCCGACTCATGCCGCGATGCAGAGGTTGATGATATATTGATGCCGCCCCGACCGGGTGCGTCTCGCCTCCTAGGCTAGCAGGATGGCGAGCGAGGGTCGCCATCGGGAGTGTTCGACGGATCATCCAGGGAGCCGAACTTGGCCGAGCAACTCCGGGACTTTGCCCACGCCCTTCTCCACGCCCTGCGCAACCTGATGCCGATCATCATCGTGGTGGTCGCCTTCCAGGCACTGCTCCTGCGCCAGTGGCCCGAGGGCGGCCTGGGCATGGCGGTGGGCCTGTTGATCGTCGCCTTGGGCGTGGCACTCTTCCTCCAGGGCCTCGAGCTCAGCATCTTCCCGGTGGGCAAGCGCCTCGCCAACCAGTTTGCCCGCCGCGGCTCGATGCCGATCCTGATGCTGTTCGGCTTCGCCATCGGCTTCTCGGCGGTGGTCGCCGAGCCGGCGCTGATCGCCGTGGCCGAGCAGGCGGCGATGATCAGCGAGGGGCGCATCGACGCCCTCACCCTGCGCCTGATCGTCGCCACCTCGGTGGGCCTGGTGATGGCCCTCGGGGTGTTCCGGGTGATCCTGGGCCATCCCCTGCACTGGTACATGATCGTCGGCTACGTGCTGGTGGTGCTGGTGACCTTCTTCGCCCCGGAGGAGATCGTGGGGCTCGCCTATGACTCCGGCGGGGTGACCACCAATATCGTCACCGTCCCGCTGATCGCCGCGCTGGGCATCGGCCTGGCGGCTTCCATCCGCGGGCGCAACCCGCTGATCGACGGCTTCGGCCTGGTGGCGCTGGCGGTGATGGTGCCGATGATCAGCGTGCAGCTCTACGGCATCCTGGTCTACGGCGACCCGAGCGACGTGGCGAACGGCGCCGGGCTGGTGCTCGCCCAGGCCGGTACCGAGTCGCCCTCCGGCCTGCTGGCACTGGTGCTCGACCTGTTCGGCATGCTGCGCGACGTGCTGCCGATCCTGCTGGTGGTCCTGTTCTTCCAGTACGCCGTGCTCAGGCGTTCGCTGGCGGAACCGCTCCGGGTGGGCATCGGTTTCGCCCTGGTGATCGTCGGGCTCTACGCCTTCGTGGTGGGCCTCAAGCTCGGCCTCTTCCCCATCGGCCAGCGCATGGCCGAGCAGCTGATCGCCTTCGACGGCTGGCTGTGGGTCTACCTGTTCGCCTTCTGCATCGGCTTCGCCACCACCATGGCCGAACCGGCGCTGATCGCCGTGGGCCAGCAGGCCGAAGAAGCCGCGGCGGGCAAGATCCAGGGCAACGTGATCCGCCTCCTGGTCGCCCTCGGCGTGGCCATCGGCATCACCATCGGCGTGCACCGGATCATCAGTGGCGATTCCATCCATCACTACATCATCGGCGGCTACCTGCTGGTGATCCTGCTGACGGCGCTGGCCCCCCGCTATATCGTGGCGCTCGCCTTCGATCTCGGCGGCGTGACCACCTCCGAGGTGACGGTGCCGCTGGTGACGGCACTGGGCATCGGCCTGGCGAGCCAGATCGAGGGCCGCAACGTGCTGATCGACGGCTTCGGGCTGATCGCCTTCGCCTCGATCTTTCCTATCGTGACCGTGATGAGCTATGCCATTCTGATGGAAAGAGTGGCGAAACTTAGAGGCAAGACGACATGAAGTTTTCCCTGCTGGTCGCCATCGTCCCCGAGGATCTCGAGCAGGAGTGCATCGATGCCGCCACCGAGGCGGGCGCGGTGGGCATGACCCTGATGACGGGACGCGGTATCGGCGGCGAACGCAAGAAGACCTTCTTCGGGCTGACCTTCGAGGGCAGTCAGAGCATCATGCTGCTGACGCTGGAGAAGAGCCTGTCGCTCAAGGTGCTCAAGGCGATCCGGCATGTCATCAACCCCTCCGGCGACGACTCCAAGGGCCTGGTCATGACGCTGCCCGTGGAGCATCTCGGCGGGATCGACATGACACAGGTCAAACGCTTCGAGGAACGGCTCAGGCACGAGGTCTGACCCCCGGTGCTGAAGGTCCCCACCATAGACGGAGAAACACGATGCTGGTCAAGGACATCATGATGCGCGACGTGGTGACGGTATCCCCCTTCGCCACCCTGCGCGACGCCCTGGGGCTGATGAAGCGGCACAATCTCAAGTGCCTGGTGGTGGAGCAGCAGGATCCCCATGACGCCTGGGGGCTGATCACCTACACCAATATCCTCAAGACCATCGTCGCCGAGAACGGTGACATCGACCTGATCAACGTCTATGACGTCTGCGCCAAGCCCGCCATCGGCGTCGGCGAGTCGCTGGACGTGCGCCACGTGGCCAGCCTGATGACCGACAGCGTGGTCAAGCGGGTCCTGGTGCTCGACGACAACCGGCTGGTCGGCCTGGTGACCATGGACGACATCGTCGGCACCGTGCTCGACCTGATCGAATGAGGCGCCCGCTCCTCCGACATGGCTGACTTCTTCACCTGGCTCGGCGGCGCGCTGGGCGACCTCATCCGCTTCGTCGTCGACCTGCTGACCGGCTTCTTCGCCAACCTCGACGACTCGGCCCGCGGCTTCCTGCGCGGCCTCTCCGAGTCGCTCGGCATTGCCCCCTCGCTGATCAGCCTGCTGGTGCTGATCGTCGGCCTGTGGCTGCTGTGGAAGGGGCTGGCCGCCCTGCTGCGCCGCGCCTTCGTCGTCGCCCTAATCTGGCTCGTGCTTGGCGTTACTGTGCTGAGCTGGCTGATCAATTGATTGGGCGGCGCTACGCTTTGTCTGAAAACTGCCTGCGCTCGGTCATACGGCGTTAAAAATCGGCTCAAAGTACTCATTTACACCGCGTAAACTCCGTCTTTTCACCGATTTTTGCCTTGTCTGACCATCGCTCGACGACTTTTCGGACAAAGCTTAGGCGAGGGCCTTTTCGACCACCTCATATACATTCGGCGAGAGTTCCTCGGCGCGGATGCGCTCGAGCTCGCCCTTCATGAGCTCCTGGCGGGTCTCGTCGAAGCGCTGCCAGCGGGTCAGCGGGGTGATGAGGCGTGCGGCGATCTCCGGGTTGAGCCGGTTGAGCTCGATCACCACGTCGGCGAGCAGCCGGTAGCCCTCGCCGTCCAGGCGGTGGAAGTTGACCCGGTTCTGGTTGGCGAAGGCGCCGATCAGGGCGCGCACCTTGTTGGGATTCTTCAGCGAGAAGGCCGGGTGCGCCATCAGGAACTTCACCCGATCGAGCGCGTCCGGCTGGGGGCGGGTGACCTGGATGCTGAACCACTGGTCCATGACCAGGGAGTCGTGGGCCCATTTCTCGCCGAAGGCCTTGAGCGCTGGCTCGGCGATGTCGTCCCGGCTGCTGTGCGTCAGCAGGGTCAGGGCGTGCCGCACATCGGTCATGTTGTGGTCGGCCGCGAACTGCGCGCGGGCCAGCTCGATCCCCTCCTCGTCCTCGATCGCCATCAGGTAGGAGAGCGCCACGTTCTTCAGGCTGCGGTCGGCGATCTGCCCCGGCTGCGGGGCATAGGAGGCGTCGGAGCGGTTCGCCTCGTAGAGACGCAGGAAGTCGTCGCGCAGGGCCAGCGCCAGGGACTGCTGGACGAAGTCGCGGGCGGCATGGATGGCATCCACGTCCACCAGCGGTTGCTGCTCGGCGATATAGGCCTCGGAGGGCAGGGTCAGCATTTCGGCCAGCACCGCCTTGTCGTCGGGATCATGGGTGAGCAGTCCGCGGAAGGCCTCGACCACCCGCGGGTCCATCACCTTCTCCACCCCGTTGCGGTGGGCGGCGATCAGGTCGTCGAGCGCCAGCAGGGCGAGACGCTGGCCGGCGTCCCAGCGATTGAAGCCGTCCGAATCGTGCTGCAGCAGGAAGGCCAGGTCCTCGCGACCATAGGGGAAGCGCAGGTTGACCGGCGCCGAGAAGCCGCGCAGCAGTGAGGGCACCGGCGCCTCGGAGACATCGGTGAACACGAACTCCTGCTCTGCCTCGCGCAGGTGGATGACGGCGTCACTGCCCAGCGCCTCGCCGTCGAGAGTGATGGGCAGGTCGCGACCGGACTTGGTGCCCACCAGCCCCAGGCGGATCGGGATGTGCAGGGCATGCTTCTCCACCTGATCGGGGGTGGCCGGGGTGCGCTGGCGCAGGATCAGCCGGTACTCGCAACTGGCGTAGTCATACTCGCCATGGGCATCGATCTCCGGCGTGCCGGCCTGGGAGTACCAGAGCATGAACCGGGAGAGATCCTGGCCCGAGACCTCGCTCATGCAGCCGACGAAGTCCTCGATGGTCACCGCCTGGCCGTCGAAGCGCTCGAAGTAGAGGTCGGCGCCACGGCGGAAGGTCTCCCAGCCCAGGAGGTTGCAGAGCATGCGCACGATCTCGGCGCCCTTCTCGTAGATGGTCAGGGTGTAGAAGTTGCCGATCTCGATATAGTGATCCGGGCGCACCGGATGGGCGGTGGGGCCGGCGTCCTCGGCGAACTGGGCGGTGCGGAAGAAGGAGACGTCCTCGATGCGCTTGACCGGCGCCGAGTTGGTGTCGGCGCTGAAGCACTGGTCGCGGAAGACCGTGAAGCCCTCCTTGAGGGAGAGCTGGAACCAGTCGCGACAGGTCACCCGGTTGCCCGACCAGTTGTGAAAATACTCGTGGGCGACGATGCCCTCGACCCGCTGGAAGGCGGCGTCGGTGGCGGTATGCGGGTGGGTCAGCACCGCCGCCGAGTTGAAGATGTTGAGCCCCTTGTTCTCCATGGCGCCCATGTTGAAGTCGTTGACCGCGACGATCATGAACAGGTCAAGGTCGTACTCGCGGCCGTAGGTCGCCTCGTCCCAGGCCATGGCGCGCTTCAACGAGGCCATGGCGTGGTCGGTCTTGCCGAGGTTCTCCTCCTCGACCCAGATCTGCAGGGTCACTTCGCGGCCGCTCATGGTAGTGAAGGCGTCCTCGACCTTCTTCAGGTCGCCGGCCACCAGGGCGAACAGGTAGCAGGGCTTGGGGTGCGGGTCTTCCCAGGTGACGAAGTGACGATCGTCGGGCAGCGTGCCGCGCTCCACCGGGTTGCCGTTGGAGAGCAGTACCGGTTCGCGCTGCGCATCGCCGATCACCGTGGTGGAGAAGGTCGCCATCACGTCCGGGCGGTCGGGGTAGAAGGTGATGCGCCGGAATCCCTCGGCCTCGCACTGGGTGCAGTACATGCCGTTCGACTGGTAGAGCCCCTCGAGGGCGGTGTTCTCTTGCGGCGCGATCTCCACCTCGGTGTCGAGCAGGAAGGCCTCCGGCACCTGGTGCACGATCAGGCCGCTCGCGGTGAGGGTGTACTCGTCCTCGCCCAGCGGCTGCCCGTCGATGGCGATGGCCTTGAGCGCGAGCTGCTCGCCGTCGAGTTCGAGCGCCTCGCCGGGTTCACGCTCGGGGTGGCGCTCCAGGTGCAGACGCGCCTTGACCCGCGTGGCGACGGGGTCGAGATCGAACGTCAGCTCGGTGCGGGTCACGCGGTAGGCGGGAGGGCGGTAGTCGCTTAGATAGGTCGGCAGCGGTTCGGACATCGAGGTGGCTCCTGTCTGGAATTGCCGGCCATTGTACGGCCCCCCGCCCCCCCACCTCAAAGCACGATCGAGACGATGGAGCCGGCGCGTCAGGAAGCGACGACGGGTTCCGGCCGGGTAACGATCCACACGCCGAGCAGGAAGAGCCCGGCGATCAGGGCAAACTTCAGCCACGGCAGGCTAACGGTGAAGGCCAGCACCAGCACCGAGACGGCCAGCATGCCGGCGGCCAGCCACTTGGCGTGGCGGGGAATGGCGCGCTCACCCTCCCAGGCCACCACCGCCGGGCCGAAACGCGGATGCCCGCGAATCCAGCCGGCGAAGCGCGGCGAACCACGCGAGGCGGCCCACACCGCCAGCAGCATGAAACAGGTGGTGGGCATGAGCGGCAAGAAGACCCCGATCACGCCGAGCGCGAAGCTGGTCCCGGCGATGACGATGAACATGACACGCTTGAGCGATGACATCTGGCATTCCCTCTCCCCGACACCCTCATTGAAGCCCAACCGGCGCCGCGGAGCCAATCGCGATGCCCTATGGCAGGGGGAGGGACGGCCTATCGACCCCCGCGCAGCGGTACCCCCGTGGCCCGTGAAAGCGTGGGCCCGCTCAGCGGCGGGCCCGTGACGGGAAGCGAACGCTCAGCTCTGGATGGGAATCTCGCGGCGCGCTGTCTTCGCCTCCGGGGAGCGCGGGACGGTGACGTTCAGTACCCCCTTGGCGAAGGTGGCCTTGATCTCCTCGGCCCGGGCGTCACCCGGCAGGTCCAGCACCCGACGGAAACTGCCGTAGGAGCGTTCGATGCGCTGGTAGCGCTCCTCCTTGGTGGTACTCTCCTGGCGCTTCTCGCCCTCGATCACCAGGCGGTGGTCATCCAGGCTCAGCTTGACGTCCTTCTCCTCGACGCCGGGCACCTCGACGCTGATCTCGTAGCGGTCATCGTGCTCGGCGATATCGAGGCGCGGACGCAGCAGCGCCGGCATGTCACCGAAGTGGCTCTCCAGCGATGGCAGGCCGAACTGGCGCATCATGCCGTCCATCCAGCGATCGAGCTCCTGATGCATGCTCGTCAATGGCGCCAGCTCGCCGCGGCGCGGCTCCACGGCCCCTGCCGGAGCATCGTGGCTCTCGCTCTTGAACCAGTTCCAGGGAGAGAATTTCTGCAGGTTCATCTGCCACACCTCCTTTCTCGTTTGTCGAAGATGCTCCACAGCACGAACTCCGCCATTCGGCATCATCAGAATTGGTGGCAGCGGGGCACTTTTCAAGAGCCATCAAGGGGCGTCATGACCTGGATCAAGAGCGGCCCGGGGCCCGCCCGGGCGAGGCGCCTGGACACCCGGCATCAATCGCGGAAGTTGTCGAACTGCAGGGGAAGATCGGGGCCCTCCTCCCCCCTCAGCAGGGCCATCACCGCCTGCAGGTCGTCACGCTTCTTGCCGGTCACGCGGACCTTCTCGCCCTGGATCTGGGCCTGGACCTTGAGCTTGCTCTCCTTGATCCGCTTGACGATCTCCTTGGCCTCCTTCTGGTCGAGCCCCTGCTTGAGCACCGCCTCCTGGCGGGCCCGCACTCCGGAGAGCACGGGATCCTTCACCTCCATGCAGCGGGCATCGATGCCGCGCGCGATCAGCTTGTTGCGCAACACGTCGAGCATCTGCTTGAGCTGGAAATCGACCTCGGCCTCGAGCGAGACGGTCTCGCTGTCGAGCTCGAAGCTCGCGGTGACGCCCTTGAAGTCGAAGCGCGACTGGATCTCCCGGTTGGCCTGGTCCACGGCGTTGCTGGCTTCGTGCTTGTCGAACTCGGAGACGATATCGAAGGAGGGCATGGAACTATCCTGGTAGCCGATGAAGAGGAAAGACTGATTCTATCAGCCCTCGCGCTATACCGCGGCCTCGACGGCCGGCGTCAGGACCTTGACCATCTGCCAACCGGCGCAGCCGTCCTCATAGTAGTCCTCGAGCCAGCTCTCCAGGCGAAAGCCCAGGCGTCGGTAGAGCCCCAGCGCCACCCGGTTGTCGGCACGCACCTCGAGGCCCAGCAGCTCGGCCCCCCGCACCAACGCGGCCTGCTCCAGCGCCTCGACCAGGCGACGGCCCAGTCCCTGGCCACGCGCCTCGGGATGCACGCAGAAGGAGTAGAGTCGCGCGCGCCGACTGCCGCGGCGAAACAGCAGGGTACCATAGGCCAGCAGTCGGCCTTCCTCTCCCCCGCGTTCGCCGACCAGTGTCAGGGCATGAGCACGGTTGAGCAGGTGCCAGAGTTGGCGGCGACTGAAGCGGTCGCCGACGAAGGCCAGCTGCTCCAGTCGATAGAGGTCGTCCAGGTCCTGGGGGCGGGCCTGGCGCAGGGTCATGGTCATCTCATGCCTCCAGAAGTCACGGGCATGATTGTGAGTATGCTCGATACGCCTGTCAGCGCCCGGGACCATGAAATCTTTTCACCCGCCCGGCGCCTTGTCGATGACCGGGCTCAAGGGCATGCTGGCATCGTTCCGACGGCCCCATGCCGTCCCCTGCCTGGCTGGAGCTCCCCATGTGTCCCCTGCGCATCGTCGTCGACCGCCTGGATGACTGGCAACCCTACTATCCCTCCGAGGACCTGATCAGCGCCGACGACTTCCTGGCCCAGGATCGCCGCCACCGTGATGCCGACGACCGGGACCGCACCACCCACGTGATCAATCTGAGCAGCGAGCTGGACTACCTGGGCACCGGCTACTATGTCTCGCTGCTGGCCCAGGCCCGCGGCCAGCGAGTGCTGCCGACGGTGGAGACGCTCAACGAGCTGTCGCGCAAGGCGCTGATCGACCTGCAGCTCGACACCCTCGCCCCGCTGCTCGGCGACCTGGCCAGGCAGGGATCACTGGCCGGCGACGGCCTGACCCTGCGGGTACTGTTCGGCGAATGCCTCGAGCCCCGACTGGCCCGGCTCGCCCGCAAGCTGTTCGAACGCCTGCCCTGCCCGCTGCTCGAGGCTCGCCTGGTGCGCCGCCATGACCTCTGGCGGCTCGCGCGGCTCAGGCCGATTCGGCTGCGCGACCTCGCCACCGAGGAGCAGGACCTCTTCGCCATGGCGCTCAACCGCCACTCGCGCAAGGTGTGGCGAACCCCCAAGGCGCGCCGGCGCTATCGCTTCGACCTGGCGATCCTGGTCGACCCGAACGAGGCCCTGCCGCCCAGCAACCGTAGCGCCCTGAAGGCCTTCATCCGGGCCGGCCGGCGGCTCGGTATCGACGTCTCGCTGATCACCCGCCGCGATGCCGGCCGCCTGGCCGAGTTCGACGGCCTGTTCATCCGCGAGACCACGGCGCTGGACCACCATACCTACCGCCTGGCCCGGCAGGCGGAACACGAGGGTCTGGTGGTGATCGATGCCCCCCGCGACATCCTGCGCTGTACCAACAAGGTCTACCTGCATGCCCTGTTGCGTGCCCGGGGCGTGCCGGCACCGGAGGGGGCCCTGCTCAAGCGTCACGATCGCCGGCCGCTGGCCGAGCGGATCGCCGGCCTGAATTTCCCCCTGGTACTCAAGGTGCCGGACGGCTCCTTCTCCCGGGGCGTGGTCAAGGTCGAGTCGCCGATGCAGCTCGAGCGCGAGGCCGCACGCCTGTTTGACGCCTCGGCCCTGCTGCTGCTTCAGGAATGGCTGCCCACCGACTACGACTGGCGCATCGGCGTGCTCGACGGCCAAGTGCTGTTCGCCAGTCGCTACTACATGGCCCGCGGCCACTGGCAGATCTATGACCACTCCGGCCCGCGAGTGAAGAGCGGCGGCTTCACCACCCACGACCCGGCCGAAGTCCCGGCGGAAGTGCTCAAGGCCGCCCTCAAGGCCACTCGCCTGATCGGCGACGGCTTCTACGGGGTGGACCTCAAGCAGGCCGGCGGGCGGGTAGTGGTGATCGAGGTCAACGACAACCCCAACGTGGATGCCGGCATCGAGGACGCGGTACTCGGCCGCACGCTCTACGAGAGGATCATGGGGGTCTTCCTCGCCCGCATGGAGGCCCGGGTACGCGAGAGTTCCTGAGCAGCGTCACCACGGCGGACGGTCCCGCGCGTCGGGCGTAGCCTCGCCCCCTGGAAAGTCATGCCACATCAGTACCTTGCGTCGCCTTCACCGCCCACCGTTGCCGATTGGCAACATCCAACTACCTGATCTGCAAGGCTCCTTGCATCTCGCGCCTGTCCTGTTGCCTTGTGGCGACGGTTCAGGCGTTTCTTGGTAGCGACGCCGCGCCACCACCCCGCACAACACTTTGATTTAAAGGGACTTTACTGATCTGGCCCGATTGTTGCTGTGGGTTGAGCCGCAGATCCAATGTTTTCGGCCCTTCCGCGTCACCGGTCGCCGGCATCCCCCGACGGCAGGATGACGTGGCGCGCATGGAGCGGCCCCATCAGCAAGGAGCAACGACGACCATGAGGATTACCATCTTCGGTTCGGGTTATGTGGGACTCGTGACGGGTGCCTGTCTGGCCGATGTCGGCCACGACGTCATCTGCGTCGACGTGGACGAGGCCAAGGTGGCCCGACTCGCGGCCGGCGAGGTACCGATCTATGAACCGGGTCTCGAGAGCCTGATTCGCCAGAACCGGGCCGCCGGGCGACTGCGCTTCACCACCGACGCCGCCGAGGGCGTGGCCTTCGGCCTGCTCCAGTTCATTGCCGTGGGCACCCCCTCCGACGAGGACGGCAGCGCCGACCTGCGCCATGTGCTCAAGGTCGCCGAGACCATCGGTCGCCACATGAGCGAGTACCGTATCGTCGTCGACAAGTCGACGGTGCCGGTGGGGACGGCCAGCAAGGTGGAGCGCGTCATCGCCGCCGAGCTGGACGCGCGCGGCCTCTCGTTCGACTTCGATGTCTGCTCCAACCCCGAGTTTCTCAAGGAGGGGGCCGCCATCGAGGACTTCTCCCGTGGCTCGCGCATCGTGGTGGGTACCGAGTCGGAGCGGGTCAGGAGCGCCATGCGCGAGTGCTACGGCCCCTACAACCGTCAGAAGGACAAGCTGATGTTCATGACGGTACGCAGCGCCGAGCTGACCAAGTACGCCGCCAACGCCATGCTTGCCACCAAGATCAGCTTCATCAACGAGATCGCCAACCTGGCCGAGCGCCTGGGCGCCGACATCGAGGAGGTGCGCCACGGCATCGGCAGCGATCCGCGCATCGGCTACAGCTTCATCTATCCCGGCTGCGGCTACGGCGGCTCCTGCTTCCCCAAGGACGTCAAGGCGCTGGCCCATACTGCCGAGGCGGCCGGCTATCCGGCCGAGATGATCGGTGCGGTGGAGCGGGTCAACGCCCGCCAGAAGGGCAAGCTGTTCGAGAAGCTGTGCCAGGCCTTCGACGGCAAGCTCGCCGGCAAGACCATCGCCCTCTGGGGGCTGGCCTTCAAGCCCAACACCGACGACATGCGCGAGGCCCCGAGCCGGGCGCTGATGGAGTCGCTGTGGGCGGCCGGCGCCCGGGTCCAGGCGTTCGATCCCGAGGCCACCGAGGAGTGCCGCCGGCTCTACGGCGAGCGCGATGACCTGGTACTCACCGAGCGCCGTGACGAGGCCCTGGAGGGGGCCCACGCCCTGGTCATCTGCACCGAGTGGAAAGCCTTCCGCACCGTCGACTTCACCCTGCTGCGCGAGACCCTGCTCGAACCGGTGGTGATCGACGGCCGTAACCTCTTTCAGCCTGACAGCGTCAGGGCCGCCGGGCTCGGTTACTACGCCATCGGCCGGGGTGATTCCGTGCGGCCCGTGCTGGCCTGAGGAGTCGAGATGTCGAGCCCCCCCGTCGACCGCTCCGTCGCCAGCCGGGTGACGGAGCTCACCACCCTGGTCCTGGGCCTCGCCCTGCTGGTGGTGGTGATCATCGAGCTACCGCCGGAGGTCTTCGACGCCGAGTCGAAGAGCTTCTTCTTCGCCATCGGCGCCGTGGGCGTCTGGCGCTACTCCTGGTGGCTGGTCCAGGCCCTGCGCTCGGTGTGGTACAACCGCCGCCTCTTCCCGCGACTGCGGGCCGAGGCCGATGCGGCCGCAGAGGTGGCACGGCCGCCGGAACTCTACGTGCTCTGCACCTCCTATCGCATCGACCCGGAGGTCAATTTCCGGGTCTACGACGCCCTGGTGCGCGAGCTCGTCGACTACGGCGTGCCGACCCTCCTGTTCGCCTCGATCTCGGACCGTACCGACGTCGACGTCATCAGTCACGTGCTCGACGACCACGGCTGGCCCGACAACGTGGAGGTGCGCTACATGTTCCAGAAGGGCGACGGCAAGCGCTCGGCCATGGCCGAGGTGCTGCGGGCGATCTCGCGCCGCCTGCCGGCGCCCGGGGCGCTGCTGATCTCCATGGACGGCGACATCCGCCTGGAACCCGGCACCCTCACGCGTTCGCTGTCGTTCTTCCAGGCCGACCCGCACCTGGGCGCCCTGACCACCAATAACAGCGCCATCGTCACCGGGGGCGATGCCACCCGCGAGTGGTACGACCTGCGCTACGCCCAGCGCCACCTGGTGATGAGTTCGCTGTCGGTCTCCAACCGCCTGCTGGTGCTCACCGGCCGCTACAGCGCCTTCCGCGCCGACCTGGCGGTCCAGCCGGACTTCATCGATCTGGTCGAGAACGACCATATCGAGCACTGGCGCTTCGGCCGCTTCAAGTTCCTCTCCGGTGACGACAAGTCGACCTGGTACTGGCTGCTGAAGAACGGCTGGCGGATGCGCTACATCCCCGATGTCTACGTCTCGGGATTCGAGGAACTGCCCGACCGGCGGCGCTTCTTCGCCTCGACCACCGACCTGATGCGCCGCTGGTACGGCAACATGCTGCGTACCAGCGACCGGGCCATCGCCCTGGGCCCCCGCCCCATGGGGCTATTCGCCTGGTGGAGCCTGGTGGACCAGCGGCTCTCCATGTGGACCACGCTGATCGGTCCCACGGTGGCGACCCTGGTCACGCTCTTCGTGCGTCCCTCATTCATCTTCGCCTACCTGCTGTGGATCCTCTTCACCCGTGGCATCGCCACCCTGATCCTGGCCTGGCAGCGCGGGCGCTACAGCCTGCTGTGGATTCCGCTGATCTACTACAACCAGGTGTGGGGCGCCATCCTCAAGACCTACGTCAGCTTCCGCTTCAACCGCCAGAAGTGGTCGCGCCAGGGGATCTCCGCCGGCGAGCCCGGCGATGCCGTGGCCGTTCGCCGCCAGCGCCGCATGGGGCATGTGCTGCACGGTTTCGCCTATGGCGTGCTGCTGTGCCTGCTGATCCTCACCACCGGCGTCCTCGCCCCACCCGACCGCATGTCGCTCTCCATCGCCCGCGACATGGGGATCGAGGGGTCCGATGTGCCCGAGAATGCCAACCGCTGGCTGGCCCAGGTCATCACCACCCTGCCCGATGGCGGCACGGTGCGACTGCCCGCCGGCCACTTCCGGGTGAACGAGGCCCTGCTCGATGCCCTGGCAGACCGCGAAGCACTGCGGGCCGAACGCATCGACGGCGCCAACGGGGCGCGCTCCACCACCCTGGCGCTCAGCCCGGGGGTCGCCGAACACATCGAGGGCCCGGATGGCCGAGCCATCGAGGAGTCGGTGCGCTGCACCCCTGAAGCGCGCTGCGCCCTGACCCTGGACCAACATCACCTGCCCCTCGTCAACGTACGCCTCAGGGTCGAAGCCGACCCCATCATGGAGGCCGTCGCGACGGCCGGCCCTTGAGCAAGGAGAACCCAACGGATGGCTGACCACTTTTCCGATCCCCGCGATCAGGACCGACACGAACCCACCCTGGGGGGCGCCTACCCCGGCGACCACTCCCCGGCGCCGGGCGAAGGTCACCATGACGCCCTTCGCCGGGCTCCCGGCGACCCGGACCATCTCCGTCAGGCGAATGGCGACCGCCTCCAGCACGAGCGCCGCGACGAACGCCGCCATATCCGTGTCTCGCCCCCCTTCCGGGTGAGGCTGGATGACGGCACCACGCTGACCGGCGCCGATGTGTCGCTGGGCGGCTTCGCCCTCTACAGCGACCGCGCCTTCCAGCCCGGCGCGACGATCTCGGCGTCGCTGTTGATGACGGCAGGCTCCACCGAGCTGATCATCCCGTTGCGCGCCGAGTGCCGTCGCGCCGTGCCCGAGCCGAACGGTCGCGGCTACAAGGCCGGGTTCGAGATCGTCGACATGGAGCCGCCGCATCGGGAGCTGCTGCGCCAGGTGATCCGCAGCTGCCTGAGCGGGCGCACCGCCAGCGTCGAGGCGCTGATGGCCGGCGAGGACCCCCAGACACCGCGCAAGCGCCAGGCCGGCGTCACCCAGCCCCTGCCCTCGTCGCGGCCACCGCGCCCCATGCGTCGCTACGTGATGCTGTTCGCCGCCATCGGGGTGCTGGCGCTGGTATCCATCGCGACCGCCTATCGCAACTTCATGATGATCGAGCCGAGTTTCGCCGCCGTGACCGCGCCGCGCATCGATATCCGCGCCCCCGGCCCCGGCATCCTGGCTGCCCATGACCTCCAGGCCGGCGACCGGGTCGAGCGTGACCAGTTGCTGACCAATATCGAGAACAGCGATCTGGAGTCGGACCTGATCCTGGCCAATGCCGCCCAGCGCTACAACAACCGGTTGATCGAGAACCTCCAGGCGCACCTTGATGGCGGCGGTCAGGAGGTCAGCCTGGCCAATTCCGCTCAGCCGGCGAGCGGCGACACCCTCACCTTCGAATCGGTCTCGCCGGAGATCGCCCGGGCGCGCATCGAGCAGTTCGAGACCGCCCGCGACTACGAGAGCTCGCGCATCACCGCGCTGGAAGCACGCAAGGCCAACAACGACATCTACAGTCCCTGCGACTGCCTGGTGGCCTGGGCACTGAGCAGCGCCGACGGCACCTACATCAACGAGAGCGAGCGGATCATGACGCTGATTCGCACCGACCAGGACGACGTCCTGGTCGAGGCGCTGGTGCACATGAACGACATCGACCGCATCGAACCCAACCAGCTGGCCTATATCGCCCTGCCCACTGCCTCGGAGCCGATCCGTGCCCGGGTACGCAACGTCGCCCTCGACGTGGAACGCCAGCCCCGCGCCGGCTTCCCGAGCTGGGTTCGCCAGCAGCAGAACGTGGCCAGCGTACTGCTGGTACCCGAGCGCGACCTGCCGGCGGAGAGCGTCGGCCAGCCAGTGGACGTGCGCTTCACCGAGGCCCCACTGCTGGGCGCCACCGCCGAGTGGGTCTGGCAGGGTGCCCGGGCGGTGATCCAGTTGGGTGACCGCATCTACCGCGCCGCCATGGAGGAAGACGACGGCGACACCGGCTGAGGCGTCGCCATACGATCCAGGACCCACGGCGCCAGGCGCCGTGGGCGACTATCCAGCCAGGAGGCACCATGTCCTTGGACACCCATTGCTTCGCCCGCCCCGCCACCGGCCTTTCCCTGGCGGTGCTGCTGGCGACATCCACGCCCTGGGCCGTGCAGGCCGACGACATCGACGAGGCCTCGCTGGGCCTGCCCCGGGTCGAGGCGTGCTCGGCACGCTACCCCGAAGTCGATGCGCCCCGCCCCAGCGCGGCCGGCAACGGCCATGACGCCGTCCGCGAGGGGTTCGACACGCGCCGCCACTGGGGCACCGAGCGGAACGTGGAGCGGCTGGGCGCCGGGCAGACCGGCCTCGGCGAGCCCGGCCTGCGGGTCCACTACCCCGCCGGCACCTCCTCGCCGGGCGACGACGAGCAGGGCGGTGCCGGTTTCTATACCGAACCGGCGGCCCTGGCCGGCGCCGAGCGGGCCTGCCTGAGTTACCGGGTACGCTTCGAGAATGGCTTCGACTTCGTCAAGGGAGGCAAGCTACCCGGGCTCTATGGCGGCGAGGCGCCCAGTGGCGGCGAGACCGCCGACGGGGAGAACGGCTTCTCCATGCGGCTGATGTGGCGCGAACAGGGCCAGGGCGAGCTCTACGAGTATGTGGTCGACCACGAAGGGACCTCGGTGGGCCGCGGGGCCTGGACCTTCCCCAGCGGCCAGTGGGTGACCATCGAGCAGGAGCTGGTGCTCAACGACCCGGGGCAGGCCAACGGGCTGGCGCGACTGTGGATCGACGGCCAGCCGGTGCTCGAGCAGCGCGACATCGTCTATCGCACCACCCCCGAGCTGACCATCGACGGCCTGATGTTCTCGACCTTCTTCGGTGGCAGCGGGAGCGAGTGGCGCACGCCCCGGGACCAGTACGTGGACTTCGCCGACTTCCGCCTCTATGCGCCGGGGCCCTGACGCACGCCGCCCGGATGTCCTGACCGACTCTACACACCAACCAGGAGCGCCCCGATGCCCCATGCCCGACGCCGAGACCGCCTGCCGCCTTGCTCACGCCCCGTGCTCCTGGCCCTGCTGCTCGCCGGGTTCGGGAGCGGGGCCGGCGCCGATGAAGGTGAGCTCCTCAGCCGGGAGGAGCGGGAAGCCCTCGACCTCTCGGAGTATCGGGTCACCGATCCCGATGCCGGCTATTTCGACGTGGCTTCGCGCATGGCCGAGCTCGACACCACCGACAACTCCATCCTGCTGCAGGAGCTCGACGAGCTCTCCCAGGGGCCGAGCTGCCAGCAGTTGCTGGAGTACGAGCCCATCACCACCCGGGTGCGGATCCCGGGCTACTACCCCAATCCCGAGGAGTGGGAGCTCGCCTCGGAGCCGCTGTTCCGCTTCGAGGACAACGTCTCGATGCTCGCGGGGTCCTTCGTCGCCAGCGGCGATCCCTACTACGCCGAGTGCCTGGTCCGCTACCTGGATCACTGGGCCGAGGCCGAGGCGCTGACCGACTTCCACTACGACTCCATGCAGCCCCAGGCCTGGTTCGCCACCGAGTCGATGCTGTTCGCCGCCGGCATGGCCTACGCCACGGTACGCCCCTACGTCGAGGGCCTGGAGGAGGAGCGCGAGCGCCTGGAGGCCTGGCTCAATGAGCTCGCCCACCAGCACGCCGACATTCCCGGCGAGCCCGGGAACAGCTGCTGCAACAACCACTTCTACCGGCGTGCCCTCTACGGCAGCATGATCGGCGTGCTCACCGAGGACGACGAGCTGTTCCGCTTCGGGGTCAGCGCCATCTACTCCGCGCTGCACGACATGACCGCAGAAGGCGCCTTCCCCCTGGAGGTGAACCGCGGCCGGCGCGCCACCCACTACCAGAACTATGCCCTGCTCTACCTGGTGACCAACATGCAGGTCATCGCCCGCCAGGGCTACGAGGAGATCTTCGACCTGGAGATCGAGGGCCACACCATCCACGACGGCGTCGACTTCCTGTTCGCGATCCTCGAGGACCCGGCGGCGCTCGGCGACTACGCCCCCCTCGAGCAGTACACCGGTTTCCTCAAGGATCCCCAGTACTTCACCTGGATGGAAATCTACCAGACCCGCTACGACGACCCGCGCGTCGACGACTTCGTGACCCGGGTACGGCCGCTCTACAACCGGAGCGCCGGCGGATACGCGACCCTCTACTTCATGTCGCCCGAGGCCCAGACCCATGTCTTCCAGGACGAGGAGCAGCGCCAGACCGAGGCCTTCCGCGGCCTCGGCCAGCAGTGACATTCGAGGTCGTCCACCCGTTCAACGAGGAATTCTCCATGAAGAAGACCGTTCCTACCTTGCGCCCCCTTTCCTCCTGGCGACTCACGGCCTCGGCCGCCCTGTTGGCCCTGCTCGCCGGGTGTGTCGCCCCGGGACAGTCGACCGGCGGTGGCGACACCCGTGGCGTGCCGGCCGGGTACACCGACTGGTTCGACGGCGGGCCCCAGGCCGCTATCGGGGGCGATGACTGGAACAGCATCAACCGCGCCCAGGAGCTGATCGAGGCCGGACAGCACGACGAGGCCATCGAGCGTCTCGAGCCCCTGATGGCTCGGCACATTCCCCCCGCCTACTACGAGATGGCCAAGTTGTATGACGCCGGCGAAGGGGTCGAGCGCGACCCCGCCGAGGCGGCAAGGCTCTACGGTCTGGCGATCGAGCAACCGTCGCCGGTCCTCGGCAACGCCTCGCTCAACCTGGCCGAGCTCTATCGGGAAGGCGACGGCGTCGAGCGCAACGACCTGCTGGCCTACTACCTGCTGGACCAGGCCGTGGGCCAGGGCGTGGAGCGCGCCGCGCCGATGCTCGCGGAACTGCTCGCCGAGGGCGGTGAAGGCGTCGGCGCCGACCCCGAGCGGGCCAGGGAGCTCTATGTCCGCGCCGCCGAACAGGGCAACGAACAGGCCCTGCGGGCCCTGGCCGAGGCACATGCTCCCGGTGGCTGGCTGCCGGAGGCCCCGGAACGCGTCATGGACTACTCCCGGCGCTACGCCGCCATTCTCGAGGAACAGGCGGCGACCGGCGATACCCACGCCATGCGCCAGCTCGCCGGGCTCCACGCCCCGGACGGGCTCCTCGGTGACCAGCCGGAGCGGCGCCGACAGTGGCTGGTCCGCGCCGCCGAGGCCGGGGATGAGGACGCCCTGGGCCAGGCCGGCCGAGCCATGATGGAGAGCGACCCCCAGCGCGGCATGGCACTGCTCGAGGAGGCGGCCAATCGCGGTGATGTCGACGCCATGACGCAGCTGGGCCGACTGCTGCTCGACCCGGAACAGGGACCGACCCGGCGAGGCGAGGCCGAGCGCTGGTTGAGCCGTGCCATCGAGGCCGGCTCGGTGGATGCCATGGTGGTACTCGGTGCGGCGCTGATCGATGACGCCGGCGAACGGGAGCGTCTCATGGGACAGGACAACCTGGATGACGGCGCCGGAGCCTCGTCCACCCCACTCGCCAATACCGCCCTGAGCACCTCGCCCGACGTCAGACGGGGCATCGAGCTGCTCGAACGGGGCGCCGAACGGGACGACCCGCTGGCCCTGGCATACCTCGGGGACATCTACCTCGGCGATGATCTGGTGCCGAGTCAACCCTACCTGGCCGTGGAGTACCTGGAACGTGGCCACGAACTCGGCCATCCCTGGGCCACCGAGCAGCTCGGGGCCGCCTACCTCGAGGGCCGCGGCGTGCCACCCGACGGCCGCCGGGCCGAGGAGCTGCTGAGGGAGGCCGCCGACCGTGGCCAGGGCGGCGCCCTGCGCCTGCTCGGCGAGGCCTATCTCGACGGCGAGATCGTACCCTTCCATCCCAGTCGCGGCGAGGAGCTGCTCCAGGCAGCGGTGGACGCCGGCGACACCACCGCCATGACCACCCTCGGCGAGGCCTACCTCGCCGGGCCGCTCGAGGAGCAACCCGGCCGCGGGCTGGAGCTGCTCGAGCGGGCCGCCCACGAAGGCGACGGCTACGCCATGGTGGTGCTGGGGCGCGCCTACCGGGAGGGCCAGGGCCTGCCGCGGGACCTGGATGCCGCGAATCGCTGGCTGACCCGGGCCCGCGATGCCGGCCACGACTCCGCCGACGAGGCCCTGACCCACCTCAACCGGGAGCGGGGAGCCCAGGGCGACATTCGCGCCCTGGTCGCCGCCGCCGAGGACGGCCACCCCGGGGCCATGGCCGATCTGGGCCGTGCCTTTCTCCGCGGCGAAGGGGTCGAGCAGAACCGCGAGTATGCCCGGGCCTGGCTCGAGCGGGCGGCGAACGCCGGCCATACCGGCGCGCGGGCCGAGTTCGGCGAGATGCTGCTCGACAGCGATCCCGAGCGCGGCCTGCAGCTGCTGCGCGGCGCCGCCGATGCCGGCCACCAGGGCGCCCGCCTCGCCCTGGGGCGTGCCTATCTCAGCGGCGAGCATGGCGAAGCCGACGTCGAGCAGGGGCTCGCCTACCTGCGTCCCGCCGCCGAGGCGGGCAATCCCCATGCCGCCCAGCTCCTCGGCCAGGCCTATCTGCAAGGCAATGGCGTCGAGGCCGACCCGGCCCAGGCCGAGGAGTGGCTGACCCGGGCGGTGGAGAGCGGTGACCTCTCCTCCCGTGCCAATCTCGGCCGCGTGCTGCTGCGCGGCGAGGACGGCATGCCCCGGGACATCGAGCGGGGCGCGACGCTGCTGCAGGAAGCCGCCGACCAGGGGCACGCCGGCGCCCAGGCGACCCTCGGCCGCGAGTACCTGCGCGGCGACCTGCTGGAGCGCGATCCGCGCCGCGGGGCCGACTACCTGCTCCAGGCCGCTCACCAGGGGCACGCCAGTGCCCGGCTGGCCCTGGCCGAGGCCTACCTGTCGGCCCACGGCCTGGAGAACGCCAACCGCGAGCAGGCGCTGCTGTGGCTCGACGAGGTGATGGAGGGTGATAGCGACATGGCGCTCGAGACCCTCCACGACCTGCTCTCGGACGAGATCGCAGCGACCGAGTGACCCGGGCTCGCGGCACGCCACCGCAAACGCGAAAGGCCGGCAACTGGAGGCCGGCCTTTCGCGCTGCGGGATACGGGATCGCGGGGCATAGCCCCGCGGCCGGCGTCAGCCCTCGAAGGGGTTGCGCAGCACGATCGTCTCGTTGCGGTCCGGGCCCGTGGAGATGATATCGATGGAGGTACCCACCTTCTCCTCGAGGAAGCTGATGTAGGCACGGGCGTTGGCCGGCAGGTCCTCGACGCGCTTGGCCCCCAGGGTCGACTCGCTCCAGCCCGGCAGGTCCTCGTAGAGCGGCTCGACGGCCTCGTAGCCCTCGGAGTCCACCGGGGTGTCGAGGACGTCGCCGTCCTTGCTGCGGTAACCGACGCAGACGCGGATGTTCTCCAGGCCATCGAGCACGTCGAGCTTGGTCAGGCAGATACCGGAGACCGAGTTGATCTGTACCGCATGGCGCAGCGCCACGGCGTCGAACCAGCCACAGCGACGCGGCCGCCCGGTGGTGGCGCCGAACTCGTGGCCGCGCTCGGCCAGGTGACGGCCGTGCTCGTCGAACAGCTCGGTGGGGAAAGGCCCGGAGCCGACGCGGGTGGTGTAGGCCTTGGTGATGCCCAGCACGTAGTCGAGGTAGAGCGGCCCGACACCGGACCCGGTGGCGGTGCCGCCGGCGGTGGTGTTGGAGCTGGTGACGAAGGGATAGGTGCCGTGGTCGATGTCGAGCAGCGAGCCCTGGGCGCCCTCGAAGAGGATGTTCTCGCCGGCACGGCGCAGGTCGTGGACCAGACCCACGGTGTCGCACACCATGGGGCGCAGCTCCTCGGCCATCTCCATCGCCTCGTCGAGCACCTGCTGGAAATCCACCGGCGCCTCGCCATGGTAGTTGACCAGCACGAAGTTGTGATAGTCGAGCACCTCGCCGAGCTTGGAGGCGAAGCGTTCGCGATGCAGCATGTCACCCAGGCGCAGCCCGCGACGGGCGACCTTGTCCTCGTAGGCCGGGCCGATGCCGCGACCGGTGGTGCCGATCTTGGCCACGCCGCGGGCCTTCTCGCGGGCCTGGTCCAGGCGCACATGGTACGGCAGGATCAGCGGACAGGCCGGCGACAGGCGCAGACGCTCGCGCACCGGCACGCTCTTGGCCTCCAGCTCGCGGATCTCCTTGATCAACGCTTCCGGCGACAGCACCACGCCGTTGCCGATCACGCAGGTCTTGTCGGGTCGCAGGATGCCCGAGGGGATCAGGTGCAGGACGGTCTTCTCGCCATCGATGACCAGCGTATGGCCGGCGTTGTGCCCGCCCTGGAAGCGCACCACCGCGGCGGCGGATTCGGTGAGCAGGTCGACCACCTTGCCCTTGCCTTCGTCACCCCACTGGGTGCCCAGTACGACTACGTTCTTGCCCATTGGTCTCTCGTCTCTCGTTGCGGCGCCGCGCTGCCTGCGCCGCGCTCGTATCAGGCCCGGGACCCGCTTCGATGACCGGTGCACCGGTCGGGCCCGCTGTGGTGAAACCTACAGGGAGCGGAGCTCCCAGCGGCCATCGCTCTGCTCCAGTTGCCGGTTGCAGCGGTGCTCCGCGGGGCCGGTTCGCTGGCCGGGCAGCGCCTGGACGACCCGCTCGCCCCGCTCGCGCAGGGCGGCGATGGCCTCACGCAGTCCCTCGCCCTCGGCCGGGGCCCAGACGCCGTCGTGGGCCGGTTCGCCGAGCGCCAGGGTGGCCAGCAGCTTGAGGTCCATGGAGAAACCGGTGGCCGGCCGGGCGCGACCGAAGGCGCGGCCGGTGTCGTCATACCGGCCCCCCTTGGCCAGGGCCTGGCCGTAGCCGGGCACGTAGGCGGCGAACATCATGGCGGTGTGGTACTGGTAGCCGCGCAGTTCAGCGAGGTCGAAGTAGGGCTCGACCTCGGGATGCTGGGCCTGGACCCCTTGGAGCAAGGCGCGCAGCTGGTCCAGTGCCGCCCCCACCGCCGCGGGTGCCTCGGCGAAGGCCTCGCGGGCCTCGTCGAGCACCTCGGGGCCACCGTGCAGACGCCCCAGGGCCATGAACATCCCGGCCAGGGCCGGATCGTGGACGCACTCGCCGACCCGGGCCGCCAGTTCGCCCGGCGACTTGAGCTCCAGCGCCTCGAACAGCGCCCGCTCCTGTTCGGTCGCCAGCTCGGCGGCCTGTACCAGGCTACGGTAGATGCCGATATGGCCGAGCGCCAGGTGGATCTCGTCGGCACCGGCGGCGATCAGGCTGGCCAGTGCCAGATGCAGGATCTCCAGGTCGGCCTCGAGACCGGCGTGGCCGAACAGCTCGACCCCGACCTGTACCGGACTGCGCCCGCCCTGATGCTGGTCGGCCTTGGCCCGCAGCACATTGGTGCAGTAGCACAGCCGCACCGGCCCCTGGCGCTGCAGGGAGTGGGCATCCATGCGCGCCACCTGGGGCGTAACGTCGGCGCTGACGCCCATCATGCGGCCGGTCAACTGGTCGGTCAGCTTGAAGGTCTGCAGGTCCAGATCGGTCCCGGTGCCGGTCAGCAACGAATCGAGGAACTCCACCGGCGGCGGCATCACCTGGTCGTAGCCCCAGCGGTGATAGAGATCGAGCAGCGCCCGACGCAGCTCCTCCATGCGGCTCGCCTGGGGTGGCAGCACCTCGTCCATGCCGTCGGGCAGCAGCCAGCGGTCAGCGATGGTCATGTCTTTTCGTCCTGCAACACGATGAATAGCCAGGGAATAATGCTCCGGCGAGCGGCCTCGTGCCGTGCTCGCCGGGATGGGGAAGGAGGCACAAAAAACCGGGCCATGCCCGGTTACAGGAGTCTACCACGTTTGCGCCCCGGTTGAACCCTGCCCGGGCGAGAGGCCGGCATCGCGCGATGGCAGCAGCCCGAGCCCCGGGCTCGGGCCGCACCGGCCTCCCCGGCGCCTACTCCTCCGGCGGCAACGGGCTATTGGCCTGCTGCCCGTGGTTCACCGAGCTCTTGAGGTAACGGAAGAAGTCGCTGGAGGGATCCAGCACCAGCATGTTGCCGTCTCCCGCAAAGCTGTCGCGATAGGCGTTCAGGCTGCGCCAGAAGGCGAAGAACTCCTCATCCTGGGAGTAGGCCTCGGAGAAGATCGCCGCCGCTTCGGCGTCACCCTCACCGCGCAGGGTCTCGGAGCGCTCGGTGGCCTGAGCCAGCAGCACCTGCCGCCGACGGTCGGCGTTGGCGCGAATGCGCTCGGCCTCCTCCTGGCCCTGGGCGCGCCACTCGCGGGCCTCCCGCTCGCGCTCGGAGCGCATGCGATCGTAGACCGCCGAGGAAACGTCCTCGGGCAGGTCGATGCGCTTGACCCGAATGTCGCGGATCGCCACGCCCAGCTCCTCGCGCATCAGGGCGTCGAGTTCGTTGGCAGGGCCGGTCATCAGGTCGTCGCGACGCTCGGCGATGATCTGCTGCAGGTCCAGGCGGCCGAACTCGTTACGCAGGCTCTCGTCGACACGCGGCTGGATCAGGCGCGTGGCCATTATCTCGTCGCCGGCGGTGGCCTCGTAGTAGCGGGTCGGGTTGACCACCTGCCACTTGACGTAGGAGTCGACGATCACCGCCTTCTGCTCCAGGGTCAGGTAGCGACTGGATTCAGTATCCAGGGTCAGCACCCGGGTATCGAACTTGCGCACCGTCTGGGTGACCGGCACCTTGAAGTGCAGCCCGGGCTGGATGTTCTCCTCGATGATCTCACCGAAGCGCAGCTTCACCGCGCGCTCGGTCTCGTCGACCACGTAGAGGCTATTGCTCGCCAGCCAGGCCGCAACCGCCAGGCCACCGACGATGATCAGGGAACGATTGTTGATCATTTAGCGACCCTCCCTGCGGATTCCACTGCTGTTGCTGCCGGTCTGCTGACCGCTGCGTGCGCGCTCGAGCACCCGCGGATCGAGCTCGCCCTCGGCGCCAAGGCGCTCGCCGTCGGCCCTGCGCTCGCGGTCGCCGTTGCCCATCTGGTCCAGCGGCAGGTACATCAGCGGGCTGTCGTCGGCCACGTCGACCAGCACCTTGGGCGTGCTGCCGAAGATCTCGGCGATGGCATCCAGGTAGAGGCGCTCGCGCATGATGGCCGGCGCGCGCTGGTACTGGGAGAGCAGCGCGTTGAAGCGGTTGGCCTGGCCGCGGGCCTCGGCCACCACCGACTCACGATACCCCTGACCCTGCTCGACCAGGCGCTGGGCCTGACCCTGGGCCTCGGGGATGATGGCATTGGCGTAGGCCATCCCCTGGTTGATGGTCCGCTGGCGATCCTCGCGGGCCCGGATCACGTCGTCGAAGGCGTCGATGACCGGTGCCGGTGCCGAGGTCGACTCGATGTTGATGGTCTGCAGCCGGATACCGGTGCCGTAGCTGTCCTGGTAGGACTGCAGGCGGCTCTGCACGGAGCTGCCGAGGATCTCACGCCCCGAGGTGAGGATATCGATCATGTCGGTACCACCCACCACGTGGCGCAATGAGCTGTCCAGGGCGTTCTCGATGGACAGCTGCGGATTGCGCACGTTGAGCACGAAGTCGCGGGGATTGGCCACCTGGTACTGGGCCGAGATCTCGACCTCGACGATGTTCTCGTCGCGGGTCAGCATCGACTGGGTCTGGGTCAGCGAACGCACCCGGGTCACGTTGACCATGCGCACGTCGTCGATCAGCGGCGGATTCCAGTGCAGGCCCGGGCTGACCACTTCCTGGAACTTGCCGAAACGCAGCACCACGCCGCGCTCGGACTGGTCGACCAGGTAGAAGCCAGTGGCCGCCCAGATCGCCAGGGCCACAATGATCAGCAGACCCGGCAGGGCGAAGACGTTGCGCGGCTTGCCCCCGCCCTTGCCGCCACCGGCGCCGCGCTTGCCCCCGCGGCCGCCGAGCATGCTGTTGAGTTTGTCCTGAAATTTCTTCAGGGCCTCGTCGAGATCGGGGGGGCCCTGGTTGCCACCACCGCCACTGCCGCCGCCACCGCGTCGGCCACCACCACTCCAGGGGTCGTGCTGGTTGCCACCACCAGGCTCATTCCAGGCCATACGTCCTCTCCACTATGCGTTGCGTCCCGCCACCAGAGTGGCTCCGTGGCGGGTATCGGTTGCGATCCTGTGTGCGCCGTACGCGCGGCGCCTGTCGACCTTGTCGTTATCTGGCGCGCCCGTATCCTGGCCGTGGCACGGGCACGATTCGTCTCCGGTTCAGCCTTCCCAGACGGGTCGCGCCTGCAGCTCCCGCGGCAGGTAGTCGTCGGCCTGCTCGCCCAGGCGTGCCATCAACTGCAGGAAGTCGCGCCGCGGCAGCCGCACCTCGAGGAGGGTCTGTCCCCGGTCGTCGAAGGCTTCCTCGCGCACCGCCCCCAACTCGTGCAGGCCGGCACGCAGCCGGCCCTGATCGGGCGTCAGGGTCAGCTGCACGTCGATCACGTCCTCGGCCAGGCGCTCGGAGAGCGCCTGGCCGAGCAGCTCCAGGCCGCGCCCCTCGCGGGCCGAGAGCCAGACCACCTCGGGGCGCCCCTCGCCGTCGCGTTCGATGCGCGGTGCACTGTCGAGCAGGTCGATCTTGTTCATCACCTTGAGCATTGGTACGTCCAGGGCGCCGATCTCGTCGAGCACCGTCTCGACCTGCGTCACATTGAGATCGCGATCGGGATCGGCGGCATCAATCACGTGCACCAGCAGGGTCGCCTCGGCGGCCTCCTGCAGGGTAGCCCGGAACGCCTCGACCAGCTTGTGCGGCAGATGCCGGATGAAGCCCACGGTATCGGCCAGCACCACCGGCCCCACGTCCTCGACCTCGAGACGCCGCAGGGTCGGGTCGAGGGTAGCGAAGAGCTGGTCGGCCGCATAGACCTTCGACTCGGTGAGGGCGTTGAACAGCGTTGACTTGCCGGCGTTGGTGTAGCCGACCAGCGAGACGCTGGGAATCTCGGCCCGGGACCGGGCACGACGATTCTGGCTACGCTGGCTGCGCACCTTGTCGAGTCGCTTGTGGATCGCCTTGATGCGCGCCCGCAACAGGCGGCGGTCGGTCTCGAGCTGGGTCTCACCCGGGCCACGCAGGCCGATGCCGCCCTTCTGGCGCTCCAGGTGGGTCCAGCCTCGCACCAGCCGCGTCGACATGTACTCGAGCTGCGCCAGTTCTACCTGCAGCTTGCCCTCGTGGGTCCGGGCGCGCTGGGCGAAGATATCGAGGATCAACCCGGTGCGATCGAGCACGCGGCACTTGAGTTCGCGCTCGAGGTTGCGCTCCTGGGAGGGGCTCAGTGCATGGTTGAAGATCACCAGCTCGGCGGCGTGAACCGCCATCGCCTCGCGCAGCTCTTCCACCTTGCCCGACCCCACGAAGGTCCGTGAATCGGGCCGGTGGCGGCTTCCGGTGAGCAGCGTGGCCGGCTCGGCGCCGGCGGAGCGCACCAGTTCGAGGAACTCGCCCGGGTCCTCGCGCTCCTGTTCGGCCTGGAAATCCACATGGACGAGTAGCGCCGTTTCACCGGCGTCGGGACGTTCAAAAAACAATCAATACCTCACGCATTGTTTTCCGGCTGCGCGGCAGGATCCTGGGCCGGCAGGCGCACGTTGCGCGACGGCACCACGGTGGAGATGGCGTGCTTGTAGACCATCTGGCTGACGGTGTTGCGCAACAGGATGACGAATTGGTCGAAAGACTCGATCTGACCCTGCAGCTTGATGCCGTTGACCAGGAAAATCGACACCGGAATGCGTTCCTTGCGCAGGATGTTCAGGTACGGGTCTTGAAGGGACTGCCCTTTGGACATGTTGCTCTCCCTGAAATTGTCTCTGGGGGTTGATGTTATGCTCGATCGCGCCGCAAACCAGTCGGCGCCTGAATTATTACCCGAAGGGGCCTGGTCACCCGGCCGCTCGAAAGAATTATCTTACGCTAACTGCCGAATTCGCGCACGAGTTTCAGCACCTCTCGCGTGGGGTCGGCGCCCAGGCCGTCCACCCAGCGCAATCCCGCCCAACTGCGCATCCAGGTCAACTGGCGCTTGGCGAGCTGGCGGGTGGCGACGATGCCACGATGACGCATCGTCTCCCGGTCGACCTCGCCCTCGAGGTACTCCCACACCTGGCGGTAGCCCACGCTCTTCATCGACGGCAACCCCGGATGCAGGTCGTCGCGGGCCCGCAGCCCCGCCACTTCCTCGATCAGGCCTGCGGCGAGCATCTGCTCGAAGCGGGCCTCGATACGGGCATGCAACACCCCCCGATCGAAGGGTGCCAGCCCTATCGACAGCGTACGCCAGGGGAAGGTTTCCGGACGCTGTGCCTGCCACAGTTCGGAGAGGGGCCGTCCGCTCAGGCGATAGACCTCCAGCGCCCGCGTCAGTCGTTGCGGATCGTTGGGGTGGATGCGCGCCGCCGAGGCCGGGTCGACGCGGGCGAGCTCGGCGCGCAGCGCGGCGAGTCCGTGCCGTTCGATCTCGTGCGCCAGCTCGGCACGCACCTTGGGGTCCGACGCGGGCAGGTTGGCCACTCCGACGAGCAGCTGCTTGAGGTACATCATGGTCCCCCCCACCAGCAGTGGCACCCCGCCGGCTGCGCTGATCTGTCGCATCTCGGCGAGGGCGTCCTCGCGGAAGTCCGCTGCCGAATAGGGCTCGGCGGGGTCGCGGATATCGATCAGTCGATGCGGGGCACGGGCCAGCTCCTCCGCCGACGGCTTGGCGCTGCCAATGTCCATGCCACGATAGACCATGGCCGAATCGACGCTGATCAGCTCCAGGCCCAGGCGCTCGTGGAGTTCGATGGCCAGATCGGTCTTGCCGGCGGCGGTGGGCCCCATCAGCAGGATGGCGGGTGGGCGGGTATCGGACATGGGGTCTATTGGCCGCGCAGGAAGAGGCGGTCGAGCTCCTTCATGGTCATCTCGGTCCAGGTGGGGCGGCCATGGTTGCACTGGCCGCTGCGCTCGGTGCGCTCCATGTCGCGCAGCAGGGCGTTCATCTCCTCCAGCGTCAGCCGCCGGTTGGCGCGTACGCTGCCGTGACAGGCCATGGTGGCGAGCAGCTCGTTGATGTGCGCCTCGAGCCGGTCGGAGCGGCCGTAACGCTCGAGGTCCGCCAGCATGTCCCGGATCAGCGGCTCCACGTCGGCGTCCGCCAGCAGCACCGGCACCTGGCGCACCAGCAGGGTCTCGGGGCCGGCCACGTCGAGTTCGACGCCGAGCCGGGCGAAGGCGTCGCGCTCGGCCTCGGCGGTGGCCACCTCGGCGGCGCTCGCCGCCAGCGACACCGGCACCAGCAGCGGCTGGGCCTCCAGCTGCCGTTCCTCGCACGAGGCCCCGTGCACCTGGGTCTTCATGCGCTCGTAGACGATGCGCTCGTGGGCGGCGTGCATGTCCACCACGATCAGGCCGCGCTCGGTCTGGGACAGGATATAGATCCCGTGCAGCTGGGCGATGGCGTAGCCGAGGGGGGGCGCCCGGGTGGCGTCCTCGTCGGGCAGCGCGGGACGCGGGGCGTGCGCCCTGGCATCCACCCCGGCGGGTACCTGGCGCTCCTGCAGGGCCACGCCCGCGGCGGTGCCGCCGGCGCCGGGCGCGGCCGGCTGGGGCGTCAGCAGCCGCTCCTCGTGGTCGGGGTGCAATGCCCGATAGCCGTCCATGAACGCCCGCACCCGGTCCGGCGTCACTCTATCACGCCCCCCCTCGCCCACGTCCTCGCGGTCGTGCAGGGCCATCGGCTGCTGCTGCCAGCGCCCGGGGCTCTCGCCGATGCCTTCGTCCCGCGTACCGGCGGCTGGGACCGGCGGCTCGGCATGCGCCTCCTCAGCCACTTCCCCGCCGCCGGCACGGGCCTCGCCCAGGGCACGGTGCAGGCTGGAGAAGAGGAAGTCGTGGACCAGGCGCCCATCGCGGAAGCGCACCTCATGCTTGGTGGGGTGCACGTTGACGTCCACCACGCCCGGGTCGACCTCGAGGTAGAGCACGAAGACCGGGTGGCGGCCGTGGAACAGCACGTCACGGTAGGCCTGGCGGATGGCGTGGGCCACCAGGCGATCGCGTACCACCCGGCCGTTGACGAAGAAATATTGCTGGTCGGCCTGGGCCCGGGAATGGGTGGGCAGGCCCACCCAGCCCCACAGCCGCAGCCCCGAGGCCTCGAGGTCCAGGTGCAGGGCGTTCTCGAGGAAGGCACGGCCGAGCAGGGCGGCGATGCGCCGTTCCCGAGCGACCAGGTCGCCGCCTGGGCGCAGCTGGTGAAGGGTCTTCTGGTTGTGGCGCAGCACCCAACCGATGTCGAAGCGCGACAGGGCCTGGCGGCGGAAGGCCTCCTCCACATGGCCGAACTCGGTCTTCTCGGTACGCAGGAACTTGCGGCGCGCCGGGGTATTGAAGAAGAGGTCGCGCACCGTCACCGAGGTGCCCCGGGGGTGCGGCGCCGGCGACACCCGGGGCTCCATCTGGCGCCCCTCGGCCACCACCCGCCAGCCGCTGCGGGGGTCGTCGTCGACATTGGAGATCAGCTCGAGTCGCGACACCGAGCTGATCGAGGCCAGCGCCTCGCCGCGAAAACCGAGGCTCGCCACGCCCTCGAGCTCCTCCAGCGAGGCGATCTTGCTGGTGGCATGACGCGACAGGGACAGCGGCAGGTCCTCCTCGCCGATACCGCTGCCGTTGTCGCGCACGCGGATCAGCCGCGCGCCACCGCTCTCCAGCTCGACCTCGATACGCCGGCTGCCGGCGTCGATGGCATTCTCCACCAGTTCCTTGACCACCGAGGCGGGACGTTCGACGACCTCGCCGGCGGCGATCTGGTTGGCCAACCGCGGATCGAGGATCCGGATGCGTCGCTGCTCTGTCATATCACTCCTCAAGACGAGCTGCGGGCTACGCGCCGCGGGCCACGAGCCCTCTGCTCGAAGCCCGAAGCTCGAAGCTCACGAACGGGGGATCCGGATCAGCTGCCCGACCCGGATCACGTCGCCGTTGAGTTCGTTGGCCTGCTTCAGCTGGGCCACCGGCACCCCATGGCGGGCGGCGATCTCCGACAGGGTGTCGCCGGCCTGGATGCGATACTCGTTGCCAACGGTGCTGCGGTTCTGGTCACGCTGCCAGGCCAGCAGGCTGGCCGGGGGCGGGTTGCGCCGGAAGTGATCGCGCAGGCCGCCGAAGATCGCCCGCGCCAGCCCCTGTTGATGGGACGGGTCCCGCAGGCGGCGCTCCTCGTCCGGGTTGGAGATGAAACCGGTCTCGATCAGCAAGGAGGGAATGTCCGGCGACTTCAGCACCATGAAACCGGCCTGCTCCACCCGCGACTTGTGCAGCCGGTTGATCCGACCCAGTTGGTCGAGCACCTGCCCGCCGATGGTCAGGGAGTCGTTGAGGGTCGCGGTCATGGTCAGGTCCAGCAGCACGCCACGCAGCACCTCGTCCTTGTCCTCCAGCGACAGGTTGCCGTCCACCCCGCCGATCAGATCGGCACGGTTCTCGCTGGCGGCCAGCCACTGGGCGGTTTCCGAGGTGGCGCCGCGCTGGGACAGGGCATAGACGGAGCTGCCGTTGGGCCGCGGGCTGTTGAAGGCGTCGGCGTGGATCGAGACGAAGAAGTCGGCCTTCTGCTCACGGGCGATGCGCGTGCGCTGGCGCAACCCGATGTAGTAGTCGCCGTCGCGGATCATCACCGCCCGGAAGCCCTCGGCCTCGTTGACCAGCGACTGCAGCCGCCGGGCGATCTCCATCACCACGTCCTTCTCGCGGGTACCGCCCGGGCCGATCGCCCCGGGGTCCTCGCCGCCATGACCGGGGTCGATGGCAATGATGATGTCGCGCCTGGGGTGGGGCTGGGCCTGCTGCAGGGCCACCGACGCCTCCGGTGCCACCTGGGCGGCGGCGCCCCCTACTCCCGCCCGGGCCCGGTTGGCGGCGATCTCCTGCTCACGGATCATCGCCTCGATGGGATCGATGGGATCCTCCACGGCGCTCTCGCCGGGGTATTCCAGGTCCACCACCAGGCGATGACCGTACTGATCGTTGGGTTCGAGGGTAAAGTGCCGCGGCTCCACCTCACGCTCCAGCTCGAGCACCACCCGCAGGCCGTTGCCGTCGCGAACGCCGGTGCGCACCCGGCTGATGGCGCTGCCGGCGAGATCCAGTCGGTTGACGTCGGCCTCGAGACGGCTGTCGTCCAGGTCGATCACCAGGCGCCGAGGGTTGTCCAGGGTGAAGACATTGGCTCGGGGAGCGGTGGAGAGATCGAAGACCAGCCGGGCATGGTCCGGGGCGGCCCACAGGCGCATGTTCTCGACCTGACCCGCCCCGGCCCCCCCGGCCATCAGCCAGGTCGCCAGCAATAATGAAGCCACCAGCAGGCGGCGACCGAATGAAACCTTCCTCATGGCGCCGTCTCACCATCCATGTCGACGCAGCTCCTGTCCCGGAGCCACTCCGGGTCGGCGGCCAGCCGGGCCAGTACCCGGCGGCCATGATCACTGAATGCCGCGAGGCGCGCCTCGCGGCCCGCACCGGCGAGCGCCAGGCTCACCACCAGGTCGGGCGTCGGCAGCCAGCCCTCGCCACGCTCCGGCCATTCGATGAGGCACAGGGCGTCCTCGGCCATCAGGTCGCGCCCACCGATGAACTCCAGCTCCTCGGGGTCACCGAGGCGGTAGAGGTCGAAATGGTGGATGCACGCCCCGGCGAGCCGATAGGGCTCCACCAGGGTATAGGTGGGGCTCTTCACCGCGCCCTGGTGCCCATGGGCACGCAGGATACCGCGCGCCAGGGTGGTCTTGCCGGCGCCCAGCTCACCGGCCAGGTGCACTCGGCCGTGCCCCTGCAGCGCCCGCCCCAGGCTCTCGCCGAGGGCGACCTGGCGGTCTTCGTCATCGAGTCGCAGCAGCATGGCCATCGCCCGCCCCCGGGTTGATCAACAAACGGGCATAGGATGCCAGATCGCCGGCCAGCAGACCACGCTCGCCGACGTCGTCGGCCGCCATGTCGGCGGCCAGGGCATGCACCAGCACGCCCACCCGGGCGGCCGCCTCCAGGGGCAGGCCCTGGGCGAGCAGGCCACCCAGCATCCCCGTGAGCGCATCGCCCATGCCGCCGCTGGCCATGCCCGGGTTGCCGCAGGGGCAGACGGCGAGTCCCTGCGGCCCGGCCACCAGGGTGCCGGCCCCCTTGAGCACCACCACACCACCGTAGCGCCGCTGCAGTTCGTGCGCCGCCGCGGGGCGGTCGGTCTCGACCTCGGCGGCGCTCATGCCCAACAGGCGCGCCGCCTCACCGGGGTGCGGGGTCAGGATCCAGTCGTCCCGGCGCTGGCCGGCAAAACGCGCCGCCAGCAGGTTGAGGCCGTCGGCATCGACCACCAGGGGCTTGCCAGCCTGCAGGGCCGCCTGCAGCATGCCCTGCCCCCAGCTGCCCTGCCCCAGCCCCGGCCCCACCACCAGCACCCCGGCCTGTCCCGGCAAGTCGCCCAGGTCGGTGGCGCCGCGCACGCCGTGCACCATCACCTCGGGTCGGCGGACCAGGCTCGCCGTGACATGCTCCGGGGCGGTGGCCAGGCTGACCTTCCCGGCCCCCAGGCGGGCACAGGCCTCGGCGGCCAGCAGGGCCGCCCCGCCGAAACCGGGTGCCCCGCCGAGGATCAAGGCATGACCGAAGTCGCCCTTGTGGGCGTTGCGTTGGCGAGGCGGGAGCCAGGCGCCGATCAGTCCCGCATCGAGCAGGCGAGCCGCCGGCAGCAGGTCGGCCTGCTCCTCGGCATCGACCCCCAGCGCACGGAAGTCCAGCTCGCCGACATGAGCCGACGCCGCCCCGGTATGCAGCCCGAGCTTGTCGCCGATAAAGGTCACCGTGCGAGTCGCCCGAATGGCCTCGCCCAGCACGGCACCGGAATCGGCATGCAGCCCGGAGGGGATATCGATGGCCAGCACCGGCCGCCCGCTGTCATTGACGGCGTCGATGGCCTCGCGGAACGTCCCGCGCACCTCGCCGGTGAGACCGGTGCCGAGCAGGGCATCGACGAGCAGTTCGCCGCGCAGGGCCAGAGCCGGATGCCAGGGTTCGATGCCCACGCCGGCGGCGTTTGCCATCTCGGCGGCGCGCCGGGCGTCGCCGGTCAGTTCGTCCACCGCCTTGAGCAGGATACGCTGTACTGCCAGGCCTTCGGCAGCGGCCAGTGCCGCCAGCACATGGCCGTCGCCGCCGTTGTTGCCACCGCCGCACAACACGGTGATCGAGCGCACCCCCGGCCACCGTGCCTTGAGGCCCTGCCAGGCGGCCATCGCGGCGCGCTGCATCAGGGCAAAGCCCTCGATCCCCGCGGCGATGGTACGGCGATCGAGCTCACGCACCTGTTCGGCGCGATAGAGCGGGCGGCCTGGACGGTCCCGATGGTCGAACGACTCGACGGACATCCGGTGTCTCCCTTGAACGTGATGCTTTACCATGGAGTGTAAGTTCTTCACGCCTCGCGCCAAGTCCCTCGGCATCAAAATGAGCGTCGAGGCGCGTTTTTGTCCATTTTTTCAACAATCGCGGTCTTTCCATCATGAGCGCCCCGGCGCCGATTCCCGACACCCCGCCCGACCTCCAGGCCCTGGCCGACCGGATCAAGACCTGGGGACGCGAGCTCGGCTTCCAGCAGGTGGGCATCGCCGACACCGACCTGGCCGAGGACGAACAGCGCCTCGAGCGCTGGCTGGCCGCCGGCCACCACGGCGAGATGGGCTTCATGGCCAGGCACGGCACCAAGCGCACCCGCCCCGCCGAGCTGGTGCCCGGCACGCTGCGGGTGATCAGCGTGCGCCTGGACTACCTGCCCGCCGAGGTGGAGACCGCCAAGGTGCTCGGCCAGCCGGCGGTCGCCTACGTCTCCCGCTATGCCACGGGGCGCGACTACCACAAGCTGATGCGCAAGCGCCTGGCCAGCCTGGCGAAATGGATCGAGGCCGAGGTAGGCCCCTTCGGCTATCGCGCCTTCGTCGACTCCGCCCCGGTGATGGAGCGGGCGCTGGCGCGCAAGGCGGGGCTCGGCTGGTTCGGCAAGAATGCCATGCTGTTGAATCCCCGGGCCGGCTCGCTGTTCTTCCTCGGCGAGCTCTATACCGATCTGCCGCTGCCGGTGGACGAGCCCTTCGAGGGCGACCACTGCGGCAGCTGCAGCGCCTGTCGCACCGCCTGTCCCACCGGGGCCATCGTCGAGGATCGCGTGGTCGACGCCCGGGCCTGCATCTCCTACCTGACCATCGAGCTGTTCGGCGCCATTCCCGAGCGCTACCGCGAGGCCATGGGCAACCGCGTGTTCGGCTGCGACGACTGCCAGCTGGTCTGCCCCTTCACCCGTTTCACCCGCACCACGCGCGAGGCCGACTTCGCCCCCCGCCACGACCTGGACCGGGCCAGCCTGGTGAGCCTCTTCGCCTGGGGCGAGGAGGAGTTCCTGGAGAAGACCGCCGGCAGCCCGATCCGCCGCATCGGCTACGAGCGCTGGCTGCGCAACCTGGCGGTGGGGCTCGGCAACGCCCCCTGGAGCGAGGCGGTGGAGGCCGCGCTGATGGCACGCCTGCCCTACCCCTCCGACCTGGTACGCGAGCACGTGCGCTGGGCCCTGGCCCGCCAGCGGCAGAAACGTGAGCGGCTGATCGCCAGCACCTAGCAGCGAGGTTTCTAGTCGCGGCTGATCCGGCGCCAGGCCCTCGCGAAGACGCTGTGAACCCGTCCCTGGGCGCTCCCTTTTTCGTCCATGAAAAAGGAGCTTCGCTCGCGCCCGTCCCCGGCGCCGCTCGATGTTGGCGGCCACCAAACCTGCCAGTCTCGCAGCTTACGGCTTACAGCTCCCCGCGCCGCCGGGTCACTCCTCCTCGTCACGCTCCGTGCCCGGCAGACGCAGGAAGGTGGTGCGGTAGTGGGCCAGCTCGTCGATCGACTCGCGGATATCGTCCAGCGCCAGGTGCACGTTGCGCTTGCTGAAGCCCGCCAGGGCGCCCGGGTTCCAGCGACTGGCCAGTTCCTTCAGCGTCGAGACGTCGAGGTTGCGGTAGTGGAAGAACGCCAGCAGCTCGGGCATCTCGCGCTCCATGAAGCGGCGATCCTGGTGCACGCTGTTGCCGCACATCGGCGAGGTGCCGGGCTCGACGTGCTCGCGCAGGAACTCGAGGGTGCGGCGTTCCGCCTCGGCGGTGTCGACCCGGCTGGCTTTCACCCGCTCGACCAGGCCCGACTCGCCGTGGGTCTTCTGGTTCCAGTCGTCCATGGCATCGAGCAGACTGTCGGGCTGGTGCACGGCGATCACCGGCCCCTCGGCCACCAGGTTGAGGTCATTGTCGGTCACCAGGGTGGCGATCTCGATGATCCGCTCGCGATTCGGGTCGAGTCCGGTCATCTCCAGGTCGATCCACACCAGGCGCTGCGTGCGCGGGTCACGCTTTTCACTCGTTTCGGGCATGCGGGTTTCCTTGCTGGGCGGTGCGGCGGCATGGCTGGCGACAGCGGGCACCTCGGGTGAGTACAATACCGCCATTGTACCGAGCTTCGGGCCCCCATGAGCAAACGCAAGTTGAGCCGCCAGCAGCGCTGGCGCATCGAGAAGATCCAGGCCGAGCGCGCGCGGCGAGCCGAGCAGCTCGATTCCCGTGACGCCGGCAGGCTCGCCGCCGGGGAATACGGCCCCGAGCAACCGGGCCGAGTGATCGCCCACTTCGGCCGCACCCTGGACGTCGCCCCCGAGGGCGACGGCGCTGCCGCGCGCTGCCACCTGCGGGCCAACCTCGAGGGGCTGGTCACCGGTGACCGCGTGATCTGGCGTGCCGCTAGCGACGGCAGCGGCGTGGTGGTGGCGAGAGCCGAACGCGACAACGTGCTCGAACGCCCCGACGCCCGCGGCCAGCTCAAGCCGGTAGCGGCCAACATCGACCAGATCCTGATCGTCTTCGCCGTGGAGCCGGCACCCCACGCCAACCTGATCGACCGCTACCTGGTGGCCGCCGAGGCCACCGGCATCGCCCCGGTACTGGTGCTCAACAAGATCGACCTGCTGCCGAGAGACGGCGGCGAGCTGCGTGAGCTACTCGGCCGCTACGAGGCGCTGGGCTACCCGGTGGTGACCACCACCACGGCACGCGCGGATGGGCTCACGGCCCTGCTGGCCCGCCTGGACGGCCGCACTTCGGTCTTCGTCGGCCAGAGTGGCGTGGGCAAGTCCTCGTTGATCGGCCGCCTGCTGCCCGACGAGGAACTCCGCATCGGGGCCCTGTCGAAGGATTCGCGCAAGGGCACCCATACCACCACCACGGCGCGCCTCTACCGACTGCCCGCCGCCGCCGGTGGCGAGCTGATCGACTCGCCGGGGATCCGTGAGTTCGGCCTGGTCCACCTGGACGAGCAGCAGGTCGCCGAGGGATTCATCGAGTTCCGTGACCACCTGGGCCACTGCCGTTTCCGTGATTGCCGCCACCGCCACGAGCCGGGCTGCGCCCTGCTGACGGCCGTGGAACGCGGCGAGATTCATCCCGAACGCTTTGCCAGCTTTCGACGCATCGTCGACACTCTCGACGAGAGCTGAGACAAGAACGTCAATGTCGACGAGCCCCGATTCGGGCCTGAAGGTAGGAGAGAGTGCCATGAGTTCAGAAGACAACCTGTTGCCGCTGATCGTCGAGCCCGAGCGGCTCGCCGAGCACCTGGACGAGCCGTCGCTGCTGATCATCGACGTACCGCTCAAGGCCGAGAGCTACGGCCAGGGCCATGTCCCCGGCGCCGTCTTCCTGGATCATCGCCTGCTGCTGAGCGGCGAGGGGGAAGTGCCCTGCAAGGTGCCCTCCCCGGCGGCGCTCTCGCAGCTGTTCTCGTCGCTCGGCCTGACCCGTGACACCCATGTGGTGGCCTACGACGACGAAGGCGGTGGCTGGGCCGGTCGCCTGCTCTGGACCCTGGAACTGATCGGCCATACCCGCTACTCCTACCTCAACGGCGGCATCCACGCCTGGCGGGAAGCCGGACTGTCGGTGTCCACCGAGCCCCACGCCCCCGTGCCCAGCGAGTACGAGGCCGAGATCCTCCATCCCGAGGTGGCCATCGACCGCCTCGAACTCCAGGAGCGCCTGGGCGAGAAGGGCTTCGCCGTCTGGGACGCCCGCTCCCGGGCCGAGTACGACGGCGAGAAGGGCGACAACCGGCACCTCGGCCATATCCCCGGGGCGGTCAACATGGAGTGGACCGACGCCATGGATCGTGAGCGCGCCCTGCGTATCCGTGACTACGCCGAGCTGATCACCGAGCTCGAGGCCCTGGGCCTGACCCCGGACATGGAGGTGGTCACCCACTGCCAGAGCCACCACCGCAGCGGCTTCACCTGGCTGGTGGGACGGGCACTCGGCTTCGAGAAGATCCGCGGCTACGCCGGCTCCTGGAAGGAGTGGGGCAATCGCGACGATACGCCGATCGAAAAATAGGATGGAATCCCTCTAGTGCCGCTTTCCCGACTCTTCGCCCTGATCCAGTACCCCATTCCACACCACCTGCTGTCACGGCTGGTGGGCCAATTCGCCGACTGCCGTCAGCCCTGGCTGAAGAACGCCCTGATCCGCGCCTTCATCAAGCAGTTCAAGGTCGACATGCGCGAGGCCGCCGAGCCCGACCCGACCGCCTACGTCAGCTTCAACGACTTCTTCACCCGGGCACTGAAGGCGGATGCCCGGCCCCTCGGTGAGGGCGTGCTCAGCCCCGCCGACGGCACCCTCTCGCAGTTCGGCACCATCGAGGCCGGCCAGCTGCTGCAGGCCAAGGGGCATCGCTTCTCGGCGATGGAGCTCTTCGGCGGCGACGGCGAGGCGGCCAGGCGCTACCTGGGCGGCAGCTTCGCCACCGTCTACCTCTCCCCAAAGGATTACCATCGGGTACACATGCCGCTGACCGGCACCCTGACCGACATGGTCTACGTGCCGGGCCGGCTGTTCTCGGTCAATGCCGCCACCACCGAGCACGTGCCCAACCTGTTCGCCCGCAACGAGCGCCTGGTGTGTCACTTCGACACCGAATACGGGCCCATGGCGGTGGTGCTGGTGGGGGCGATGATCGTCGCCGCCATCGAGACGGTGTGGGCCGGCCAGATCACGCCGCTCTCGGGTCAGATCCGGCGCATCCGCTTCGATACCCCGGTACGGCTCGAGAAGGGCGCGGAGATGGGCCGCTTCAAGCTCGGCTCCACCGTGGTGATGGCCTTCGCCGAGCCGGCGACCTTCGCGGACGACCTCGACCCCGGCGCCAAGGTGAGCATGGGCCAGTCGCTGGGGGCACTGCCCGGCAGCGACGCCTAGCAGCGCGGGGTAGCGAAGGCCAGCACCTCCGCCACGCTCGCCCTGCCCAGGGTCAGCTGGATCAGCCGGTCGATGCCCAGCGCCACGCCACTACCGGCCGGCATGCCGTGTGCCAGCGCCGCCAGCAGATGCTCGTCGACGTCCACCTCGGGCAGGCCCAGCCGGCGGCGTTCGGCGTTGTCCCCGGCGAAGCGGGCGCGCTGTTCGGCGGCATCGGTGAGCTCGTCGTAGCCGTTGGCGAGCTCCAGCCCCGCCAGGTAGACCTCGAAACGCGACGCCACCCACTCGCCGTCCTCGGGGTCGCGATGGCGCCGCGCCAGGGCCGCCTGGCTGGCCGGATAGTCGACCACCACGTCCAGCCCGTCCCGCCCCAGCGTCGGCTCGATGGCGAGGCTCATCAGCAGATCCAGGCACGTCTCCCGCGGACTCCCGTCCATCGCCAGCTGGCCATGCTCGCCGGCCAGCCGCTGCAGCTCGGCGAGCGGAGTCGCGAACGGGTCGAGGTTCAACGTCTCGCGGAACAGTTCGCGGTAGCGACGCCGGCGCAGCGGGCCGGGGTCGCGCCCGAGTACCGTGCGAACCAGCGCCGCCGTCTCCTCGATCAGCTCGTCGAGGGAAAAGCCCGGGCGGTACCATTCCAGCAGGGTGAACTCGAGATTGTGGCGCCGCCCCACCTCGCCGTCGCGAAAACTGCGCGCCAGCTGGAAGATCGGCCCGCTGCCCGCGGCAAGCAGCCGCTTCATGTGAAATTCCGGCGAGGTCTGCAGCCAGAGCCGCTGGCGACCGGCCGGCGTGGTGGCCGCGACGGACAGCGACGCCAGGTGCAGGTCGGTGCTGCCACCGTGGCCCAGCACCGGGGTCTCCACCTCGAGCACGCCGCGTTGGGCGAAGAAGGCCCGCACCTCGGCCAGCAGCCGGGCGCGCTCGCGCAGGGTCTCGATACTCGCCGTGGGACGCCAGTCGGTTGCCATGACACTTTCTCCGGAACGATGAAGGCCACGCTGGATTAGCGTGGCCTACGTGGTAGCCGTGGCAGAGTGTGGCTGATCCGGCGCTTGCCCACACAGTAACTTAATCGCCCTCTCCGAGCGATGCTCAGACCAGGCGAATCCTGGCTAAGGCGGCGGAGTTTAGCAGCGCTAAATGAGCAAGCCGTGCCAGGATTCAACGCCGTATGAGCGAGCGCAGGAAGGGCCGCACCTCAAGCGCGGGAGACGTACTCGCCGGAGCGTGTATCGACCTTCAACACCTCGCCCTGGTTGATGAACAGCGGCACGCGCACCACGGCGCCGGAGGAGAGGGTCGCCGGCTTGGAGCCGCCCTGGGCGGTGTCGCCTTTGAGGCCCGGGTCGGTCTCGACCACTTCCAGCTCGATGAAGTTGGGCGGGCTGACGGCGATGGCGTTGTCGTTCCACAGGGTCACGGTGTAGGGCACCTGCTCCTTGAGCCACTTCTCGGTATCGCCCAGGGCCTTCTTCTCCACCGCGTACTGTTCGAAGGAGCCATCGGTCTTCATGAAGTACCACATGTCGCCGTCGTTGTAGAGGTACTCCATCTCCAGGTCCATCACGTCGGCACCTTCGAGGGACTCGCCGGACTTGAAGGTGCGCTCCCAGACGCGCCCGGTGATCAGGTTGCGCAGCTTCACGCGGTTGAAGGCCTGCCCCTTGCCCGGCTTGACGAATTCGTTCTCGACGATGGTGCAGGGGTCGCCGTCGAGCATCACCTTCAGACCGCCCTTGAATTCATTGGTAGAATAGTTCGCCATGATCTCTCACCCATGTTCGAGCGCGCCACCGGCGTTGGCCGACGGCGCGCCCAAGCAAACGAAGTTCGACGAGGGCTCGTCCCTCGCCCGCATTGACTGGTGTGCCGCATGATAACCCGAAGCCCCGCCCTTGTGCAGCGTCCCGACCGGGAGGTGACGCCCCTGACCATCGCCGCGCCCTGGCAGACCCAACTGGCCCGGGCGGTCCGCGACCCGCGCGAGCTGTGCCGGCGCCTCGGGCTGGACGACACCTGGCTGCCCGGCGCCGAGGCCGGGCATCGCCTCTTCGAGGTGCGGGTGCCGGAGGCCTATCTCGCCCGCATCCGCCCCGGCGACCCCACCGATCCGCTGCTGCGCCAGGTGCTGCCGCTGGGCGAGGAGGCCGACACCCGGCCGGGCTATGTGGCCGACCCCCTGGCCGAGGCCGAGCACACCCCGGCGCGCGGCCTGATCCACAAGTACGCCGGCCGGGTGCTGCTGATCGCCAGCCCCGCCTGCGCGGTGAACTGCCGCTACTGCTTCCGCCGCCACTTCCCCTACGAGGAGAACTCGCCCTCCCGGGCCCAGTGGGACGAGACCCTGGAGACGCTGCGCGCCGACCCGAGCATCCGCGAGGCGATCCTCTCCGGCGGCGACCCGCTGGCCGCCAGCGACCGCCGGCTCGCCTGGCTGGTGGCGCGCCTCGAGGCCATTCCCCACCTGAAGCGGCTGCGGATTCACACCCGCCTGCCGGTGGTGATCCCCGACCGCATCGACGACGCTCTGCTCGGCTGGCTCTCCGCCACCCGGCTGCAGACGGTGGTGGTGCTGCATGTCAACCACGCCAACGAGATCGACGAGGCGGTGATCGCGGCCTGTACGCGCCTGAAGGCGGCCGGCGTCACGCTGCTCAACCAGAGCGTGCTGCTGCGCGGCGTCAACGACTCGGTGGACGCCCTGGCCGCGCTCTCCGAGCGCCTCTTCGAGGCCGGGGTACTGCCCTACTACCTGCATGTGCTCGACCCGGTGGCCGGTGCCGCCCATTTCGACGTCCCCGACTTAGATGCCCGCGCGCTGGTCGCGGTCCTCAGAAAGGTGCTGCCGGGCTTCTTGATGCCACGACTGGTGCGAGAGATCCCCGGCGAGGCGAGCAAGACGCCGCTGTGAAAACAACGGCTACTCGAACGCTCGAATCCTCTTGCCGTGCTCGATAAGCTTGGCATTAACCACTCCACCACCAACGCCAGACCGCTGCGCTAGCCATTCCTAGTGCGATGGCGAGAAGTGGGCTCCGCCAGGCGATCGCCACCCCTCCCGCCGCCACGGCCGCCAATCGTGTTCCGCCGTCACCGTGTACGATCATCGGCGCGATCACCGCGATCAGCACCGAGCTCGACATGGCATCGACGAAGCGCCGCACTCTGGTGCCCAGCGGCACATGCGACATGATCAGCAGACCGACCACCCGGGAGCCATAGGCGATCACCACCATCAGGCCGATAGCTACCAGCGACTGCCAAACCACTGGCAAACTCATGAGGTGGTCGACCCGAACCAGCGCCCCGGCAACAGCACTGCCACCGCACCACCGGTCAGCGCACCGACCATCACATGCAGATAAGGCGGCAGCCACCAGTACGCCATCAGTGCACTGACCGCCGCCGCCAACCAGGGTAGGACCATTACCGCACGAGGGCTGCCTCCCACCACGATCATCAGCAGAAAACAGAGCATGATCACATCGAGACCGAAGCGTTCCGGCTCGGTGATCTCCCCCCCGAACGCTAACCCTACGGCGGTCCCCACCACCCAGGCACTCCACAGCGCGATGCCGCCACCCAGCAGAATGCCGAGATTACGCTCACCACGATGATACTCCCCCAGCGCCATCGCCCAGCTGGAGTCGGTCAGCAGCACCACCATGGCAAACTGCTGGCGCCGGGGCAGTGCCTCGAGCCATGGATAAAGTGCCGCACTCATCAGCATATGGCGGGTATGGATGGCGAGGGTGATCGCCGCCAGTGCCAACAATGGCAAAGGCGAACGCCACAGTTCCAGCGCCGCGAACTGCGATGGTGCGGCGAACACGAACAGGCTCATCATCATCGCCTCCCAGTCGGCAAGCCCTCGATGCACGGCGGCCACACCAAATGCCAACCCGAAAGCCACCGTGAAGGCAGCCAACGGCATCATCAGGCGAATACCCCGCCAGGTGCCGGCCATATCCAGCCGTGTATTATTATCCTTTAATATCATTACGTTAAATCTCTCCATGCAGCGCACCAACAAAAAAACAAACAGTCTTGCTTGTTTTTTTGTTGGACAGAGTCTAGATTGAATCCAGCGCGTTCGCCATCCTGCGACGTGCCATCCAGATGACATTACACAACACAATAGCAACAAGCTGCCGACCGTCACGGCCTGGAGAACTACATGACCTTTACTCGCAACGCGCTGACACTGGCTGTCGCTGCGCTGGCGCTGCCCATCTTCGCTACCTCGGCACAGGCCTCGACCTCGTTCATTGCCAACTCGTTCTACGATCAACAGCATCCCCACTCCCGGTACGGCTATATCGAGTGGGCCGAGACGGTCAAGGAACTCTCCAACGGCGAACTGCAACCCGAGGTCTACACCGGCACCGTCCTGCTGGCACCCCGTGCCAACCTGCAGGGGATCCAGGACAACATCGTCCAGGTCGCTCACCACGCGGCCGTTTACACACCCTCGGAGATGCCGGTGGCCAACGCCGTGCAGGAGCTGGGCTTCAACTTCGACGACCCGCTGATCGGCATCCTCGCGGTGACCGATTTCAGCCTCAACAACCCCATCCAGCTCGCCGAATGGGAGGAGCTGGACATCGTCTATCTCGGTGCCTACAACACCCCGTCCTATGTGCTGTTCTGCCGCGAGCCGGTCCGTACCCTCGACGAACTGCGCGGCAAGCGCATCCGTACCGCCGGCTCGACCGTCTCAGCGTGGGTCGAGGAAGCCGGGGGCACGCCGGTCAACGTGCCCTCCAGCGAGATGTACAGCGGCCTTGACCGCGGCTCGCTGGACTGCGCCTCCAATGCCGCCAACGACCTCATCGACCGCTCACTGTGGGAGGTCGCCGAGCACACCACCCTGCTGCCCACCGGCATGTACTGGTCGGGCCCGCAATGGGGCTTCAACTCCGAATTCTGGGCCGGTCTCAGCGACGAGCACCGCGACGTCTTCAAGGAAGCCACCGCCAAGGCCATGACGCGCATGATCGTCCAGTACCTGGGCACCGCCGATGCCGCACTGGAAGAGGCCATCTCCCACGGCAACAACGTCTATGAGCCCGGAGACGACCTGATGGCTTCGGTGGAAGCCTTCCGCGAGCGGACACTAGAAAGTGTCTACGACACCGCTCGCGACCAGTACGGCGTCGAGGAGCCCCAAGCGCTGATCGACGACTTCCTGGCCACCTATGAAAAGTGGGAAACCCTGGTCGGTGGCGTCGATCGCGAAGACGAAGAGGCCCTGGCCGAACTGGCGATGCGCGAGATCTTCGATAAGCTGCCGGCAGACTACGGTATCTACTGATACCGGTTCGATCCGGGCCGCCTCTGCGAGGCGGCCGCCGTCAAGAGAGAGCTCGTCATGACCAAACGCCAGACACAAGGGGAACGTTCACGCCAGACCCAGGCTCGGGTCATGAAAGCGACCATCGAATGCATTCTTGAAAGGGGCATTCGCGCCACCTCGACCGTAGACATAGCCCGCCAGGCCGGCGTCTCCCGGGGTGCTCTGGTGCATCACTACCCCTCCAAGGAGTCGTTGATGCGGGCCGCCCTGGAGGATCTGCTCAACCGTGAGGTCGACAGCGTCCGCGACATGGCGATGCGGGTCAAGGCGGGTGAACTCGACTTTGACACCCTGCTGCAGGCGCTGCATGAGCACTTCAAGGGCGACATGTATATGGTCACCCTGGAATACCTCACCACGGCACGTACCGATCCCGCCATCATGGAGGTGCTGGTACCACTGGCGGCGAAGTTCAATGCCTCCCTCGAGCGTATCTGGGAGCAATTGGTCACCAGTGCCGAGCACAGTTCTCACCAGAAGCGGGTGGCCCTCAATGCCACCCTGTGCATGATGCGCGGCATGGGCGCCCAGAGCATATGGCGCGAGGACCCCGAACTCTACCGAGACATGCTGCTGTTCTGGAAGCAGACGCTGCTCGAACTGGGCTTTTCCGCCTCGGACACCGTCAGGAGAGACCCCATATGATCGCGAAAGCGACCGAAACGCTGAGCGCATGGGTGGCCAGGAGCGCCCTGATGCTCTCGGCCCTGTTCCTGATGCTCATGGCGCTGCATATCTCGCTGGACGTGGTCCTGCGCTATGTGGTCGGCAAGTCATTCCCCGGCACCCTGGAAGTCGTCTCCTTCTACTACATGGTCGCCGTAGTATTCCTGCCGTTGGCCTATGTCGAACTCAAGCAGGAACACATCAGCGTCGACGTCCTGGTCGGCCGCTTCCCACCTGCGGTCCAGTTGGGGCTTTACCTGTTCGCCGGCAGTCTCGGCCTGCTCTACTTCGGGATGCTCTGCTACCAGAGCTATCTCGATGCCGTGCGCGCCACCACACGACTGGAAACCGCCATGGCCAACTTCCGCTTCTACCTTTGGCCCAGCCGCTGGGCATTACCAGTCGGCTTCGCCGCCATGTGCCTGGCCATCCTCGCCAACATGATCAAGGCGCTACGTCTCCGCCAAGCGCTGTAGGAGTCCTTACATGAGTAATCTCGAGATCGGCATGGCAGGCATTGCCATGGCCCTGGCCCTTATCGCCCTGCGCGTGCCGATCGGCGTCGCCCTGGGACTGGTGTCGATCATCGGCATCAGCGAAATGACCAGCATGCGCGTGGCCTGGGGCATGATCTCGGCGACCCCGTTCGACTTCGCCGGCACCTGGGAGCTGACTGCTGCACCGATGTTCCTGTTCATGGGTTACCTGTGCACCACCACCCACATGACCCAGGGCCTGTTCCATGCCATGCGCCTCTACCTGGCCCGGCTGCCGGGCGGACTCGCAGTGTCGAGCGTGATGGCCTCGGCGTTCTTCGCCGCGGCCTCGGGCTCCAGCGTGGCCACCTCGGCGGCCATGTCACGCATCGCCGTCCCCGAAATGCTCAAGCACAACTACGACAAGGGGCTCGCTACCGGCACCATCGCCGCCTCCGGCACCCTCGGATCGCTGATTCCGCCCAGCGTGCTGCTGGTGCTCTACGGCGTCTACGCCCAGGTCTCGGTGGGTCAGCTATTCATGGCCGGCTTCATTCCCGGGGTACTGTCGGCGCTGCTCTACATCGTCATGATCATGGTCCGCACCAAGCTCAACCCGAGCCTGGCCGGCAACACCAACGTGCGCTCCAGCTGGGACGAGAAATGGGACGCCTTCAAGAACATCTGGCCACTGCCACTGCTGATCGGTGCGGTACTCGGCGGGATCTTCCTCGGCATTTTCTCGCCCACAGAGGCTGGCGCCGTGGGAACCACCATCGCCGCCCTGATCGCCTTCGCCCGACGCACACTCACCGTCACCGCGCTACGGGAAGCGCTGATTCGCACCGCAGTGAGCACCGCGAGCATCTTCATCATCCTGATTGGCTCGCTGTTCTTCACCCGCTTTCTGGCCATGAGTGGCGTACCCGCTGCCTTCGCCGAGCTGATCCTCGGGGTCAGCACCGAGACCTGGTGGATCATTCTCGCGGTGGCGCTGATCTACCTCGTGCTGGGCATGTTCATCGACTCCATTGGCCTGCTGCTGCTGACCCTGCCGCTGATCCTGCCTTTGGTACAAGGCGCCGACCTCAACCTGGTGTGGTTTGGCATCATCGTCGTCAAGCTGCTCGAAGTTGGCCTGGTCACCCCTCCGATCGGGCTCAACGTCTATGTCATCAAGGGCTCGCTGGGCAACAGCGTCACCCTTCCCGAAGTCTTCAAGGGCGTGAGCTGGTTCATCGTCATGGACGTCGTCGCCCTGCTGCTGATCGTGCTGATCCCGGCACTCTCTCTCTACCTACCGCAACAGATGTTCTAAGACAGCCTCTACAACTTCAAGGAAACCTCATGACCACGACACGCCTGCTCAATGCCAACATCATCGACACCCGTCATGGCAAGGTGCTCGCCGACCGCCACGTTCGCATCCAGGATGGCCGTATCGTCGCCGTCAGCGAGTCACCGCTGGAGGGTAACGACGACCGAGTGATCGACCTCAAGGGCCGCTACCTGATGCCCGGCCTGGTCGACTCGCACGTCCACGTCACTGCCATTACCCCCAACTTCGCGCTGCTCGAGACGCTCTCACCGTTCTACGTCGGCGCCAAATCCAGCGAACTGCTCGAAGACATGCTGATGCGCGGCTTCACTACCGTACGCGACGCCGGTGGTGCCGACTACGGCCTGGCCAAGGCAGTGGACGAAGACAGCCTGATCGGCCCACGCATCATGTACGCCGGCAACGCCCTCTCACAGACCGGTGGCCACGCCGACATGCGCGGCCCAGGGCAGCACACCTTCGAGGGCTGCTTCTGCTGCGCCGGTCTCGGCCGCGTCTGCGACGGGGTCAGTGAGGTGCGTCGTGCTGCCCGCGACGAGATTCGCAAGGGCGCTACCCAGATCAAGATCATGGCGTCCGGAGGCGTCTCCTCGCCCACCGACCGTATCGATAGCACCCAGTTTTCTCTGGAAGAGATCGATGCCATCGTCGAAGAGGCCACCGCCGCCAACATCCACACTATGGCCCATGCCTACACCGCCCGCGCCATCAATCGATTGATCCCGCGAGGCGTCAAGACCATTGAGCATGGCAACCTGATGGACGAAGAGAGCTGCCGGCTGTTTCTCGAGCACGATGCCTACCTGACGCCGACACTTTCCACCTACGACGCCCTGGCCAAGGAAGGGGTCGAAGCCGGTATGGCAGAGCACTTGCAGCGCAAGGTCTTCGACGTGCTCGACGCTGGGGGCAAGGCCCTCGAAATGGCCCAACGCCATCGCGTCAAGATGCTCTACGGCTCCGACCTGCTGGGTCGCATGCAACGCCATCAGCTCAATGAGTTCCACCTGCGCAAGGACGTAGTACCAACCGACGAGCTGATTCGTGCCGCCACCAGCCACGCCGCCGACGCCTACGGCCACACTGGGGACTTCGGTGAAGTCACCCCCGGCGCCCGTGGCGACCTGATTGTCCTGGGCAGCAACCCCCTCGACGATATCACCGTCCTGACTCGCCCTGATGAGCAACTGCTGCTCATCATGAAAGCGGGAAAACTGTACAAGAACCTGCTGTAGGGTCGAGCAGGACGCCTCTTTAGCTGTAACCCATAAGACCCCCCATGGGCAGTGCAGACTCCATGGGGGGGGTGACTTACCGCTTATGGCGTAAAGCTCCTGGCCGGCGCAGCCGGACTCAGGCCAGGGTGGCCGCGGTCACATTGGCCGCCGGCTCGGCGGTGGAGACATGGCGGTTGATGGCGCTCATCACCGCCTTCATGGAGGCGCTGGTGATGCTCTCGTCGGTACCGACGCCGAACACCGCCTTGCCGTCGATGCGCACCTCCACGTAGGCGATCGCCTCGGCGTCGGAGCCCTGGCCGCGGGAGTGCTCGTGGTAGTCGATGATCTCCACGTCGTGGCCGGCCGCCGCCAGGGCCTTGATGAAGGCCGCCAGCGGGCCGTTCCCCTCGCCGCGTATCGCCTGGCGCTCGCCGCGGGCCTCGATGTTGGCCTCCAGCGCTACCCTGGGGCTGTCGGGCTCGGAGGAGAGCCGATGGTTGATCAGCGCGTAGGGGGAACGTCGCTCCAGGTACTCGTCGGCGAAGGCCTGGTAGATCATCTGCGAGGTGATCTCGCGCCCGGTGCGGTCGGCGACCTCCTGCACCACCTGGCTGAACTCGATCGAGAGGCGACGCGGCAGCTCGATGCCGTGCTCCTGCTCGAGCAGGTAGGAGACCCCGCCCTTGCCGGACTGGCTGTTGACCCGGATCACCGCCTCGTAGCTGCGGCCCACATCCAGCGGGTCGATGGGCAGGTAGGGCACTTCCCACATGGCGTCCGGGTTGGCGCGACGCTCGGCCATGCCCTTCTTGATGGCGTCCTGGTGGGAACCGGAGAAGGCGGTGAACACCAGGTCGCCCACATAGGGGTGACGCGGATGCACCGGCAGCTGGTTGCAGTACTCCACCTCACGCATGATCGGGGTGATATTGGAGAAGTCGAGCCCCGGGTGCACGCCCTGGGTGTAGAGGTTCATGGCGAGCGTCACGATGTCGACATTGCCGGTGCGCTCACCGTTGCCGAACAGGCAGCCCTCGACGCGGTCGGCACCGGCCATGAGTGCCAGCTCGGCGGCGGCCACCCCGGTGCCGCGGTCGTTGTGGGGGTGCAGGCTGACGATCAGGTGGTCACGGTGCTTGACGTTGCGACAGAACCACTCGATCTGGTCGGCGTAGTTGTTGGGGGTGGCGGCCTCCACGGTGGCCGGCAGGTTGACGATCATCTTCTTCTCGGCGCTGGCGCCGTAGGCCGCCATCACCGCCTCGACCACTTCCTTGGCGAAGTCCATCTCGGTGGTGGTGAACAGCTCCGGCGAGTACTGGAAGGTCCAGTTCGTCTCCGGGGCCGCCTCCATGCGGCTCCGGATCTGCGTGGTGGCATCCACCGCGATCTGGATGCACTCCTTCTTGCTCACGTTGAACACCACGCGGCGGAACACCGGGTCGGTGGCGTTGTAGACGTGGACGATGGCGTTCTTCGCCCCCGCGAGCGCCTCGAAGGTACGATCGATCAGGTGTGGACGCGCCTGGGTCAGCACCTGGATGGTGACGTCATCGGGCACCTTGTCCTGCTCGATCAGCGCGCGCACGAAGTCGAAGTCGGTCTGGGACGCCGAGGGGAAGCCCACTTCGATCTGCTTGAAGCCGATCTTCACCAGCAGGTCGAAGAAACGCTGCTTGCGCTCCTGGTCCATGGGGTCGATCAGCGCCTGGTTGCCGTCGCGCAGGTCGACGCCGCACCAGATGGGCGGTGTCTCGATGCGACGATTGGGCCACTGGCGGTCGGGCAGATCGACGGCGACGAAGGGGCGATACTTGGTGGCGGGGTTGTCGAGCATCATGGTGGCATTCTCCCTGGGCTGGCAACGCTGGTGTGCGAAAGACGGGCGGCATTCAGAAACGACAACGCCCCGGATGCATGGAGCATACCGGGGCGCTTGGGCACGCAGCAAAGCGCTGCACGCGACCGACGACGGGCGTGCGAGAACAGCGGCTACGGCGGACAACGATTCGGATGGAAGACATTTCGACACCTCGGCAGACCTGGACTGAAAGATGCGATGCGCAACGCATCGCCCGGCACGTTCAAAGGCCGGTTAGTAGTCGTAGGTCCAGGCTGAGGTGACGAAATCGAGTGTTCATGACGTCTAGAAAATCAGCATGCGACGCCCTTGTCAAGCCGGACCGCCATTTCATGCCTTCATGCCCCCTTACTCGCGGCACAGCGCCACCAGTGAAGGAGGGCCTGCGGTACCGCGTCCTCGGCCACCGTCAGCGTCCACACCACCGTGCCGCCGTCCTCCTCCACGCTCAGGTGCAGCAGGCGCCGATCGGTGCCCGCCATGGCGGCATCGGGGGGGCACGCCTGCGCCACGGTCGCCAGCAGCCGCTGCAGCTCGCTGCGCTGCGCCTCGCTGCACCGCGCACAGTGAATGCACCGCGGACGCGCCAGCCCGGGGAAGTGTGCCACGCCGCCTTCGCGGCGGAGCCGGAGCACGCTGGTCGGGGTCAGGGTCGGCGGGTCCGCGGGTCGTGTCATGGCAGGACTCCGACAGCCCGCCAGGCCTCGCGTATCGCCTCCGCCTCCCGGCTAGCGGCTCCGAAGCGACGACCGGCGTTGGCCCGCGTCAGCTCGGCGAAGGCGGCGAAGTCGCTGTCCCGCGCCAGGCGTCGGTCGACCAGGGTGTCGTACCACACCGGCCCCGCGCTTTCCCAGGCATGGCCCCCCAGCATCGTGGCGGCGAGATGGAAGGCGCGGTTGGGGATCCCCGAATTGATATGCACGCCGCCGTTGTCGTCCTCGGTCTCGACGAAGTCGTCCATGTGCCCCGGCTGGGGGTCGCGCCCCAGCACCGGATCGTCGTAGGCCGTCCCGGGTTCGGCCATGGAACGCAGGGCACGTCCGGCGACCCGGTCGGTGAACAGCCCCGCGCCGATCAGCCAGTCGGCCTGGTCGGCGCTCTGCCCTCGCTCGTGCTGCTTGGTAAGGCTGCCGAAGACATCCGACAGCGACTCGTTGAGCGCACCGGCCTGGTGGGAGTAGACCAGCGCCGCCTCATGCTGGATCACCCCATGGGTCAACTCGTGGGCGATGATGTCGAGGGCGATCGTGAAGCGGTTGAACAGCTCGCCGTCGCCGTCGCCGAACACCATCTGGCTGCCGTCCCAGAAGGCGTTCTCGTAGTCCTGGCCATAGTGCACCGTGGCCAGCAGCGCCATGCCCCGGTCATCGATGGAGTGGCGGCCGAACGCCTCCCAGAACAGGCGGTAGGTCGCCCCCAGGCCGTGATAGGCCTCGTCGACCGCCGGATCGCCACTGTCACCCTCCCCCTCGCGCCTCACCAGAGTGCCGGGCAGTTCCGGGCGCTGGTCGGCGGAATGGATATAGCGCGCCGGTTCGCCGCGTCGCGCGCTGCCCTCGGGCAGCGTCGCGCCACCGGGGCGGGCGCGGAAGTGGCGGTCGGCCACCAGGGTATGCCGTGCGCAATCACGCAGCCGGGGACTCCCCGTGCTGGCGAGGCGCTCGAGCAGATACGGTGGCAGGAAAGGCAGTGGTGCCTGGCGTCGCGCAGTGGTCATCCCTGTCCTCCTCGGGTATTCGGCCGGCCTCGGGCATCGAGGCCGGTTGACTCCCTGTCAGGTCAGTCTAGCCGCCACGTCGCTCCAGCAGCGCCTCCATCCGCGACAGCTGGTCGCGCAGCTGACGCACGTCGTCGCGCAGGCCATGCAGCTCGGCGGCCTCCCCCTGGCCGCTCTCCAGCTCGATGGCCAGGCTCTCCTTCTGCATCACGTCGAGCACGATGCCGATCATCATGTTGAGGAAGATGAAGGCGTTGAGGAAGATGAAGGTCAGGAAGAAGATCCAGGCGTAGGGGTAATGCTCCATGGTCGGATAGAGCACCGCCGTGGCCCAGCTCTCGAAGGTGGCGACCTGGAACAGCGTCAGCATGGCCAGGGAGATGTTGCCCCACAGCGCCTCGTCGACGCTGGCGAACAGGAAACTGCCGATGGCACCGTAGATGTAGAAGATGATGAACATCAGCAACGCCACGTAACCCATGCGCGGGATCGACTTGAACAGCGCCGCGATCAGCATGCGCAGCTCGGGGATCATCGACACCAGGCGCAGCACCCGGAAGATGCGCAGCAGGCGGGCCAGCAGCACCATCTCGGAGTCGTCCAGGGGGATCAGGCTGGCGGTGACGATCAGGAAGTCGAAGACGTTCCAGCCCTTCTTGAAGAAGTCGCGCAGGCGCTTCTCCGCCGCCATGCGGATCAGGATCTCCACCAGGAAGAAGATCGTCACCGCCGTGTCGAGCCATAGCAGCCACTCCTGGAAGGGGCTGACCTCCTCCTCGTAGGTCTTGGCGCCGATCAGCAGCGCCGAGAAGACGATGATGGCGATCACCGTCAGCTCGAAGGCCTTGTGGGCGCGCAGCCGCTCGAAACGCTCGCGCCAGGTCTCGAAGGTGGTGCTCACGGCCCTACTCCTCCAGGTCCACCTGGCGATAGCCGATCAGGTAGAGCACGGCGTCGAGCCCCAGGGTGGAGATCGAGTGGCGGGCCTGGGCACGTACCAGAGGCTTGGCGCGGAAGGCGATGCCGAGCCCGGCGGCGGCCAGCATCTTGAGGTCGTTGGCGCCGTCGCCCACGGCGATGGTCTGCTCCATGGCGAGCCCCTCGCGCGCGGCAATCTCGTGCAGCAGCTCCGCCTTGCGCTCGGCGTCGAGGATCGGCTCGCGCACCTCGCCGGTCACCTGGCCGTTCTCGATCACCAGCTCGTTGGCGTGGATCTCGTCGAAGCCGAGTCGTTCCTGCAGATGGCGGGCGAAGTAGGTGAAGCCGCCGGAGAGAATCGCGGTGCGGTAGCCCAAGCGCTTGAGCTGCGTCATCAGCCGTTCGACACCGTCCATCAGCGGCAGGCTCTCGGCGATCTCGGCGAGCACCGATTCGTCGAGCCCCTTGAGCTTGGCCATGCGCTCGCGAAAGCTCTGCTGGAAGTCCAGCTCGCCGCGCATGGCGCGTTCGGTGACTTCGGCGACTTCGTCGTAGACGCCGTGGCGGCGGGCTAGCTCGTCGATCACCTCGGCCTGGATCAGGGTCGAGTCCATGTCGAAGCACACCAACCGACGATGCCGGCGCCAGATGGAGTCCTCCTGGATGGCGATGTCGACGCCGTGCATGGCGCCCAGCGCCAGGGCCTTCTCGCGCAGGGCGTCGAGATCGAGCTCCTCGCCCCGCAGCCAGCACTCGACACAGGCCCCGCTGATGCTCTCGTGCTCATGGGGTACGCCACCGTCCAGCGGCTCGCGGCCCGAGAGGCGGTGGATCAGCTCCACGGTGAGGCCGTGCTCGGCGGTCAGCGCTCCCACCTCGGCGAGGATGCCCGCCGGCAGGTGCGGCGCCAGCAGGGTCAGGATCAGGCGCGGCTGGCTGGCCTGGGCACTCCAGCGCTGGTAGTCCTCGGCGCTGACCTGGACCGCCTGGACATCCAGCCCCAGGCTAGTGCCTGCGGCACTCAAGGCGCCTTCCAGGTCGCTGTCGCGATCCAGCCCCACCAGGGCCTCCAGCGACAGCATGCCGAAAGTCACGCTCTGGTTGATGTCCAGCAGCCGGGCGCCACTGCGCGCCATGGCCTGGCCCAGGCCGGCGAGCTGGCCGGGCCGCGCGGCGCCGGTGGCGCGAATCAGTACTCGTCGTGTCATTACAGCCTCATCAAGTGGAAGCGGCGGCTTTCCCGGGGACAGGCCCTCGTGGAGGCGCTGTGAACCCATCCCTGGGCGCTACCTTTTCCTTCCCTGGAAAAGGACCTCCACTCATGCCTGCCCCCGGTGCCGCCCGCATCGCCAATATCGGGTCCAGGGGTGTCCAGCTTTCCACATCAAGTCTCGGGCGCCAGGCTCTCCAATCGGTCCACCTTCTGCAGGCCGCGAGGCAGCTTGCTGCCGCGCCGGCCGCGTTCACCACGATAGTAATCCAGATCGGCCGCCTTGAGGGTCAGGTGGCGCTTGCCGGCGTGGATCACCAGCGAGCCCCCGGCGGGCAGCACCACCAGGTCGCGCACGAACTCCTCGCGCCGGGCGGCCCGGGCACCGGGGATGTCGATCATCTTGTTGCCCTTGCCCTTGGCCATCTCGGGCAACAGTTCGAGGGGGAAGACCAGCAGCCGCCCCTCGTTGGAGACCGCGGCCACGCTGGCCCCCTCGTCCTCGGGCACCGGCACCGGGGGCAGCACGTTGCAGCCCTTGGGCACGCTGAGCACCGCCTTGCCCGACTTGTTCTTGCCCACCAGCTCCTCGAGCCGGGCCACGAAGCCGTAGCCGCCGTCGGAGGCGAGCAGGAAACGAGCGGCCGGCGGCGCCAGCATCAGCCCCGCCATGTGGGCCCCGGCCACCACATTGACCCGGCTGGTGACCGGCTCGCCCTGGCCGCGGGCGCTGGGCAGGTTGTGGGCCGCCAGGGTATAGGCGCGCCCGGTATCGTCGAGCAGCACCAGCGGCTGGTTGGTCTTGCCTCGGGCGGCCAGGGCGAAGCGGTCGCCGGCCTTGTAGGAGAGCCCGGCGGGATCGATCTCGTGGCCCTTGGCACTGCGGATCCAACCCTTCTCGGAGAGCACCACGGTGACGGGATCGGCGCCGACCAGCTCGACCTCGGAGAGCGCCCGGGCTTCCTCGCGCTCGACGATCGGCGAGCGCCGCGCGTCGCCGTACTCCTTGCCGGCGGCGCGCAGCTCCTCCTCGATCAGGTCGGTGAGCCGGGCCTCGCTACCCAGCAGCGCTTCGAGGTGCTGGCGTTCGGCCTCGAGCTCGTCCTGCTCGCCGCGAATCTTCATCTCCTCGAGCTTGGCCAGGTGGCGCAGGCGCAGCTCTAGGATTGCCTCGGCCTGGCGGTCGCTGAGCCCGAAGGCCGCCATCAGCGCGGGCTTGGGCGCGTCCTCCTCGCGGATGATGCGAATCACCTCGTCGATGTTGAGGTAGGCGACGAGCAGGCCCTCGAGGATATGCAGGCGATCCTGCACCTTGCCCAGGCGATGCTCGAGGCGTCGGCGCACCGTGGTACGGCGGAAGCGCAGCCATTCGCCGAGCAGTTCGGGCAGCGCCAGCACCCGCGGCCGGCCGTCGAGACCGATCACGTTCATGTTGACGCGGATGTTCTTCTCGAGGTCGGTGGTGGCGAACAGGTGCGCCATCAGCGCCTCGATGTCGACCCGATTGGAGCGCGGCTCGATCACCAGCCGGGTCGGCTCCTCGTGGGTCGACTCGTCGCGCAGGTCGGCCACCATGGGCAGCTTCTTGGCCTGCATCTGGGCGGCGATCTGCTCGAGCACCTTGGCGCCGCTGACCTGGTAGGGCAGCGCGGTGATCACGATGCTGCCCTCCTCCATGAGGTAGCGGGCACGCAGCTTCACCGAGCCGCGACCGCTATCGTAGAGCTTGCGCAGGTCGGCCCGCGGCGTGATGATCTCGGCCTCGGTGGGGAAATCCGGCGCCGGCAGGTACTGGCCGAGATCCGCCGTGGTCGCCTCGGGGTGACGCAGCAGGTGACAGGTGGCCTCGACCACCTCGTTCACGTTATGGGGCGGGATGTCGGTGGCCATGCCCACGGCGATGCCGGTACCGCCGTTGAGCAGCACGTGGGGCAGGCGCGCCGGCAGCACCACCGGCTCGTTCATGGTGCCGTCGAAGTTGGGGGTCCAGTCCACCGTGCCCTGGCCAAGCTCGGCGAGCAGCACCTCGGCGAACTTCGACAGCCGCGCCTCGGTGTAGCGCATGGCGGCGAACGACTTGGGATCGTCGGGGCTGCCCCAGTTGCCCTGGCCGTCGACCAGCGGGTAACGATAGCTGAACGGCTGGGCCATCAGCACCATCGCCTCGTAGCAGGCGCTGTCGCCGTGGGGGTGGAACTTGCCCAGTACGTCGCCGACGGTGCGTGCCGACTTCTTGTACTTGGCGTTGGCATTCAGCGCCAGCTCGCGCATGGCATAGACGATGCGCCGCTGCACCGGCTTCATGCCGTCGCCGATATGGGGCAGCGCCCGGTCGAGGATGACGTACATCGAGTAGTCGAGGTACGCCTTCTCGGTGTATTCGCGCAGCGAGAGGCGCTCGACGTCGCCCTCCGCCACCTGGATATCCATGGTCATCGATTGACCCCTTTCATATTTTCATGACCGTTGCCGTGCACCGCAAAACCCGATTTGAAGCTGGCCCCGAGGTAGCCCCTATGGGGTCAGACCCCGGCTGGGGGGGAATCCGCTTGGTGCTGCTGCGGTACTGGCCTTCCCATGTCGGCGGCATGGCCCCTTTGGGGTCAGACCCCGGCGGAGGGATATTCCGCTAAAAACGTGCACCATGACGGGCTGGATGGTCTTGGCCGGGGTCTGACCCCAAAGGGACCGCCAGCGCTGGCGACCAACCACTCGGCGCTACACCTCGATATCCGCCAGATTGCCGTAATCCTCCAGCCAGCTCTTGCGATCGGCGGAGCGCTTCTTGGCCAGCAGCATGTCCATCATCTCCATGGTGCCGTCACCGACCTCGCGGGTGAGCTGCACCAGGCGCCGGGTCTCGGGCGCCATGGTAGTCTCGCGCAGCTGCAGCGGGCTCATCTCGCCCAGGCCCTTGAAGCGCTGGACGTTGGGCGTGCCGCGCTTGCCCTCGAGCTGGCGCAGGATCGCCGCTTTCTCGCTCTCGTCGAGGGCGTAGTGCACCTCCTTGCCGAGATCGATGCGGTAGAGCGGCGGCATGGCGACGTAGACATGGCCGGCGTCCACCAGCGCCGGGAAGTGGCGCACGAAGAGCGCGCACAGCAACGTGGCGATATGCAGGCCGTCGGAGTCGGCGTCGGCGAGGATGCAGACGCGGTGGTAGCGCAGCTTGGTGAGGTCGTCGCTGCCCGGGTCCATGCCGATGGCCACGGCGATGTCGTGGACCTCCTGGGAGCCGTAGATATCGTGGGCGTCGACCTCCCAGGTGTTGAGAATCTTGCCACGCAGCGGCAGGATCGCCTGGGTCTCGCGGTTGCGGGCCTGCTTGGCGCTGCCGCCGGCCGAGTCGCCCTCGACCAGGAAGAGTTCGCTGCCGGCCGGATCCTGGCCCGAGCAATCGGCGAGCTTGCCGGGCAGTGCCGGCCCCGAGGTGACCTTCTTGCGCACCACCTTCCTGGCGCTCTTCTGGCGCCGCTGGGCGGCGCTGATCACCAGCTCGGCCAGGGCCTCGGCCTGATCGACGTGATGATTCAGCCACAGCGAGAAGGCGTCCTTGACCACCCCGGAGACGAACCCGGCCACGGTACGCGACGAGAGGCGCTCCTTGGTCTGGCCGGCGAACTGGGGATCGAGCATCTTCACCGAGAGCACGTAGGAGACCCGCTCCCAGAGGTCCTCGGCGGTGAGCTTGACGCCCCGGGGCAGCAGGCTGCGGTATTCGCAGAACTCGCGCAGGGCCTCGAGCAGGCCGGCGCGCAGGCCGTTGACGTGGGTCCCGCCCTGGGGGGTGGGGATCAGGTTGACGTAGCTCTCCATCAGCGGTTCGCCGCCCTCGGGCAGCCACTGGATCGCCCAGTCCGCCCCCTGCTCGTCGTCGGCGAAGTGGCCGACGAAGGGCGAGGCCGGCAGCACCTCATAGCCGTCGGTGGCCTGGGCCAGGTAGTCGCGCAGGCCATCCTCGTACTGCCAGACGCTCTCGCCGCCGTCGGTCTCGACCAACACGACCTTCAGGCCCGGGCAGAGCACCGCCTTGGCCCGCAGCAGGTGCTTCAACCGCCCCAGGGAGAGCCGCGGGCTGTCGAAGTAGCTCACCTCGGGCCAGAAGCGCACCACCGTGCCCCGGGCACGCTTGGTGCAGCTGCCGATCACCGCCAGCGCGGACGCGGGCTCGCCGTGCTCGAAGGCCATGGCGTGACGGCTGCCGTCGCGCAGCACCTCCACCTCGAGTCGCTTCGACAGGGCGTTGACCACCGAGACCCCCACACCGTGCAGGCCGCCGGAGAAGCGGTAGCTCGACTGGGAGAACTTGCCGCCGGCATGCAGCCGGGTGAGGATCAGCTCGATCCCGGACACGCCATGCTCCGGATGGATGTCGATGGGCATGCCACGGCCATCGTCGGTGACCTCGATGCCGCCATCCTCGAACAGCCGCACCGTGATCTCCTGGGCATGGCCGGCCAGCGCCTCGTCGACGCTGTTGTCGATGACCTCCTGGACCAGATGGTTGGGGCGGCTGGTGTCGGTGTACATGCCGGGGCGCTTGCGCACCGGTTCGAGGCCGGAGAGTACCTCGATGGAGCTGGCACTGTATTGCGTCATAACGTCGTCCGGTTCCTTGCGTGATTGCTGGCCTGCCAGCGGACATCCATCAGGGGCTCGCCGTCATGCCGGCGAGCCCATCGGCCGCCAGTCGATGGCCGCCGTGGGCGAAGATCGCCGGCAGATAATCGGCCAGCGCCGAGAAGCCATGATCCCCCCCGGGGTGAAGAATGGTGCGGGCGCCGCGATAGAAGGCAAAGGCATCGGCCGGGTCCAGGATCTCGTCGGCGCTACCCAGCAGCAGCAGGTAGCGCTCGGCGGTGACCCCCAGCGGGGTGAGCGCCTCGAGCTCCTTCAGGTGCGCCATCTCCACCCGGAAGTTCTCGCCGGTGTGATCGTTGACGAAGGCCTCGCCGATCCAGTCGGCCACCAACCCGGCGGGCCCCACCGCCGGGTTGATCAGTGCCGCCGGCAGGTCATGACCCTCGGCCAGGCAGGTCGCCAGGAAGCCCCCCATGGAGCTGCCCACCACCAGCGGCCGCGGCCCCAGGTCGCCGAGCCGCGATTCGGCCAGGCCGAGCGCCGCACGCGGCCGATGGGGCAGCTGCGGCGTCGCACAGGGCAGCCCCAGGATGGCACAAGCAGCGCGCATCAGTGCCGCCTTGGGCGAGCCACTGCCGCTGTTGAACCCATGCAGGTAGAGCACACCACTGGCCGCCGGCATGCGCGGGGTCGCACTCAGCATACCGCAACCCCTGTACAAACAGCCAGCCTCGTCACGAACCGCTCTCCATCACCCTCTCGCTCGCCCATACCGCCTCGATCAGGGCCCGGGTGGAGTCGTCCATGGCCTCGAGGCCCTGGCGGTTCTCCAGGATACGCTGGGTCTCGCCGGCGATCTTCTTGCCCAGCTCCACCCCCCACTGGTCGAAGGGGTTGATCTCCCAGATCGTGGCCTGGACGAACACCTTGTGTTCGTAGAGGGCGATCAGCGCCCCCAGGGTGGCCGGTGTCAGCCGGTCGAGCAGCACCGTGGTGGAGGGCTGGTTGCCGCGGTAGCGCTTGTGGCCGGGACGCGGGCCGTCGTCCTCGATGGCATCGTCCCCGAGCATCAGCACCCGCGACTGGGCGAAGCAGTTGGCGAGCGTCAGGCGGTGCTGGCTCATCAGGTGGTCGCGGGTCGCCTCGTCGGTCACGTCGTCGTAGCGCACCAGGGGCGCGATGAAGTCGCACTCCACCGCCTGGGTGCCCTGGTGCAGCAGCTGGTAGAAGGCGTGCTGGGCATTGGGCCCGAGCTGTCCCCACAGCACCGGGCAGGTGGAGTAACCCACCTCGCGGCCGTCGTGGGTCACCGACTTGCCGTTGGACTCCATCTCGAGCTGCTCGAGATAGGCCGCGAAGAACTCCAGACGGCCGTCATAGGGCAGGATCGAATGGGCGCGGATATCCAGGAAGTTGACGTTCCAGATCCCCGCCAACGCCAGCAGCACGGGCAGGTTGTCGGCCAGCGCCGCCTCGCGGAAGTGGCGGTCCATGGCATGGGCCCCGGCGAGCAGTTCGCGGAAGTTGTCCATGCCGACCATCAGGGCGATGGGCAGGCCGATGCCGCCCCACAGCGAATAGCGTCCACCGACCCACTCCCAGAATTCGAGCTGGTGGTCCGGCGCGATGCCCCAGTCATTCATCTTCTCCGGGCTCGCCGAAACCCCGATGAAGTGCTGGCGCATCACCAGCCCATCGTCGACTCCCTCCTCGCCGCCCAGCCTCGCCACCAGCCAGTCGCGGGCGGTACGGGCGTTGGAGAGGGTATCGATGGTGGTGAAGGACTTGGACGAGAGCACGAAGAGCGTGGTCTCGGGGTTGAGGCGAGCCAGGTAGTCGGCCAGCTGGGAGCCGTCCATGGTCGAGGCGAAGTGCACCTCGATGTGGTGCACGTCGGCCGGCCGGTAGTCGGCCAGGGCGTGGGTCACCATCAGCGGGCCGAGGTCGGAGCCGCCGACGCCCAGGTTGACCACGTTGCGAATCGCCTTGCCGGTGGCACCGCGCCACTGGCCGGCGTGGAAGCGCTCGACCATGGCGGCCATGCGATCGAGGGTGGCGTGCACCTCGGGCACCAGGTCCTCGCCCTCCACTACCAGCGACGCATCCGCCGGCAGGCGCAAGGCGGTGTGCAGCGCCGGACGATCCTCGCTCACGTTGACCCGCTCGCCGTCGAGCAGAGCACGGATCGCCTCGGGCAGCCCGGCCTCGCGTGCCAGGTCGAGCAGCAGGCCGAAGGTCTCGTCGGACCAGCGCTGCTTGGAGAGATCCAGGGTCAGCCCCGCCGCACGGCGGGTGTAGGCCGCATGGCGGCCGGACTCGCCGGCGAAGAGGTCGCGCAGATGCACGCCTCGCATGGCGTCGGCGTGGGTGCCCAGGGCGCGCCAGGCGCCACGCTGATCGATGGGCAGGTGATGCATTGAAGCCTCCTTGACGTCCTGTCGTGCAGTCGGAGCGCGTGAGACGTAGAATGGGCGTCCGTTCCCGCACGATTTCCGGCTTGGCCCATGAGTGACGCATCTTACCGTGACGCGATCTTTTCGACACCCCTCGACCGGGTCGCGCGTTTCTCCTTCGACGAACAGGTCGTCGCCTGCTTTCCCGACATGATCCGCCGCTCGGTGCCCGGCTATGGCCAGATACTCGGCATGCTGGGGCTGATCGCCCGGCGCCACCTGCGCCACGGCGCCCACGTCTACGATCTGGGCTGCTCGCTGGGGGCCGGCGGCCTGGCACTCGCCGGCACGCTGCCCCCCGCCGCCTTCCGCTATACCGGCGTCGACCTGTCGCCGGCCATGGTGGCCCGGGCTCGCGAGACCCTGGCCGCCGAATGCCCCGAACACGCCGTCGAGATCGTCGAAGGCGATATCCGCACCCTCGACTACCGCCGCTCGGGGATGGTCGTGCTCAACTTCACCCTGCAGTTCCTCGCCCCCGAGGACCGCGATGCGGTGATCGACAAGCTCTACGAGGCGCTCGAACCCGGTGGCGTGCTGGTGCTCTCGGAGAAGATCACGGCCACCGACGAGCAGGAGAACGCCTGGCTGGTGGAGCGCTACCACGACTTCAAGCGCGCCAACGGCTACAGCGACCTGGAGATCAGCCAGAAGCGCACGGCGCTGGAGAACGTGCTCCTGCCCGACTCCCTGGCGACCCACCACGAACGCCTGGCCAGGGCCGGCTTCTCGCGCTCGCTGACCTGGTTCCAGTTCCTGAACTTCGCCTCCTTGATCGCCTTCAAGGACACCCGCGGCGATGCACACGAGCGGGAGACCTGAGATGCCGATTGCCGCCGAGCACCGCGACCTCTACCGGGCCTTCCTCGACCAGGGGCTCGACGCCTGGCTCGCCCGGCTGCCCGACCAGCTCGCCCGCGGCCTCGACCGCAGCCGCTACGGCGACCTGCCCGCCTGGGAGAAGGCGGTGGCCAAGCTCCCCGCCCTGCCCGAGACCCGCGAGGTGACGCTGGACGGCGATACGGTCAGCGTCGCGGTGGCCCTCGACGCCAGCCGCCGCCGCCAGTGCGAGAACCTGTTGCGCAAGCTCGCCCCCTGGCGCAAGGGGCCCTTTCGCCTCGCCGGCGTTCACATCGACACCGAGTGGCGCTCCGACTGGAAGTGGCGGCGCGTGGCCCCGCACCTTGCTCCGCTCCGGGGCCGCCGCGTTCTCGACGTGGGCGGCGGCAGCGGCTATCACGCCTGGCGCATGGCAGGCGCCGGGGCCGCCTTCGTGCTGGTGATCGACCCCTCGCCGCGCTTCTTCTGGCAGTTCCGGGCGGTGCGCCACTTCGTCGGCGACGCCGACGGCGGGCGCACCCACTTCCTGCCGGTAGGCATCGAGGACGTGCCCGAGAGGCTCGCCTTCTTCGACACGGTATTCTCCATGGGCGTGCTCTACCACCGCCCCTCACCGCTCGAGCACCTGCTGCAGCTCAGGGACGCCCTGCGCCCCGGCGGCGAGCTGGTGCTCGAGACCCTGGTGGTGGAGGGCGACGGCACCACCGTGCTGCTGCCCGGCGAACGCTACGCGGCCATGCCCAACGTCTACTTCCTGCCGTCGTCGGCGGCGCTGTGCCAGTGGCTCGAACGCTGCGGCTTTACGAACGTGCGGGTGGTGGACGAGGCGGTGACCACCACCGACGAGCAGCGCTCCACCGACTGGATGACCTTCCAATCGCTGGCCGACTTCCTCGACCCCGAGGAACCGACCAAGACCCGCGAGGGCTACCCGGCGCCGCGGCGGGCGGTGGTGATGGCCGAGCGGCCGCAGTGAACACACCACAAAACGACGCAAGAGCGGAGGACACCCACGCCCAACCGCTCATCACCGGGGGAGCCCTCCCGGGGATTGCCTTATAAGGTAGTTTCTAAAGTAGCTTCGGCCTCCAGTTCGACGCTCTCTGCGGCCAGATCCCCCAGGATCGGACAATCCGGGCGTTCATCCCCGTGGCAGTGCTTCACCAGATGCTCCAGGGTCTGCCGCATGTCCTGCAGCTTCTTGATCTTGCCGTCCAGTTCCTCGATGTGAGCCTGCGCGACGGCCTTCACGTCGGCGCTGGCCCGGTGGCGGTCCTGCCACAGGGCGAGCAGATTGCCCATCTGCCCCACCGAGAAACCCAGGCACCGTGCCCGGGAGATGAAGCGCAGCGCGTGGATGTCCTTCTCGCTGAAGGCCCGGTACCCCGCCTCCGTCCGATGGGCCGGGGGAATCAGGCCGATACTTTCGTAATAGCGAATCATCTTTTCCGAGATGCCGGAAGCCTTCGCCGCTTGCCCGATATTCATCAGCTACCTCCCATTTTCAGGCCATCGTCGCGCCTAGGTACCCACTTCTCCATGGAACCCTGGGCTGTCTGCCTCGCGCCCCTGGATGACGAGGCGTTCATCTCTCCAATAATAGGAAACTTCAGACCGGAAGTCCCGGCCCCTCGCCCGGCCCGCCAAGGCCGGTGAGACCCTGATGGTTGCCGCCGATGCAGAATGCCGCTGGACCAGCAATGAGACCGTGCGCAAGATCTCCTGCATCATCGGCTAATGGCGTATCCAGCCCCCAAGCGGGTGGCTGGAATTTTTTGATTCTTCGCTTGACCTTCCAATACTGGGAAGCTTCACGCTGTCACTGCCTCACCTCAAATGGAGAAAAACCATGCTGAAACTCAAGGTACCCAAGATGACCTGTGGCCACTGCGCCTCTACCGTCACGACCGCGATCAAGACCGTGGATGCCGATGCCAACGTGGACATCGATCTCACGCAGCAGCAAGTGACGATCGAGAGTCGCGCCGATGCAGCAGCCCTTGCTGCTGTCCTCGAGGAAGCGGGTTATCCCAACGAGTTGGCGTAGCAATGAGGGGGCCGAAGGTACGATTCGTACCTGCGGCCCCCTCATCGTCACCGCCCCCTCAGCGAGCCGGAGGATGGCACTGCTCCGGCGCGTTACGTCTCAGTCCTGGCATGAATGACTTTTCGCCGGAGCTCACGAGAATCCGAGCACGGCTTTCGTCTCCAGATACTCCTCCATGCCTTCGATGCCGTATTCGCGGCCATTTCCCGAACGTTTGTACCCGCCGAAGGGGGCGTTGGGGTCCCAGGCCGGGTAGTTGATGTGGACCTGCCCGGAGCGGATCCGGGCCGCCACGGACCGTGCCGTCTCGAGATCCCCGCCTTGGACATGGGCGCCGAGGCCGTAGATGGTGTCGTTGGCAATCGCCACGGCCTCATCGATGGTGTCGTAGGGAATGACACAGAGGACCGGCCCGAAAATCTCCTCCTGAGCGATCCTCATTTGAGAATCTACCTCGGAGAAGACGGTGGGACGAACGTAGAAGCCCCGGTCCAGACCCTGCGGTCGGCCAGTACCGCCGCACACGAGCCGCGCGCCCTCGGCGATCCCCACGGCAATCATCTCCCGCACACGCTCGAACTGGGCGCGGTTCGCCAGGGGGCCATGGGTCGTCGCCTCTGAACGCGGATCGCCGACGACCATCCCCGATACCGCCTCGCACACGAGACGCTCGACCTCCTGGAGGTGCTGGCGGGGCACGATCATGCGCGTTGGTGCGCTGCAGGACTGCCCGAGGTTGCGGAAAGCGGCCGCCACGCCGGGCGCGACGGCACGCGTCAGATCCGCATCCGGCAGGATGACGTTGGGTGACTTGCCCCCGAGTTCCAGGGCCACCCGTTTCACCGTCGGGGCGGCCGCCTGGCTCACCAGGACACCGGCCCGGGTCGAGCCGGTCAGCGAGATCATGTCCACGTCGGGATGCGCCGCCAGGGCCGCGCCGACCCCGGGGCCATCACCGTTTACGAGGTTGAAGACGCCCGGCGGAATACCGGCGTCCTGCACCACCTCCGCGAAGAGCAAGGCACTCAGGGGCGACAGCTCACTCGGCTTCAGCACCACCGTACACCCTGCCGCCAAGGCGGGACCCACCTTGGCGGTGATCTGATAGAGCGGCCAGTTCCAGGGGGTGATCAGACCGCACACACCGATCGGCTCGCGCAGGATGGCCGTGGTGCCACGATGGGTGATGAAGGGATAGGTGGCCAGATTGTCCCGCGCCACGCGGATGTGCTCCGCCGCCAGCGGTACCTGAGCGCTGCGCGCGTAGCCGATGGCAGCCCCCATTTCCAGCGAGAGCGCCTGGGCGAACAGTTCCGTCCGTTCGAGGATCAGGGCGTGGATGCGATCCAGGAACTGGGCACGGCGCTCGGGCAAGGTGGCGGACCAGCCCGCGAACGCGCGCCTCGCCGCGGCCACCGCCGTGTCGACGTCCATGCTGCTGCCCAGGGCGATCTCGGCGACGGACTCCTCCGTCGAGGGATCGACAACAGCGGTTCGGGTCAAGGGTTCGGGTAAGGTCCACTCGCCGTCGATGAACAGGCGATCGAGACGGTCCGCGTTGCTGAGATGTGCGATGGGTGAGGTCATTGGAATCGATCCTTGAGACGGTAATAGGCTCCCACGATGAGCAAGAATCACGGGGCTCGAAGTGACCGGGCTCAGAAAAACGCCTGGCTGGCGATGGCAAACTGGTGGATGCCGGGGTCCGCCTGCGGGGCCTCGCCCCGCACCATGGCCACTGGAGTATCGACGTGCGCCAGCCCCAGCTCGCTCAACAAGGAATCCAGTCCGTGCTCATCGCACATGTCGATACGCACGAAGGAGCCGATGCGCGTCACAGCCAAGTGGCTGAGCAGCGCGCGGGCGTGTTCTGCATCGGGAGCGACCACCGGACCGATGATGTCGCCTTGCCCGAAGCTGCGCAGGATGCCGAAGCCGACCGGATTGCCGTTATCGTCCTCGATGACGACGCCTTCGCCGGTGCGCAGTAGCTCGTTCACGACCCGCGCACGCGCCATGCCGGCGGCGCGGGAGGCCAGCGCCACCAACGTGGCGCCATCGCCCGCCTCAGCCGCCCGCAGGCGCGTGCCCGGCGGCGGTGCGACGGGCGCGCGGGGAGCGACCGTACCCTGGTGCTGGTGGACCTTGCCGATCGCCTCGAAGCCGAGCCGTTCGTAGAGGGGCTGCCCGGCCGGTGTGGCGTGGAGCAGGGTGTTGCGCTCGCCGATCGCCTCGAGCAGCCGGTTCATCAACTCGCCCCCAATGCCCCGCCCCTGGGCCTCCGGCGAGACGATCACCATGCCGAGCGAGGCATGGTCGTCGCCATGAGGCCACCACAGCGCCGTACCGATCACGCTGCCGTCGCACTCGGCGACGAAGCCGCTACCGAGGTGGTGCAGGAGCTGCCAGTCCTCCGGCCGGTGTCGCCAGTGCACCGCCTGGGAAAGCGCGTGCGCTGCCGGAAAGTCGCTTTCCAGCATGGGCCGATACTGGATGTTAACTTCCGCGGTCGTGGGTGACATGCGAGTCTCCTGTTCCCAACCTAGTCGACACGGGGAGGTGCGTGTAAGTGCGAACGAAGTCAGTGTTTTCGATACCGTCCACTTTAACTCCAGCCATGCGGTACGGGCTGCTCATTTCGAAGAGTGAACGGTAGGATATGCCATAAACCCACCTGGCATTGGCAAGATATTGTCACAGCTCTCGTGCATGATATGAGCACGCCCTTCCGGCAACCCGGGGGGGTAGCGGGACATGGCTGAAGCTGCCCGACGGAGGATGGAGGATGGAGGATGTCTGACAAAGTAGCGGAAATCGACGATCTGGTGGCGCCGTTGGTGTCGTTTCGTCGCGATATTCATGCCAACCCCGAACTTGCCTACGAAGAGCACCGCACGGCGAACAAGATTGAAGAGGCCTTGCGCCAGCTCGGGCTGGAGGTTCACACGGGCATCGGTGGAACCGGTGTCGTCGCGTCCCTGAAGGTGGGCAATTCCGATCGCGCCATCGGCTTGCGCGCCGACATGGACGCGCTGCCCATCCATGAAGAGACCGGCCTGCCCTACGCCAGCCGCAACCCAGGCGTCTTCCATGGTTGCGGTCACGACGGGCATATGGCGATGCTGCTGGGCGCCGCCCAGCATCTGGCGCGTACCCGTCGCTTCGACGGTACCGTCCATTTCATTTTTCAACCGGCCGAAGAAGGGCACGCTGGCGCCCGGGCCATGGTCGAGGACGGGCTGTTCGACCGGTTTCCCTGCGACCGGGTTTTCGCCTTCCATAACTGGCCGGATCTTCCGGCCGGGACGGTTGCGACGCGGCCGGGGCCGATCATGGCGGCGGCCGACAAGTTCGACATCCTGGTTGAAGGGCTCGGCGCCCATGCCGCGATGCCACACAAGACACCGGACGCGATCCTGGCAGCAAGCGACCTCGTCACCCAGCTCAACGGGCTGGTGTCACGCCGGATTCCGCCGATGTCCACGGCGGTGCTCTCCGTGACCCGGATTGAAGGAGGCAGTTCGCACAACGTCCTGCCCGCCGCAGTCCGTGTCGTCGGCACGGTCCGCACCTTCGATAGCGCGGTGCAGGACAGGATCGAGGAAGCCCTGCGGCAGGTCGCCGAGGGCGTGGCCCTGGCCAGCGGCACCCGCATGACCGTGACCTACAATCGCTACTATCCGGCGACGGTCAATGATGCGGCTGCCGCCGACGAGGCACTGGCCGCTGCGGCCAGCGTTGCCCGCGCCGAACTCGCGCCGGAACCGGCCTTCACCTCGGAGGATTTCGCGTTCATGCTGCAGGCATGCAAGGGCGCTTATCTCTGGTTGGGCCAGGGTCGCGGCGACGCAGAGGTACCGCTGCACCATCCCCGTTACGATTTCAACGACGATGTCCTGGCGACCGGAATTCGCCTGCATGTCGCGCTCGTCGAACGCCATCTGGCGAGCTAAGCGGCAGCGTTAGCGGAAACGGCACCTGGTAGCGCGTGTTGGATTACCAGCCTTCAAATCGCGGCCATACGGCCTCAATGCTATCGGAACCGTCGCGCACCACGTGATAGCTGCCATGCTGGGCGCCGGTGGCGCAGGCGTGATTGGGCAGAATGCGGACCCGGGCACCGATCGGCAGATCGGGAAGAGTGCCCTTCGACCCGGGGCGCAGGGCGATGACGCCGTGCTCCTGATTGGCATCCGCCATGATCAGGTCGTCATAGGGCTTGCCGTGCACGTCACAGACCAGACCGTACCCCTGGTCGAGTTCCTGTTTGGCGGTGCCGCGATCCCGTGACATGGCCATCCAGCCCGCATCAACGAGAAGCCATCCCTTCTCCGGCTGGTGCCCGATCACCGTCGTCAGTACCGAGAGGGCGATATCGTCCACCGTGCAGACGCCGATGCCGGCCATGACCAGGTCGAAGAAGATGAAAACGCCGGCCCTGACTTCGGTGACGCCGGTGAGGTCCCGGCTGAAATGGGCCGTGGGGGTGGATCCGACACTCACAACAGGGCATGGCAACCCGGCTTCACGCAGGGCATTCGCCGCCCTGACCGCACCCGCGCGTTCCTCTTCGGCGCACCGTTCGAGCGCCGCTCGGCCCCGGGCGGCATAGATGCCGCCGGCATGGGTGAGCACCCCGCGCAACTCAGCCCCCTCATGGAGGGCGCGGCCGATCTCAACCAGCCTTTCGGTGTCGTCCGGCAACACGCCCGAACGATGGCCGTCGCAATCGATTTCAATCAGCGCGGGAATGCGGGTGTTCGATTCGCGAGCAGCGTCGGCAACCAGGCGCGCGTGTTCGACACTGTCGAGAATGACGGCAAGGTCCACACCTGCGGCGCGCAAGGCCAACACCCGGCCCAATTTTCCGGGCGCGATGCCGACGGCATAGATGATATCGCGCACACCGGCGGCGGCGAATTGCTCCGCCTCCTTCAACGTCGAAACCGTTGCCGGACCCGCATCGCTCATCATGACCCGGCGGGCCACCTCCACCGATTTCCCTGTTTTCAGATGCGGCCGCAACCTGGTCCCGAGGGTAGCCAGGTGGGACTTCAGACGCTGGACATTGCGGTCCATGCGGTCAGCATCAAGCATCAGACACGGGGTTTCGATCGTTTGCAGCGTGGCTTTCTCCACGGAAGCCTGATTAACCACCATGCTGACTCTCCTGATTCTACATTTCGCTGCGTGGCAGCCTGTTCAAGGCGCGGCGCAGGTGAAGCGCCGCCGACGCTAAAAGCAGTGCGGGTCAAGGTTAGCCCGAGTTAAAGCGCGCCTACCTCCACCTTCGAGCCATCGAGCAAGCGCGAGAGACTGAAGGGCTTGGGATCGACACAGGGGGTATCGTTGGCGACCAGGTCAGCCGCCAGATGGCCGAGCCCCGGCCCCAGGCCGAACCCATGTCCGGAACCACCCGCCGCCAGGAAGAAGCCTGCCATGCCATCCACGGTGGAGATCACCGGCACCGCATCGGGGGTGCAATCCACATAGCCCCCCCAGGACTCGGCCATTTCGACGTTCGCCAGCGCCGGGAAGCGCCTTCGGACCTGCTCCAGAATCGCGGCCGCGGAGATGGGCGCGGGATCGAGTACACGGTTGCGCTCGAACGCGGAGGGCTTATCCGAACCCCAGCCTGCCAACCCTTCCGGACCGTGAATGAAAGACTCGCCGATGCCGAACTCCATGGCACCCAGCCGCTTGATGAACATGGGCAGGAACTCCTTCCCATAGCGGATGCCCTGGGGTGTGATTTCAAGCCGTGCCTTGCCGCTGAGGGCCACCGTATAACTGCCATCGAGGCGGCGGGTAAGCGTGCAATCCCGTGTGTAGAGCGCCTCCCCGAGGTTTGGCGCCGGGCGCGTACGCAGTGCGGTCTGGCGCACGCTCGCCTGGGGGAAGCGAATCCCGTGGCGCCGACAGAACGCCGATGCCCAGGCGCCGGCGGCACACAGGACCGCATTGGTCCGGATAACCCCTTGTTCGGTGATCACGCCCGTCACCGCGCCATTGGTGATATCGAGACCGTAGGCGGCGCAGTTCTGGTGGATGCTGGCGCCCAGCGCGCGGGCGCCCTCGGCAATCCCCGGCGCCGCAATGGCGGGCTCCGCCTTGCCGTCATCGACGGAGTGGACGCCGCCCAGCCATTGCCGCCCCACCGCCGGAATCGCGGCGGTCGCCTCCGCCGGGCTCAGTATCCGCGTATTGATGTCGAACTGGCGCGCCGTCTCTCGCCAGGCTTCCCATTCGGCGAGCTGCTTGGCATCGTCGGTCGCGTACTTGAGGCCGCAGCGGCGAAACCCAAGATCAGTACCAATCTCCGCCGTGAGTTCGTCCCATAGCCGCATGGCCAGACCGGAGATCGGCAATTCGCGGGCATCACGGTTCTGCTGCCGGCACCAGCCCCAGTTGCGGCTCGACTGTTCGCCGCCGACATGGCCCTTCTCGATCAGGGCGACTGAATGGCCCCTCTTGGCCAGGAAATAGGCGGCAGTCGCACCGACAATGCCACCGCCGATAATGACGACGCCAGCCGAGGAAGGAAGTCTCCCATCGCTTGGGATGTACTTAATCGATGGTGACACGGCAGGTAACCTTGGGTGATTTCAGGATTATCGAACATCAGCCGAAAATGAAAGTTGCCGACAACGATTCAGCACTCATCTTCCCTGGACGAGTGAATCAGCATCAGCGGCTCGAACATGATCCGTGTCGCTAACCGGAACCCACTGCCGCCATGTCTACCCGACTGGCAGGAGCACTCTCCTCCGAATCGGCGGCGTGGTAGGGGCAGCGAACCTGGTGCCCATCGCTGATTGCGATCAGCTCCGGGAGGGCACGGGAGCACTCCGGCCTGGCGATGGGACAGCGCGGGTGGAAACTGCAACCCGGCGGAGGAGCAATCGGGCTTGGCGGTTCCCCACGTGCCATCGCACACCCCTCGAGCCCTTTCTCTTCGAGCATCGAGGCATTGATCAGCGAGCGCGTGTAGGGATGACGCGGATTCTGGAAGAGCTCCTCGCTCTCGGCGACTTCCACGATGCGTCCCAGATACATGACCGCAACACGATCACAGAGGTAATGCACCACGCGCAGGTCATGGGAGATGACCACCAGGGTAAGGTTGTAGCGCTCCTTGAGGGATGCCAGGAGGTTCAGGATCTGGGATCGCATGGAGGAGTCCAGCGCCGAGGTCGGCTCGTCGCACACCAGCACCTGCGGTTCGAGCAGCAGGGCACGCGCGATCACCACCCGCTGCAGCTGGCCACCGGAGCACTGGCTGGGGAAGCGGTTGATGAAACTCGGATCCAGGCCGACATCGTTCAAGGCACGGAGGATCCGCTGCAGCCGCTCGGGCCTGGTTCCGATGCGGTTCTGGGACAGCGGCGCATACAGGCTTCGTCCTATGGTCATGCGAGGATCCAGCGCACTGAAGGGATCCTGGAAAACGAGCTGCACGGTACGCCGCAGCCGCTTGCGCTCGCTGCTCCTGGCCGACGAGACGTCGATACCGTCGATATCGATATGGCCCGAGGTCAGTGACGACATGCCGAGGATCAGCCGCGCCAGGGTGCTCTTGCCGCAGCCCGACTCGCCCACCAGCCCCAGGGATTCGCCCTTGGCAACGGCGAGACTGATGCCATCCACCGATCGCACCTGCCGCCGCTGACGGAAGAGACCGCCGCGTAGCGGGTAGTATTTTACGGCATCCGTTATCCGGAGAATCGGTGCCCTGGGGTCGGTTCGTGTCTCAACAGCCATCATGGTCACCCTCCACGTCGGACTGACAGATTTTGATGGCCTGGGCCTGGATGTCATCTGATGCTCCGACCCAGCACCGCGCGCAGCAGCCGGGCCCATCATGCTCGACCATCGGCGGAGCGAGCCGCGAGCAGATTTCGGGGTGTCCCCACTTTTCGGCGACCTGACAGCGCGAACGGAACCGACACCCTGGAATCTGCGACAGCAGTTCCGGGGGATTTCCCGGAATGGCATACAGTTGCCCCGACTCATCGGCCTGCAGGAGCGAGCAGTGAATCAGCGACTGGGTGTAGGGATGCCGAGGGTGGTGCAGGATCTCGTCGGTTGTCCCCTGCTCCACGATCTCCCCCGAGTACATCACGGCCACCCGGTCCGCGATCGCCGAGACGACGGAAAGATCATGGGTGATCAACAGGATGGAAAGATTGCTCTCCCTGCGCTTGCGATCCAGCAGTTGAAGAATCTGCGCCTGGACGGTGACATCCAGGGCGGTCGTGGGTTCATCGGCGATGAGCAGGTCGGGCTCGGCACTCAGCGCCGCCGCGATCATAACGCGCTGCGCCATCCCCCCGGACATCTGGTGCGGATAGCACTTCATCCGCTCTTCGGGCTCCGGGATCCCCACGTCGCGGAACAGCTGCACGACCCGTTCGTGCTCCTCTTCGGCGGAAAGATGCCGGTGGACATGCAACGCCTCGCCGGCCTGGGCGCCGACCGTGCAGGTCGGGTCCAGCATCACGTGGGGTTGCTGAAACAGCATCGCGATTCTGGCACCGCGGTACTCATTGAACTTGTCTTCGGGCAGCGAGAGCACCTCTTCGCCACAGATACGCACCGATCCCTCCAGGATCGAGATCCCGGACGGCATCAGGCGCATCAGGCTACGCGCGGTCATGCTCTTGCCGGATCCGGATTCCCCCACCAGGGCAAGAATCTCACCCCGGCGAATGGTCAGGTTCAAGTCGTTGATGATGGCACCGACCCCGGGAACACCCACCGTGAGGTGCTCGACTTCGAGGACCGGTTCACAGGCTTCCGGTCGTACCTGGTGCTGCATGATTGTTTGATTGGCAAGCATCTTGAACCCCCTCATTGTGATTATTCGGGTGATGGTGTCTAGCCACGCTCATTCAGTTTCAGTTCTGCCGACTCAGCTTTTCTCCGCACGAGTGGCACGCGTTTGTGCAGCTCCTTGCCTCGCGTTTTCCCACGCATTGCGGATGGTTTCGACCGGCTCCTGAAGATGGTCGGCCATGGCTTTTTCGAGTTCTTTGGTGTTACCGCTCGCTATCAGCTTCGCCAAGTGCTCATGTTCTTCAATCAGCCGCCCACGTCCGCGGTATACCCCAAGCAACTGGTTGAGACAGAGGCCCATTTCCGCCATGAGCGTGGCGAACAGGCGTGACAGCCGCTGGCTGCCGGCAGCATTCACCAACTCGGAGTGAAAGCGGATATCCTGGGCAGCGACTTCGGCCCAGTCTTCCTGTTCGGCCGCTATGCGCATGGATTCCACGCTCGACAGGAGCCGTTCGGTGAGTTCCTGCCTGGCACCGGAGTGAACGATCCGCCGCAATGCCGCACGCTCCACGGCGTCACGGGTAAAATAGATATCCTCGAGATCGTCTTCCGTAAGTTCCGGGACGAACACCCCCCGGTGCGGCTCGCTGATGAGCAGCCCCTCCTGCAACAGGCGTTGGATGGCCTCTCTGACCGGCCCACGGCTGACGCCACAGCTCTCGGCGACCAGCTTCTCGTTCAATTGCATGCCCGGGGGATAGACGCCCGAGAGAATGGCTTCACGAATCTGCTCAGTGACCATGCTGGACATGGTCGAGCGGACGACGGGTTTTGGGCCCGCATGTAACTTCATCATGGCGCACTCCTTCTCGTCATCAATGAAATAACCATTACTTATCATCGTGGCGCCACTTCATTTTTGCATCCATATGCGCTTCCAGGCCTTGCCCGACCAGCGTGACACTCAGCGCGGTAATGAAGATCGCCAGGCCGGGAATCAGCACCAGGGCGGGGGCACGACCCAGGTAGGGCAGTGCTTCGGCCAGCATCGCGGCCCAATCCGTATCGGGTGGCTGCACCCCGAGCCCCAGGAAGGACAGGCTTCCCACCGTGATCAACTTGTGGCCGAAGCGCAGGAACGCAATCGTCGCAAGCGGCCTCAGGACATTGGGGATCACGTGATACACGATGATGAAGGTGCGCGTGCAGCCGAGTATCTCCGCCGCCCGGATATAATCCTTGGAGTTGATCTCCAGGGCCAGCCCGCGCGTCATCCGTGCAAACGGCGACCAACCGGTAATGGTGAGCGCCAGGATCAGCGTGCCATAGCCCGGCCCCAGGATGGCGACCAGGAACAGTGCCACCAGTACATCCGGAAACGAGATCATCAGGTCCACGAGGCGCATCAGGAATTCATCCACGGCACCACCGACCCGGGCACTGATCACGCCCAGCAGGGTGCCAAGCACGGCCGAGATCACCAGGGTAATGGCCGTAATGGAGACCGAGAACTGGCCGCCGTAGAGCAGGCGACTGAAGACATCCCGGCCCAGGTGATCGAGCCCCAGCCAGTGTTCCGCGCTGGGGCCCGAGAAGCGGCCCGAGAGCGTCATGCTCGAAGGGTCGTGCGGAGCCAACCAGGGCGTGAGCAGCAACAGGACGATCACCGTGGCGAACACGATACTGGCCAGCAACAGGGTACGATTATGCCGGGAGAGGTGGACGAGGAAGGTCCACACCATATGTACGTTGCCCATTCTGGACCTCAGGCCCTGCACACTGTCCGGCGAGATTGGGGTATCAAGCTGTGGCATTGTCGATCCTCACTACCGGGTTGAGAACGGTATAGGCCAGATCCGTGACCGTGTTTATCAGCACGGCGAAGGTGACGATAGCGACCAGTCCCGCCTGCAGCACCGGGAGGTCGCCATTGACGATCGCCGTGTAGACCAACCGACCCATGCCGGGTACCGCGAAGATGACCTCGATGACGACCGCACCACCCAGCAGGCCCGCCATCCACACCGAGAACAGCGTGATCACGGGCAGCATGGCGTTGCGCAGGCCATGGGCGATCAGGGTGTGCCGAACGCTCAGGCCGCGGCTGTGCGCCGCCACGATATGGGGGGAGTTGAGCACGTCGATCATCGAGGCTCGCATGACCTGGGTGAAATAGCCCATGGGGCGCAGCGACAGGGCCAGGGCCGGCAGGATCACCGACTCCGGGCCCCGCCAGCCCGCCGACGGCAGCCAGCCCAGATAGAGGGCGAAGACCAGGATGGTCATGGGGGCGAGCCAGTACTCCGGCACGGCCACAAACGCCTGGCTAAGCGATTTGGTCGTCATGTCGAAAGAGCCGCCCTGCCGCAGGGCAGCGATGCTGCCGGCGGGAACGGCCACGGCGAAGGCGAAGCCCAGCGCCGCCAGCGTCAGCACGATGGACACCTTGAGAGCCGACCAGACCTGCTCGATGACCGGCTCACGGCTCATGTACGAGCTGCCAAAATCGCCGGTCACGGCCTTGCCCAGCCAGTCCAGGTACTGCACCAGCAAGGGCCTATGCATGCCCAGCTCGATGCGCAGCGCCTCGACGGTGGCCGCATCCAGATCCAGACGACCGAAACGTGCCCGGGCCAATGCCCGCACCGGATCCGCCTCCCCGATATAGGGGATGAGAAAGACCAGAAAGGATACGACCAGTAACGCCAGTGCCAGCACTGCCAATCGGCGTAATATGAAAATCAACATGCTGTCAGCCCTCCCAGTGATCGTGTGGATCCTGTTCCGGCACGGTCGGAACCAGGCTCCGTGATGCCATGTGTCTCACGAGCCCCCCCCTCACCGGTCGAGCAGCCGCGGCACGTCGCCGAGATCTGCCAGCTGATGATCGTGGAAGGAGGACATCGAGGGCTGAAGTCTCATGCTGTTCATCAGCGGGTCTCCGTTTATTGTTGTCATGCTCGTTTGGGAAACGCTGACATGCTGTGCTCGCGACATGAGCCAGCGCTTCCCTGGAAAAGTCACTAGTGGGACTTGATTTCCAGGTCCTTGTGCAAGGCGGTGCGCTCGTAGGGATGTACCTGATAGTTCTCTACGGTGTTGGAGACCGCCTCGCTGATGGTCTCGTGGATCAGGAACACATGCACCGCCTCCTCCTGCAGGCGTGCCGCGATATCCCGGTAGATGGCATTACGCTCCTCGGGCTCCCCCAGACCACTGGCTTTCTCCAACTGGGCGTCCACTTCCGGATCGCAGAACCCGGCCAGGTTGTGGCCGCCGTCACAACTGTAGTCCGCGACCAGCATGCCGACCGGGTCCCCCACATCGGTGAGGTAACCCCGCGACATCAATACCATGTCGAAATCGCCCGCGAGCAGCTGCGGCTCGATCGCGTTCCATTCCGAGACCCGAATATTCACTTTCATCCCCAACTGCTGAAGCTGGAACTGGATGACCGCGGCGAGGTCGGGCAGTACCGGTCGCTCCACATAAGCCATAAGTTCGAACTGCAGCTCGCTCGCCGGCACACCCGACTCCGCCAGAAGTTGACGAGCACGTTCCAGGTCCTGGGACATGGGGGCGGCATTCTCCGGTGCCCAGGGCGTGTTCGAGGAGAACTGCCCCACTGCCGGGATCACCGAACCTTCATAGACCGCCTCGGCGATACCTGTCAGGTCGATGGCGCTCTGGATCGCCTGACGCACCTTCATGTTGTCCAGTGGCGCGGCACGATTGTTGAGATAGAGCGTGGTGGTTCGCGGCGCTTCGATGGTCTTCACCTCCAGCGTCTTCGAGCGCTCCATCTGCGCCAGTGCCGACACGGGTATCTGGCGAGCGATATGAATCTCGCCGGTTTCCATCATCACGGAACGCACCTGCCCGTCGGGGATGTAGCGCACCTCCGCCTCGGCCAGTTTTACCTCCCCCCCCCAATAGTTCTCGTTACGCTTGAGCTCCAGGCCCTGGCGGGGAATCTCACGCACGATCTCGAAGGGCCCGGTGCAGTGCCCTACCGGGTTGATGCGACCGTCGGCGAACGCCGCCGGGGCGAGGATACCGGTTTCCGTGCTGGCCAGGCGGCTGGGCACGAAGACGTCCGGCGTGTTGGTGGTAACACGCACGACACGCTCACCCACCGGTTCCACGGAGTCGATCACACCAGGATTGAACATTCGCGGCGGAGACGCCGCGTTCAACACCCGGTTGAGCGAATCGCTGACGATTTGCGGCGTCAAGGCGGTGCCATCTTGAAATAACACCCCTTCGCGCAACTGGAACTCCCACTCCGTCGGCGATACCTGCTCCCAGGACTCGGCCAGCGCCGGCTTTATCGAGGCGTCATAGTTCATGTACGCGAGCGATTCCAGGCAGCCGGCCCGCGACAGCACGTAGGAGTCGATAGTCTCCAGCGCCCACCCCGAGGCCGGAGTGTAGAGCTCGCCGAAGACGACCTTCCCACCGGAGGCTGCCAGGGCGGAAGCGGCCATCGGGCCGATCATGGCAGCGACAGCCACCCCTCGGAGCAGGGCGGGTACAGCCTTGAGGCAGTTTTGAGCATTCATGGGTCTCTCCCTCTCGCTTGTTATTGTGCAGAACGACATGTAGTGAAGGACTTCGCAGGGGCATCCTGCCTCTCTTGTTCTTTTTGGTGTGCCGTGATGGCCATGTTTAGGAACCTAGACCTTCCCATACTGGGAAGGTCAAGAGGCGAATGGAAAATCAAGAGAACAATGCCTGGCGCCTCTGGATGCCGTGCCGTACCCGACGCTGCCAACCCTCTCGCTGCCGTTACGCTTGGGCATGTCGCCACGCGTTCGTCAGGCATCCCGCGCGCCACTTCGCCAAGCCTTGCACCGTTGAAAAAAGATAGGGCGACGAAAAAAAATTTGTCAACTGTCTTTTGTAGACAACATACGAGGCTTTCAGAAAGGTTCTTGACCTTCCCACGATGAGAAGGTTTAGGCTTTCCACTATCCCACTGCGGCACACCAGAGGAGGTGGACCATGCCAACCGACAACATGCCGTCAACAACGAAGAACGCCCTCGACGAAGCCGATGCGTACTCCCTGTCCATAGAAGGAATGAGCTGCGCCTCCTGCGTCGGCCGGGTCGAGAAGGCGATCCGCGGCGTGCCAGGGGTCATCGACGCCTCCGTCAACCTGGCCACCCAGCGCGCCCAGGTGGCGTTCGCCGCCGACCAGGCGGACATCGCCGCCGTCGTGCAGGCAGTGGACACCGCCGGCTATCCCGCCGTTACCGACACCCTGGAGCTGACGGTCAAGGGCATGAGCTGCGCCTCCTGCGTCGGCCGCGTGGAGCGCAAGCTCGCCGGCGTACCCGGCGTGCTCGACGCCAGCGTCAACCTCGCCACGGCGACAGCGACCCTGAAAGTGGTCGCCGAGGCCGTGACCCCGCAGGCCCTGATCGAGGCAGTGCAGGCCGCGGGCTACGACGCCGAAGCCGCCAGCGACGCACCGGACCGCAGCGACCGCGAACGCGAGGCCCGCGAACAGGAGATCAGCGAGCTGAAGCGCGCGGTCACCATCGCCGCGGTGTTCACGCTGCCCGTCTTCGTGCTGGACATGGGCTCGCACTTCATCCCCATGCTGCATCACTGGCTGCACATGAGCGTGGGCCAGCAGAACCTTTTCTATCTGTTCTTCGCCCTGGCCTCGGTGGTGCAGTTCGGCCCCGGCCTGCGCTTCTACCAGAAGGGCTGGCCGGCGCTGATGCGCGGCGGCCCGGACATGAACTCGCTGGTGATGCTGGGTACCTCCGCCGCCTGGGGCTATTCGGTGGTGGCCACCTTTCTTCCCCAGGTGCTGCCGGCCGGCACGGTGAACGTCTACTTCGAGGCCTCGGCGGTGATCATCACGCTGATTCTCGTCGGCCGCTATTTCGAGGCGATCGCCAAGGGCCGCACCAGCGAGGCCATCAAGGCGCTGATGAAGCTCCAGGCCAAGACCGCCCGCGTGGTCCGCGACGGCCAGGAAATGGAGATCGGCATCGACGAGGTGCGCCAGGGCGACATCGTGCTGGTGCGGCCCGGCGAGAAGGTCCCGGTGGACGGCCAGGTCACCGACGGCAGCTCCTTCGTCGACGAGTCGATGATCACCGGCGAACCGGTGCCGGTGCGCAAGGAAGCCGGCGCGGACGTGGTCGGCGGCACCATCAACAAGGTGGGCAGCTTCAGCTTCCGGGCCACCAAGGTCGGCGCCGACACCCTGCTCGCGCAGATCGTGCGCATGGTCGAACAGGCCCAGGGCTCGAAGCTGCCCATTCAGGCCATGGTGGACAAGGTCACCAACTACTTCGTGCCGGCAGTGATCGTCGCGGCACTGATCACCATCGGCATCTGGCTGATCTTCGGCCCCGCCCCGGCGCTGACCTTCGCCCTGGTCAACGGCGTGGCGGTGCTGATCATCGCCTGTCCGTGTGCCATGGGCCTGGCCACCCCCACCTCCATTATGGTGGGGACCGGCAAGGCGGCGAAGATGGGCGTGCTGTTCCGCAAGGGCGAAGCCCTGCAGTCGCTGCGCGACGCCAAGGTGATCGCGCTGGACAAGACCGGGACCCTGACCAAGGGCCGGCCCGAGCTGACCGACCTGGTGGTGGCCAAGGGCTTCGACGAGGCCGACACCCTGGGCCTGGTGGCCTCCGTGGAGCGCCAGTCGGAACACCCCATCGCCGAGGCGATCGTCAACGCGGCCAAGGCACGCGGAATGGAACCGGCCACCATCCAGGACTTCGAGGCCATCCCCGGCTTCGGTGTCGCGGCCCGGGTCGAGGGTCAGCGGGTGGACGTCGGTGCCGACCGCTACATGCGCAAGCTGGGGCTGGACGTGGAGGTCTTCGCCAAGACCGCGTACCGCCTCGCCGACGAGGGCAAGAGCCCGCTGTATGCCGCCATCGACGGCCGCCTGGCCGCCATCATCGCCGTCGCCGACCCGATCAAGGAGTCCACGCCGGCCGCCATCCGTGCGCTGCACGCCGAAGGCCTGCAGGTTGCGATGATCACCGGCGACAACCGGCGCACCGCCGAGGCCATCGCCCGACGCCTCGGCATCGACAAGGTGGTGGCCGAAGTGCTGCCCGACGGCAAGGTGGATGCGGTGAAGAGTCTGCAGGCCGAAGGCGGCCTGGTGGCCTTCGTCGGCGACGGCATCAACGATGCACCGGCGCTGGCCCAGGCCGATGTGGGGATCGCCATCGGCACCGGTACCGACATCGCCATCGAGTCCGCCGAGGTGGTGCTGATGTCCGGCGACCTGCGCAACGTGCCCAATGCTATTGCGCTGTCCCGGGCCACCATCCGCAACATCAAGCAGAACCTGTTCTGGGCCTTCGCCTACAACACCGTGCTGATCCCGGTGGCCGCCGGCGTGCTGTTTCCCGCCTTCGGGATCCTGCTCTCGCCGATCTTCGCCGCCGTGGCCATGGCCGCCTCGAGCATCTGTGTGCTGACCAATGCGCTGCGCCTCAAGGGCTTCCGGCCGCCGATCGCGCTCGAAGCGGAGGATGCCGCACCGGTTGGCCACCAGGTCACGCAAGCCGCCTGACTGACAAGGCGCCTCCCCAGGCGGGAGGCGCCCCCCCCCCCGACGTTCGGAGAACAACAACATGAGTCACGACGTTCAGATCACGACGGCCGGCAAGGCCATCACCGTGGAAGACGGCGACACCATACTCGATGTCGCCATGGCGGCGGGCATCGATTATCCCCACAGCTGCCGCGCCGGGCGTTGCGGCGCCTGCAAGACGCGGCTGGTGGAGGGCGAGGTCGACTTGCTCCCCCACACGCGTTTCTCCCTGACCGACGAGGAGCGCGACGCCGGCCTGATACTCGCCTGCCGTGCCCTGCCCCGCCGCGACTGCACCGTCGCCTGGCTGCTCGATGACGAAGAGCGTGCCGCCCACCCGGTGCGCAAGGTGAGCGGTACCGTGATGGCGCTCGACGACCTCACCCATGACATCAAGCGGGTCCGCCTGCGCCTGGAAGATGGCGAGCGCCTTGCCTTCACCGCCGGCCAGTACGCCCAGGTGACCTTCCCCGGCTGCCCGACCCGCGAGTACTCCATGGCCAACCACCCGGACGAGCCCACCCTCGAGTTCCACGTGCGGCATGTCCCGGGGGGCGCCACCAGCACTCATGTGGCCAGCGAGCTGACGGTAGGCGATCGGGTGGCAGTAGAGGGGCCGTTCGGCAGCTCCTACCTACGCGAGAAGCATGCCGGCCCCATCGTCGCGGTGGCCGGCGGTTCCGGCCTGGCGCCGGTGAAGTCCATCCTCGAGACGGCACTTGCCGCCGGCATGCGCCAGCCCATTCATCTCTACGTCGGCGCCCGCGACGAGCGTGACGTCTATCTGGAGCCCCATCTCCAGCAGCTGGCCGCGCGCCACGCCAACCTGAAGATCCATGTCGTGCTTTCCGAGCCCACCGGCCCCACCGGGCGCAGCACCGGCCTGGTCACCGAAGCCATGGCGACGAACCGGGACCGGGTGAGCGGCTGCCGAGCCTACCTGGCCGGCCCGCCGCCCATGGTGGAAGCGGCCACCGAGCTGCTGCTGGCCCGCGGCGTGGCGGCGGACAACATCCACGCCGACGCCTTCTACACCTCGGCCGACCGCGAATCCACAGCGCCGGCACCGACAGAGCCGCCGATCCGGAGTGAAGCCGAGAAAGCCTGCTCTTGCTGCCAATCGACTTCCGCATAGCACTGTTATGCATAGCGATTCACCCGGCAAGCATTCATGCCGGGTGAATCGCGGCACAACAAGGTGAAGCCGCCGGTCGGCAGACCGGCACGAGCCCGCGCAACGCCAGCAGATTCATGCACCTGCGTCAGTGTTGCGCGGGCGATAATCAAATGGATCAGGATGATCTATTTGATTGCCGGATTAATTGCCATTGAGCTGGGATGAGGGGTGATTATGATCGATTTGCTGTACCATCGGGTTTTTCGCCACCTGTTCGCCGCTCAGGTGCTTTCACTGCTCGGTTCTGGGCTGGCTACCGTAGCGCTGGGCCTGTTGGCTTATGACTTGGCGGGTCCCAAGGCCGGGGCGGTCCTGGGTACCGTATTCGCTATCAAGATGATTGCCTATGTGTTCATCTCACCCTTGGCGGCTGCGATTGCGCATCGCTTCACTCGCCGCTCGTTTCTGGTGACGCTGGATATATGTCGAGCCGGCATGGTGTTGATGCTGCCGTTTGTCACAGCGGTTTGGCAAATTTATATTCTTGTGTTCCTTTTTCAAGCATCTTCCGCCGCTTTTACTCCTGCTTTTCAGGCAACCATTCCTGACATCTGGAGAAATGAGCGTGACTACACGAAAGCACTATCGCTGTCGCGCCTGGCTTATGATCTGGAAGCCTTCCTGAGCCCTGTCTTGGCGGCCGCTTTGCTGGCGTTCATGAGCTTCCATTTTCTCTTCCTCGGAACAACCATTGGGTTTCTGGCATCCGCTCTCTTGATCATGACGGTAGTGTTGCCGACGATCCGGAAAAAAACCGAGCAGGTCGGGTTCTTCTCACGGGTGACATGGGGCGCTGAAATATATCTGAAAACACCACGACTGCGCGGGTTGCTTGCATTATGTATTACTACTGCAGCAGCGGGTGCCATGGTGATCGTAAATACGGTTGTGTACGTTCGTGAATACCTTTCCGGATCGGACCAGGATGTCGCCTTTCTATTGATGGCCTATGGAATTGGCTCCATGATAATCGCCTTGTTTCTGCCAAGAATCCTCGATCGCTTGCGTGATCGCAGCGTGATGATGACTGGCGCCGCATCGGCTGTCGTCGTGTTGGCGGCCGCCTCAATGCTTCCGGGTTTTGCAGCTGCACTGATGGTATGGATGGCGTTTGGGGCTGCAGCGGCATTGGTTCTGGTCCCCAGTGGCCGGTTGCTGGCGCGCTCGTCGCATCAGGAAGACCGGCCCGCATTATTCGCCGCTCATTTTTCCCTGTCGCATGCTTGCTGGCTGATCACCTACCCGCTAGCCGGATGGCTTGGTGCGATCATTGGACTCTCGACAATGTTTGTGGTCATGGCTGGAATAGGACTCGTCGGACTACTCATCGGACTATCGGTGTGGCCAAGGGATGACGAGTTATCCCTTGAGCATGAGCACCCACCGCTTGAACATGAGCACTGGCATACACATGATGAGCACCACCAGCACGCTCATGAGGGCTGGGAAGGCCCGGAGCCCCATTGTCATGCGCATCGCCATGATAACCAGAGGCATAGCCATGAATTCGTGATAGACAGTCATCACACTTCGTGGAAGGGCAAGGTGTAAATCCCGGCGACAGCGGTTGAGTTGGCATAACAAGCGCAAACATACGGCATTCTCGATGCCGAGCTGTTCGCGCGCCTCTCGTTCCGCAAGGGCGAAGCCCTGCAGTCGCTGCGCGACGACAAGGTGATCGCGCTGGACAAGACCGGCAGCCTGACCAAGGGCCGGCCCGAGCCGACCGGCAAGGTGGATGCGGTGAAGAGCCTGCAGGCCGAAGGCGGTCGACGACCTTATCTCTTGAGCTGAGAGGATTGCGAAACCTCGATGCGGCAACCACACTGGAATGAAAGGCTACATATGCCGTGTGCGCTCGGGAAATCGACGTTTCTTGCGGTTTCCCTCCCATGCATCGAAACCATCTGTTTGCCCCCCCATGGTGTAATGGGTTTACGGCGTGAAAGTGAATGCACCCATATCAGCAGCCATGCTACCGGGGCACTACTTACGCCGAATGGGCTTTTACGATCCAAATCGAAAAACAGGAAACCCAACTCATGAGCACATTCAGGCCGAAGTACATCACCTTCGATTGCTATGGCACGATGACGAACTTCCAGATGGCCCCGTCGGCGCGCCGGATCTTCGCGGATCGCATTCGCCCGGAGCAGATGGAAGCCTTCGTCGACGATTTCCGGGCCTATCGCCTCGACGAAGTCCTGGGCGACTGGAAACCGTTCAGTGAGGTCGTTCGCAACTCGGTCGAGCGTACTTGCCGCAAGTGGAAGCTGGAGTTCCGCGAGGAGGAGGCACTGGAGATCTACAACTCCGTGCCGACCTGGGGCCCGCACCCGGACGTACCGGAAGGCCTGTTGAAGGTCGCCCACGAAATTCCGCTGGTGATCCTGTCCAACGCCGACAATGACCAGATCCACCACAACGTCGAAAAGCTCGGGGCACCGTTCGCCCATGTCTTCACCGCCGAGCAGGCCCGCGCCTACAAGCCGCGCCTCCAGGCCTTCGAATACATGTTCGACCAGCTCGGCTGCTCACCGGCAGAGTGTATGCACGTCTCCAGCAGCTTCCGCTACGACCTCATGTCCGCCTCCGACCTGGGCTACGGCGCACGTGTTCTGGTCAACCGCAACCATGAACCGAACCTGATGCCGAGCTACGCCACGCATGAGATCAAGGATATGGGCGGTCTGGCCGCCCTGGTGGGCCTCTAAACACGAAGCCACCGTCCTCGATGCGGCCCCACGCTTCGCTCCGCGGCGAAGCGCGGGGCCGCGGTCTGCATTGCACCGAACCCGGCGTCGCTCCCCCTTGTCGACTTTGCCTGGCCTCGCCAGTTATATAGATCGATGACGTTCAGCAGCGCCTCGCCACGCTGATGCCGGCGCAGGTTGTCCAGCAGCACCGGCACGGCCGTCTCGGGCTGGGTCACGCTCGCGATGCGAGGCGTCAGGAATATGGGGGGATGCGCCCCACATGGGTGTGGGATGTGCGTAGGCCCGTATGGAACGGGCCTAGCCTTGACCATCGCTTGCCGACTTTTCAGACAGAGCCCAGGGCAGGCCGGAACGCACCAAGCCCTCTATTGGAAGAACTCGTAGGGAGTGCCCAGCCCCTTGTCGAGGGCCGCTTCGTACAGCATGGCAACCGTCACGGTGTCTTGGATGGCCATGCCGACCGAGTCAAAGATCGTTATCTCCTCCTGGTTTTCGCGACCGGCCTTTTTCCCAAGCAGGATTTCACCGATTTCCGCATGAATGTCTTCCGGTTTGATGATGCCTTCTTTAACGGCATGCTGGGTATCACCGTACTTGATACAAAGCTCGACAGAGTCGTTGACCACCTTGGCCTCTTTGAATATATCGGCACTGATCTCCTGCTTACCCGGCATATCGGAGCCAATGGCAACAATATGCGTACCGGGCTTCAGCCACGCCTTCTTGACGATGGGACCTCTGTGGGCGCGGGTGGTAGTGACGACGACGTCAGCTGCGCGAACCGCCTCCTCCGCGGTTTCGCATTTGCGGATGTTGAGGCCTGTCTCCTCGGACATTTCCCGAACGTACTCATCGAGCGCTTGCGGAGAGGCATTCCACACAAAGACTTCTGAAAAATCCCTCACCCGGATGATGGCCCGAAGCTGTCTACGCGCCTGATTGCCCGCTCCTATGACACAAAGCGTTTTTGCATCCTCGCGTGCCAGATATTTTACCGATATGGCACCCGCGGCGGCGGTACGGCAGCCGGTGATCCAGGTTCCGTCCATGACGCACTTGAGGGCACCGGTACTGGCCTCGAAGAGCATCACGGAATTCATGCCCGTCGGCAGGCCCAGCTCAGGGTTTCCTTTGTATCCACCGGCAGAGGACTTGATGGAGATATATCCCCCAGCAAGATCGAGGCCGCCCTTGAAATCAATGCACGCATGTGAACCAGGCAGCTCTATACTCATGAAATCCGGCTGCACGACTCTTCCGCTGTTAAAGGACTTGTAGCCGTTTTCAACGGCTTCTAGCACCGCATCCAGATCGATGAGCGACCCCACCTCATCCTTGTTCAGCAGCAACGTTTCCATATGCCCTCCTCGATTGACTGGTTAAAAAATGCCTGCCACACGCTCGCCCTGGAGGATCTTGCCGATCATGTCGATGCCCCAGTTCCCGGAGGTAAGGACCACACAGACTTTCTCTTCCTGGCGAGTCTTTACGGCACCTGACAGCAAGGCGGCTATTCCCACGCAGGCCGAAGGCTCCGCGACGAGCTTGGCATCGTTTGCCACCACCCTTACCGCCTCTTCGATGGCCTCTTCCGAGACGGTAACGATGTCATCCACATATTTCTCTATGATCGGATAGGTGTTGTTGCCAGGCCAGTCGCATGCCAGGCCGTCGGCTATCGTCTGCTTGACCGTCGCCCTGGTTCGCTCACCGTTCTGGCGGCTCAGATAGTAAGGGCAGCAGGCCTCTGCCTGGACACCAATCACTCTTATCTCAGGATTGGTCTCTTTAATGGCGGTGGAAATACCTGAAATGAGCCCACCCCCACCAATCGGAACCAGCACGGTGTCCACATCGGCCAGATCCTCCAGGATCTCCAGGGCAATCGTACCCTGGCCAGCCATGACATCGAAATCTTCATAGTTATGCACGATGGTGTAGCCATGCTCCTCGACCTCGGCATGCACCTTTTTCCAGCGCTCTGCGTAGGCACGATCCCACAAGATGACATCGGCACCCATTGACCGGGCATTCTCGACCTTTAGAGCGGGTGTGTCTTCCGGAACGATGACGGTCGCGTGAATGCCGAGCACTTTTCCTGCATAGGCGCATGCCTGGCCATGGTTACCCGATGAACTGGTGATGATGCCCTTGTCCCGTTCATCCTGTGTCAAGGACAAGATCTTGCTCAATGCCCCTCTGATCTTGAAAGCACCGGTCACCTGAAGCATTTCGGGCTTGACATAGACCTGACAGCCCAAAGCCCTGTCCATCTTGCCTTCCCTGAGCAGCGGTGTACGGTACACATAAGGCCGGATGCGCTCTGCCGCGCTTTTAACATCCTCAAGCATTACCGTTGTCTTTTCCATCACCATCCCCTTGATCTGCCGCTGGATTCACCGACCCGCGGCTTGTATACAGCGCGTTCTGTACTGACGCGGGGTCATCCCACAGAGGCGTTTGAAATGCCTCGCCAGATGACTCTGGTCGAAGAAGCCGGTTTCGCTGGCGATCTCCGTCGGCCGCAACCCCTGCTTCATCATCGCTTGCGCTTGCCGGACCCGCACCTGACACACATAGCGATAGGGGGAGATGCCGAATCGCTGACGGAACCGCTTGGCCAGACTGAAACGGGTCATGCCGACCACCTCCGCCAGATCGTCGAGATGGATCGGCTCGCAGAAGTTCTCATCGATGTACTGCTTGGCCGTTGCGATCGCCTGCGCCATTTCGTCCTCGCTTCGCTTCCCGTCAGGGGCAGGCCCGCCGTCTTGCCACACCGGTGGAACGCCGCTCTTCTCGTTCATGCTCCACACTCCCTACGCCAGCGTCACCGCAGGCCCGGCTCCACCGGCATGACAGAACGCACCCTCAGTTGCTGGCCGCCAGGGCAGGCACCAGCTCGTCGAAGTGACGCAGTTCGCTATCGCTGTGGTGGCAGAGTATTTCGTTGCCCTTGTCGAGCCGCACCCGCAGAGGCGACACCCTGTTGCACTTGCCATCGATCCTGACCGGACAGCGCGCCAGGAACGGGCAGAGTGGCGTCGACGAGGCCGGCAGGGCGATCTGCGGTAGCACACCCCGCCCCGCCCGCGTCTCCTCGAGCCAGCCCTGGTGCATCTCCGGTACCGAGTCGATCAACAGGTGGGTATACGGGTGGTACGGTGGCGCCTGGAACGTCGCACGATCGCCCTGCTCCACCTTGGCGCCGGCATACATCACCACCACCTCGTCGCAGATCGCCCGTACCGTGCTGATATCGTGACTGATGAACAGGTAGGAAACGTTCAGTTCCCGCCGCAGCTCCGCCATCAGTTCGAGGATCGCGGCACCCACCACCGTGTCCAGGGCCGAGGTGACCTCATCGCAGAGGATCAGATCCGGCTCGGCCGCCAGCGCCCGCGCCAGGTTGATGCGCTGCTTCTGGCCACCAGACAGTTCACCGGGGCGTCGCTTCGCCAGACTCGCGGGCAGTTGCACCAGCTCCAGCAGTTCGGCCACCCGGCGCCGCCGTTGTGCGCTGCGCATGCCGTGGTAGAAGCGCAAGGGACGGGCCAGAATCTCTTCGATGCTGTGCTGCGGATTCAGCGCCGTATCGGCGTTCTGGAAGACGTACTGGACCCGCCGGAACTCATCCCGCGTACGCCCTGATAACGACTTGCTGAGCGGCTGGCCATCGAGCAGGATCTGCCCGGCCGACGGCTCCACCAGGCCGGCAATGGCCCGCGCAACGGTGGTCTTGCCCGACCCGGATTCACCGATGATACCGACCGTTGCTCCGCGGCGGACCTGGAGGTCGATATCCTGCACAACCCGCTTGCTGCCATAGCAAATCTCGAGATCACGCACCTCGAGCAGCAGGTCCTCTTTCGCCCGCTCTTCTCTCTGGCCAGGGGCGCCCTGGCTCACGGTCGGCTTCATCGCCGCCAGCAGGCTGCGGGTATAGGGGTGTTCGGGTTCTTCCAGGATCTGCTCGGTGCGGCTGTTCTCCTGGATCTCGCCGTTGCGCAGCACCACGATGCGGTCGGCCATCTGCGCCACCACCGCCAGGTCGTGCGAAACGTATACCGCCGTCGTATCGAGGTCGCGCACCACCTTCTTGAACGCCCGCAGCACCTCGATCTGCGTGGTGACATCGAGCGCGGTGGTCGGCTCGTCCAGGATCACCAGCGCCGGATCGGTGATCAGCGCCATCGCCGCCATCAGTCGCTGCAACTGCCCACCCGACACCTGGTGCGGATAGCGCGCCCCGATGTTCTCGGGGTCCGGCAGCGCCAGCGCCCGGAACAGCTCGACCGCCTTGGCCTGCGCTTCGCGCCGCGACAGCACGCCGTGGATCAGCGCGCTCTCGATCACCTGCTCCATGATGGTCTTGGAGGGGTTGAACGCTGCGGCCGCACTCTGGGCGATATAGGCCACGGTGCGTCCACGCAGCTTCGCCAGCTCGGAATCGGACTGCTCGAGCACCTCGACATCGCCGATGCGCACCGAGCCCCCGACGATACGACAGCCGGCGCGGGCATAGCCCATCAGCGCCAGCGCGATGGTGGTCTTGCCGGACCCGGACTCGCCGATCAGCGCCAGCACTTCGCCCTTGTTCAGCGTGAAATCGGCACCGTGCACGATCGGCACATCGATACCCGCTGCGTTACGCGCCGCCACGCGCAGGCCGTTTACCTTGACGATTTCGTTCATCTCAGTTCTCCTCGCGCTTGGCCCGTCCGCCGAAGCTGTCGATGATCAGGTTGACCCCGACGGTCAGGGTGGCGATGGCAACCGCCGGCGCCAATACGGCCGGGGCACCTTCCCCGAGGCCCTGGATGTTCTCCCGTACCAGAGAGCCCCAGTCGGCGTCCGGTGGCTGCACGCCCAGGCCGAGGAAGCTCATCGCGCTCAGCAGCAGTACGACGTAGACGAAGCGCAGACCGAAATCGGTCAACACCGGACGGAGCATGTTCGGCAACACCTCGACGAACATGATGTATGGCATGGCTTCCCCCCTCGCTCGCGCGACCTGGACGAAGTCCATCGTCATGACGTTGACCGCGACCGCACGCGCGATACGGTAAGAACCGGGCATATAGGCCAAGGCGGCCATGACCAGCAGCAGTGGCACGGAAGAGCCGAACGAGGCCACCATGATCAGCGCAAAGATCTTGTTGGGAATCGCAATCAGCGCGTCCTGGGTGCGACTGATGGCAGCATCGAGCCAGCCACCGGAGGCGGCCGCCACCAGTCCCAGCACTACACCCAACAGGCAGGCGAGCACCGTTGCCGCCATTGCCACGCCGAGCGTGTAGGGCGCACCGTGCAACAGCCGGCTGAGGATGTCCCGGCCCAGGAAGTCCGTGCCCAGCGGGAATTCCAGGCTGAGTGAGCCGAAGACTTCATGGCTGACCAGGGCGTTGGCACCATGGGGCGCCAACCAGGGACCGATCAAGGCCATCAGCAGCCAGAACCCGACGACGAATATCCCCAGGGCACCGCTGATCGGCCGTTTGGGGCGGCGCACGGCGCTTGGCGGCTTATCGTCGAACGCCGCCTCGACCACGGCGTCGGCTCGAGCACCCGGAGTACTCAATTTCGGTGATGGAGGAATCGTGTTCGGGTTCATGTGCGCAGCCTCGGGTTGGATACGATGGCAATGATGTCGGCGACCAGCACCAACAACAGAAAGCCCACGGAGAACAGCATGACGCACGCCTGAACCAGCGGCATATCACGCGTCACCACGGCGTTTACCATCAGCGTCGCTATACCCGGATAGTTGAAGATCGTCTCGACGATGACCACACCGCCAAGCAGGTACGACAGGCTCAGCGCCACGGCGTTGGCGATCGGCCCGATCGCATTCGGCAGTGCATGTCGGAGTACCACTCGCACCGGCCGCGCGCCCTTGAGAAGGGCCATTTCGACGTAGGGAGAGCTGAGCTGATCGATGACGGCCGCCCGTGTCATGCGCGCCATCTGCGCGACCAGCACACAGCACAGGGTCAACACCGGCATGGCATAGACACTAAGCAGCTGCAGGAAAGAATCGACTTCAACCGAGCGCGACAGCGCCGACAGCCAACCCAGCTTGACCGCGAAGATCAGCACCGCGATGGTGGCAATCAGAAACTCGGGAACCGACACCAGGAACACCGCCAGCATGTTGGTATAGCGGTCGAAGAGCGATCCGCGATACATCGCCGAGACGATGCCGATGGTCAGCGCCAGCGGCACGGCTATCAGGGCGGTGGCCGCTGCAAGTTTCAGGGTGTTGGGCAGCCGGCTCGCGATCAAGTCGTCGACCGCCATGCCGTTGACCAGCGAAACGCCGGAATTGCCCGTCACCAGGCCACCCAACCAGCTCAGGTAACGCAGGTGCACGGGTTGGTCCAGACCCAATTTCGCGCGCAGTGCCGCTACCACTTCCGGCGTGGCCTCCTGACCAAGCTGTTCCTGGACGGCGTCACCCGGCAGCAGGCTGGTGAGCACAAAGACCACCAGCGAGACGATAAGCAGCGTGAGCACGCCGATGCCCAGCCGGCCAATCACGAGCCGTGGAATGGTGCTGTTCATGGTTCACCCTTTTGTTATGGCGCCACCCCTGAGCTGCACGGGTGGCGCCTTGATGATGGATTTGTCGTTGTCGTGATTCCTCAGGCTTCCAACCAGACATGTTCGGCGAACATGTAGCCCATCAGGCCGCCCATCGGGTGAGGGGTCATCCCTCTCAGCTTGGTGCTGTGGCCATCGATGCTGCTCCTGAACAGCGGAATGCCGATGCCGCCGTGCTCGTGTATCATGACCTGCATGTCGCCGTACATCTGCTTGCGCTTGGCGTCGTCGGTCTCGCCGCGCGCCGCCAGCAGCAACTGGTCGAACTGCTCGTTCTTCCAGCCCGACTCGTTCCAGGCGGCGTCGGACTGGAAGAACAGGCTGAACATCAGGTCGGCGGTCGGTCGCGCACTGATGGCGCCGAAGCCCAGCGGATGCTTCATCCAGTGATTGGACCAGTAGCCGTCCGACGGTACCCGCTTGATTTCGAGCTTGAGTCCGATCTGCTGCGCCGAGAGCTGCATCAACTGGGCCATATCCACCGAGCCGGTGGCGGCTTCGGAGGCCACCAGGGGAATCGAACGCCCCCCAATGCCGGATCGCTCCAGGTGATACTTCGCCTTGTCCAGGTCGAAGGCGCGCTGCGGCAGACCGTCGAAGTGGTACCGGTGGCTGGGCGCGATCGGCTGGTCGTTGGCGATGGTCCCGAAGCCACCGAAGGCGAGCCGCTGGATCTGCTCGCGATCGAGCATGTACTTCATCGCCAGCACGAAGTCCGGGTTGTTGACCGGCCCCAGTTCATCACGCATCACCAGGTCGGTGTAAGCGCCGGTCGGGGACTCCATCACCGTGGCGTTGGCGCTGTTCTGGACGCGCGGGATCGAGCGCGCATTGACCGGGTTGATGAGGTCGACGTCCCCGGCGAGCAGGGCATTGATGCGCGCGGCCTCGTCGGGAATCGCGAAGAACTCGATCTCGTCGAGGTAGGGCTGGCCCGGCTTCCAGTAGCTGTCGTTACGCACCCCGATCGAGCGCACCCCCGGCTGGAACTCCGCGCACTCGAAGGGCCCGGTGCCGTTGGCGAGGCTGAAGTCCGTGGTGCCGTCGCGCACGATGAGGAAGTGGGAGGTGGCGAGGATCGCCGGCAGGTCGGCGTTGGGACTGACCAGCCGGATATGCACTTCATGCGGCCCGGCGGCCCTGACCTCCTCGAGCTGCTCGGCGACGCTGAGGGCCTTGGACGCGGTTTGCGGATCCTTGTGGCGGTTCAGCGAGTAGACCACATCGGCCGCGGTGAACGGCTGGCCATCGTGGAAGACGACGTCCTGGCGCAGCTTGACGACCCAGGACAGGGCATCGTCGGTGTCGAACGACTCCGCCAGCGACATGCGCGGCACCAGCGTGTCGTCCAGCGTCGTCAGGCCGTTGTAGAACATGAAGTGACGGCAATAGTCGGTGTAGTTCGCCCCCTTGGCCGGATCCAGCGTATCGGCGGTCGAGCTGGTCGCGCTCGCCACCTTGATGCGCCCGCCGCGCTGGGGCGTCTGGGCGAAGGCGGACGACGCGCCGGCCATCAAGCCGCCTGCGGTGGCGGCCAGCACGGTACCGGCAGCCATTCCCCGCAGCACATCGCGCCGCGAAATGCCATGACCGGCTGTTCGCATCAGCTCCGACATGATCCGCTGGTCATGACCGGGGAAGTTCCTGTTCTTCATGTTGTGCCTCCGTCTATTCGATTATCATTGCTTGTCTGTTGTTATATCGGCGCGCCGTTTCCAGGGGCCACCTCAGGCAATCCGGGGGTTTACCGTCCTCTTCTCGTGATGCGCTCTATCCATGCCGATACTCCTTTCCCTGACCGCAGTAACGATGTGAACGACCCGACTCACATGCCCCATGGGATGTGGACAACCCGTTGAAACAATTACAGCACCAGTGAGCAACGCTTTTGGTTCGTTTTGCCGTCGCCCGCACCTACAATCATTGGCATTGCCGGCACCATACGGTAGAAGCTGCCGTCTGCCCGAAGAGGCCCGGCGACCCGGTCGCCACACCAGGGGCTCGCCGCCCACGCCCAGGATCAAGAAGAAGATGAATCGCAGTACGACCAGAGGCACGGCCTCAGGCAGGAGTCCGCAGCGATAAATTGGCCTGGTCGGAATATTGTGCTACCAGGGCAGGTCGAAGCGGTACAAAGTTGCGCTGATGACACGCCCTGGAGCCATTAATGCCGAATACTCTTTGCTGAACCTTTTCACCCCCCATGCGGCAAGAACGTCCTAGCAATGACGCTTTCCTCCTGCCACACTGACGAGTCGTAATACCAGAGCCTTTTTCGGAGAGCCAAGTGTCCACCGCGACGTCAAAGCGCCTGCATACCTATGAGCTGACGCTGAGAGAGCTTCAGGACGACGATATCGACAAGCTGCACCAGCTGTCGGTGGGTGTCGGCTGGCCGCACCGCCCCGATGACTGGCGTATGCTGCTCAAGCTCGGGAAGGGGTTTGCCGGTTGCGACAAGATCGGCCGGATCGTCGGCTCGGCGATGTGGTTTCCGATGGGCAACGATTTCGCCACCATCGGCATGGTCATCACCTCGCCACAGCTCCAGGCGCAGGGTGGCGGCGGCTGGCTGATGGATCACGTGATGCAGCAGTGCCACGGCCGTCGTCTTCAGATCATCGCCCCTCGGGTCGCCTATCGCCTCGCTGACGCCCTTGGCTTCAAGCCTGTCGCCATCGTGCACAAACACCAGGGCACGGCAATCGACCCCGGTGAGCTTCCGGTGCCAGCCGACGCCCGGGTTCGCCCGCTGGAAGCGGAAGACCTCGCGGACATCGCCCGCCTCGATCAGGCCGCCTTCGGTGCCGATAGAACGGCCATCCTGCAAGAACTCGTCGCGTGCTCCGATGGCACAGTGCTCGAGCGCAAGGGGCGTACAGCCGGCTTTTCCCTATGCCGCAGGTTCGGTCGAGGCCATGTCGTAGGACCGGTTGTCGCGAAGGACAGTGTCGATGCCATCGCGCTGACCGCCCCCCATGTGGCGAAGCATGCAGGGAGGTTCCTCCGAGTCGATACCACCCAGTCCGAGGGCGGCTTCACCGAATTCCTCAAGCGTTGCGGAATGCCGGAGTATGACAGGGTGACCGCCATGTCCCTGCCCTCCGTGGTGCCGGCCGATACCGAGATCAGCACTTTCGCGCTCGTGAACCAGTCCCTGGGCTAGGCGGCCTCCAGGATGCCCTAAATCGCCGTGCATAAGAGCGGCGGATCGCATGCCCCGTTCCCACCCTCTCGGCCAACTCAGTTTCGCACAACCACCTACAATATCATGCCAAAAGTACGGGTCTCAGCGGCACTTTCATTCGCTCCTGCCACCGGCTCCGGACATTACTACCGAATTCATCTCTCACCCCTAATCACACCTCCATAACGGCAAGAACGTCCTAGTATTGGCCTACGCCAGGCGCCAGAGTTACAAGAATCTATGGAGGAACGATTCATGACAGTACAGAACCTTGATACTGACATTACCTATCGGCGCATGCTGGAAAGCGATCTGCCCACCGCCTTCCGGCTCTCCCAAGCGGTTCACTGGCCGCATCGCCTCGAAGACTGGCAGTTCGTGTACCATCTCGGCAGCGGTTTCGTCGCCGAGCGCGGCGGCGAGGTCATTGGCACGGCCCTGTGCTGGAACCATGGCGACCACTATGCGTCGCTCGGCATGATCATCGTCTCGCCCGAGGCCCAGGGCAGCGGTATCGGGCGCGTCTTGATGGAGTCGATACTCGACCTGCTCGGCGAACGCAATACACTGCTGCTCGCCACCCCCGCCGGGCAACCCCTTTACGAGCGACTAGGCTTCATGGCCATCGGCGAGGTCCACCAGCACCGGGGGACCGTCGTGCAACCAGCAGTCGTTGCGCCACCGTCTGGAGACCGTATACGACGGGTGGGCACGAACGATCACGCCAAGCTGATCGAACTGGCGGCAGGCGGTGCCGGCCTGCCCCGCGCTATGGTCCTGAACGAACTGCTTCGGGTCGCCGATGGCGTTGCCATCGACAGCTCCGGAGAGCTCACTGGTTTCGCGCTGATGCGCCGTTTCGGACACGGTTACGTGATCGGGCCGGTGGTTGCGCCCGATCCCGAACGCGCCAAGGCCCTGATCAGTTATCTGCTCGGAACCCATGCCGACGCCTTCGTGCGCATCGATGTCCACGACTCCAGCCAATTGAGCCCCTGGTTGGAAGAGCTCAGTCTCCTGCAGGTCGATACGGTCGTCGCCATGGTGAGGGGTGACGCACCCGAGCCAGCCCTTGGCCTGCAGCAGTTCGCCATCATCAACCAGGCCCTCGGCTAACCCGGCTACGGCACCAGAGCTGTTCCACGCCCTCCCCGCCCCCGGCTCTGAGGACCTTGGCTGCGCGGATACGCAGCCACTGGTCAGGGAGAGCCGAGCATGGCAGGCGCAGAACAATATGCCAACAAGATGCCCTTATCGAGGTTTTCTGCTGCCAGGGTGCCGCGTTTCGGCGAACCTTCAGAAATGGAAATCGCCATACTCTAAGTCGACATACTCCAGGACGACGCAGCTTCAATACCTGTACGCGGCAGCCGGTCTCCAGTCGACCTCGATAGGCAAGGATCACCGTCTCTGCGTCGGGGAGTTCGCCACAAGCAAGGTTCTCGGTCCATGATAACGCAACGAGAAGTCAGCCACATGCACGAGCCCAGAGTCGCCGAAAAGAATACGGCTTACTGGTGGGAAACGGCACCCGTCAAGCCGCTGCCGCAGCAGCCGCTGGCCAAGCATCTCGACGTGTTGATCGTGGGCGCAGGCTACGCCGGGCTTGCGGCCGGGCTTGCACTGGCGCGCGCTGGACGGTCGGTTGCCGCCTTCGATGCCATGAGTCCGGGCGAGGGCGCCTCGTCGCGCAACGGCGGCATCACCAGTGGCAGTATCCGGCCGGATTACGCCACGATCAGCCGGCGCTTAGGTGAGCAGAAGGCGCTGGCCATCGAGGCAGAGGGCAAGATCGCACGGGAATTCCTCTACGATTTCATCGAGACGGAAAGGCTCGACTGTGACTTCCAGTTGCCTGGCTTGTTCAAAGGCGCCATCGGCTACGAACAGTACGAGAAGATGGCCCGTGGCGCCGAGGCGCTGGCGAAGAGACTGGGGATCGAGTCCTACGCCGTTCCGTATGCCGAGCAGCGCAACCATATCGGCACCGACTTCTACCGCGGCGGCACGGTCCGGATGGACATCGGTGGGCTGAACCCGGCCAAGCTCCACGCCGAACTGTTGCGCGTGGCATTGGCTGCGGGAGTGACGGTCCATTCGAACACTCCCGTTAGCTCGATAGCGCGGGACGGCTCCGGATTTCGCGTCGTCACCTCGGCCGGGACGGTTCAGGCGCGGCAGGTACTGGTCTGCACCAACGGCTATACCGATGCTGCCGCTCCCTTTCTGCGCCGTCGCCTGGTGCCGGTTCGCAGCCGGATCATCGCCACCGAGGAACTTGCGCCGGAAGTGATGGCGCGCCTGATGCCGAAGCGGATGATGATGGGCGAGGGCCTGCAACTGGGCTTCTATTACCGCCCCTCGCCCGACGGCAGACGCATTCTGCTGGGAGGCCGCGACAGCTCCCGCGTCGGCGACCCGACGGCACCGGCACTGCGCCTGCGCAAGGGCCTGGTGAAACGCTTTCCCGAACTCGAGAACGTTCGCCTCTCGCACAGCTGGTTCGGCAACGTGGCGATGAACCGCGACATGCTGCCCCGCATCTTCGAGAAAGACGGCGTGCTCTATGCCACCGGCTTCTGCGGTTCGGGGGTGGTCTGGGCACCTTGGGTAGGCACACGCGCGGCCCACAAACTGATGGGGAACAGTACGAACGCTCGCTCGGCCTTCGACTTTCGGCCGCCGGCCTTCATCCCGTTCTATCGTGGCAACCCGTGGTTCATGCCGGCCGTCATCCAGGGCTATGCACTGCAGGACCGAATCGCGATGTGGCGCGCCAAGCGATGACCCGGGTCGATGCGGTCATCCGCCTGGCCTGCCAGCCATGCCTTAGGCTTCGTACGCCCCGGCTCACCCAACTGTCGAGAGGAAGTTGTCATGGAACGCCTTGACCCGAACCGGATCGCAGTGCGCAGTGCACATTTCATCGGTGGTCGCTATATCGCCTGCGGCCCGAGCGCGATCGATGTGCAACGCCCTTCCGACGGCGTGACCTATGCGGGCTTGCCGGTGGCGGACGCCGATCTCGTTGACCAGGCGGTGCAGGATTCATGGAACAGCGTGCTAGTTGACTTCTCGCAGGAGATGCAGCAATGAAATTCGTTTCCTATTGGCACGACACCTCGGTTCCGTTCGACAACGCCGTGGCCGGCCCCGTCTCGGGGGAGTTCGAGGTAGCGGTGATCGGTGCAGGCTTCACGGGCCTCAATGCCGCGCGCCAGCTGGCGAAATCCGGCGCGAAAGTCGCCCTGCTCGAGGCCGAACATGTCGGCTATGGTGCGTCGGGACGCAACGGAGGGCACCTCAACAGTGGCCATTTCGCCAGCTTCGGCGCCATCAAGGCCCGTTTCGGAGATGCCCAGGCTCGTCGCTTGTGGCAGGCCTATGACGACTCGATCGACATGATCGAGGCGATCATCGATGAAGAGAAGATCGATTGTAGCTTCCGCCGTGGCGGCAAGCTCAAGCTGGCCTCCAAGCCCTCGCATGTGAAGAAGCTGCAGGCAATGTGCGACGAGATCCGCCGCGAGGTCGACCCCACGGTGGAATGGCTTTCACGCGAGGACGTGCGCAAGGAGCTGGGATCGGACGCCTTCCACGGTGCCGTGCTGTCGCCGAAGTCCGCGATGATGCACATGGGGCGCTACGCCATCGGCATGGCCCAGGCGGCGCATCGTCATGGTGCAACCATTTGGGAGCACAATCCCGTCATTGCCCGTGAGCGGGTACCGAACGGCTGGCGACTGACCACACCGACCGGCTCCCTGGTCGCCCGGCAGGTCATCCTGGCGACCGATGCCTACACGACGGAGACCTTCGGCTACTTTCGTCGGCGGATGATGTCGGTTGCCTCCTTCATCATCGTGACGCGCCCGCTCACGCCGGAAGAGGTCGCGGCGACATTGCCGGGCAACCGAAACTATACGAACTCGCTCAACATCGCCAACTACTTCCGCCTCACCCCGGATAACCGGGTGCTGTTCGGCGGCCGGGCAAGGTTCTCGTCGACCTCAAACCAGAAATCCGACGTCAGCTCCGGGCAGCTGCTGCGCAAACAAATGGTCGAGGTGTTTCCGCAGCTTGCCGACGTCGAGATTGACTACTGCTGGGGCGGTCTCGTCGGCTGCACCCAGGACCGCTACCCTCGCGCCGGCACCGCCGATGGGGTGATCTACGGCATGGGCTATTCGGGACATGGCGCGCAGGTCTCGACCCTGATCGGCAGTGTCCTGGCCGACATCGCCATGGGCCGTAAGGATACCAATCCGCTCGATGGCATGGCCTGGCGCGCGGTTCCCATGCACACGGGCAAGCCCTGGTTCCTGCCCATCGTGGGCGCCTATTACCGCATGAAGGACATGCTGCCCTGATCAGCCCACTCCTCTTGAGTGAATCGGCCGATCATGCCCGAGCTCTACCCACTGGTGACTTCCACCAATAATCAACCCGAGGTTTTCCATGCCGCAATCTCATGACTCTCGCCAGGCTGCCAGCCAACCGTCTCACCCATCCATCATTGACCTGCGCCAGTTCGCCAGGGAGGTCGCTTCCGCCCCGGCCAGCCAAGTCGACGGCCAGGCGGATGCCTTCCTGGCGAACCGTTATCCTCTGGAGCTGCCCCCCGGGCCGGTTGAAATCGGTGCCATCCGACTGGAAGCGGGTACGGGCAGCGTGGCCGAGCTGCCGGCCGACGAGTTCATCATCCTTTGCGATGGCAGCCTGACACTGAACCAGCAGGGCCAGACGCTCGCGCTGGCCGACAGTGCCAGCGCAGTGCTGAGTGCCGGCGCCGGCTTCCACTGGCACTGCCCGCAACCCGCCACCCTGCTCTATGTACGCTACAAGGGAGAAAGCGCAGGAGAGGGGAGCCTGATCGCCATCGACGACGCGGCGGTACTGGAACCCTCGGGTACGCCCGCGGTGGAACTGCTGGTCGGCCCGACGCCTTCTTGCCGCAACCATACCGACTACCGTTCCGTCGACGGTGAATTCATGTGCGGCACCTGGGATTCGACCCCCTACCACCGTCGCGCCATGGAATCCCGGCAGTACGAACTGATGCACCTGCTGGCTGGGGCCGTCACGGTCGTGGAGCAGAGCGGTACCACGCGCACCTTCACCAAGGGCGACATCTGCCTGGTCGAGAAAGGGGCCGAATGGAGCTGGGAAAGCCTCGAGGATGTGAAGAAGGTGTACGCGATTTACCGCCCGGTGTAGCAACTGAGCAGGGATCCTGCATCACACTATCCCTTTAACACGAGAACAATGATGAACAACTACCGCATAGCATTGCTTCCCGGCGATGGCATCGGAACCGAAGTCCTGGAAGCCGCCTGGCCCGTGCTCCAGACCGTGGCCAGGCAACACGACTTCACCCTCGAGGGTACCTGGTTACCCTGGTCGTGCGACTATTACCACTCTCACGGCAAGATGATGCCGGCCGATGGCGTCGAGCAACTAAAGGGGGTCGACGCCATCTATCTCGGTGCCGTCGGCTTGCCGGATCGGGTTCCGGACCACATTTCCCTGCGTGAACTGCTGCTGGCGATCCGGCAGGGTCTCGACCTCTCGGTCAATGCCCGCCCCCACCGGCTGCTCGCGGGCGTACCGGGCCCCCTGCGGTCGAGTGCCCCCTTCGATATCCTCTGCATCCGGGAAAACACCGAGGGCGAATACAGCGGTGCCGGCGGTCGCGTCCACCGTGGCGGCGACCTGGAAGTGGCGGTCGAAACCTCGATCTTTACCCGTGCCGGCGTCGAGCGCGTCCTGCGCTACGGTTTCGAACAGGCTCGCCAGCGCAGTGGCCGGCTGGCGTCGGTCACCAAGTCCAACGCCCAGCGTCACAGCATGGTGTTCTGGGATGAGATGACCGACCGGGTCGCCGCCGATTACCCGGACGTCGAAGTGACCCGCTATCACGTCGATGCCATCGCCGCGCGCATGATCACGGCGCCGGAGACTCTGGACGTCGTCGTCGCCTCCAACCTGTTCGGCGATATCCTCACCGATATCGGCGCCGCCATCCAGGGCGGGCTCGGCTTCGCCGCCTCGGCCAATATCAACCCGACCGGCGGCGTACCGGGGATGTTCGAACCGGTGCACGGATCGGCGCCCGATATCATGGGCAAGGGGCTCGCCAACCCGCTGGCGACTCTTTGGGCCGGTGCCCTGATGCTCGAGCACCTGGGCGAGAGCGCTGCGGCCGCAGACCTGATGGACGCGATCGAAGAGGTGACCGTCACCGGGGCCGGTACACCGGATATGGGCGGCACCCTGAGCACTGGCGAACTGGCCCGGCAGATCCAGGCGGTACTCGGCCGTTGAACGCGGCGTGGGCAACGGCATGCCAAACCGTCCATCCGACTCCCGGCCGAGTCCCGATCAAAGAGGGATTGATAGATGAGTTTTCTTTACAAATCCGAACCGGTCCGCGGTGCACGCTGGGCAGAGCTGTTCGCCAAACGCGCGCCGGAGATCGATTTCCATGTATGGCCGTCCGTTGGCGACCCGACCAAGGTGCGCTATCTCGCCGCCTGGCAGCCGCCAGAGAATATGGCGGAAACCTTCCCCAACCTGGAGCTGGTGTTTTCGGTGGGCGCAGGCGTCGATCAGTTCGATCTGTCCCGAATACCGGGGCACATTCCGGTCGTACGGATGATCGAGAGCGGCCTGGTCGCCGGCATGGTCGAATATGCCACGCTGGCCGTGCTGGCCGCCCACCGCGACTGGCTCACCTATGCCAACCAGCAACGCGAGGGGATATGGAAGCCGCTGCCGGTACGCACGGCGAACACACGCCGCGTCGGGGTGCTGGGCATGGGGACCCTGGGCAAAGCGGTGCTCGTGAAACTGCGCGACTTCGGTTTCCAGTGTGCCGGCTGGAGCCGCTCCGGGCAGAGCCTGCCCGGTATCGAATGCTTCGCGGGAGAGCAAGACCTGGGGGATTTCCTGGCGCGTACCGATATCCTGGTCTGCCTGCTGCCGTTGACCGACGAGACACGTGGCATCCTGTCGCAACAGCTGTTCCGGCAGCTGCCGCAAGGTGCCGTGATGATCAACCTGGGACGCGGCGACCATCTGGTCGAAGCCGACCTGCTGGATGCCCTTGACCGCCACCATCTCTCGGCGGCGATTCTCGACGTATGCAGTGTCGAGCCGCTGCCGCAGGAGCATCCGTTCTGGACGCATCCAAAGGTGATGTTGACGCCCCATGTCGCCAGCATGACGCAGCCGGACACATCCGCCGAGGCCGTGCTCGACAACCTGCGCCGGCACCGGGAAGGGTTGCCGCTGGTCGGGTTGGTTGACAGGGCGCGAGGCTACTAGTCGTCCATCCCGAGGGATCTGATGGAGAACGAATGGTAGGGTGGGTTTCCCCACCCTACGGCTTTTCAGGGGCCGCCAGTCCCTGCGCCCCCGCCCCTGCCGCCAGCGCTCAAGTTCCTGCCGATACACGCCGTGTTCGCGGCATCTCAGGAAGTCGGACACTCATCCTGACACAGGCGGCCCCGACACAGTTCGACCACAACGAACGCCACAGAAAATGTCATGCCTGCTGCAGATCGAAAAGGAAACTGCTTGAGTCTTGCAGCAATAAAGCATCTCCGCAGCCCCGATATTCATAGACTGGTATGTGTCAACCTGTCGTCAACCTGCAGGAGATCAATCAAATGACATATAAACCGAAATTCATCAGCTTCGATTGCTACGGGACGCTCATTAACTTCGAAATGGGGCCGACTGCAAAGAAACTCTTCGAAGATCGTGTTCCGACTGATCGGATGCCGGCTTTTCTGGAGAGCTTTCGCTTCTACCGCCTCGATGAAGTATTAGGTGACTGGAAGCCGTTCTTTGAGGTCGTGGAGAATTCCATTCAGCGGGCGTGCCAGGCGCACGGTATTGAATATCGTCCATCCGATGCGATCGCCTTGTACGACGCCGTCCCGACCTGGCAGCCCCATCCGAACGTCGTCGAGACGCTGGAGGCCATCGCCCCGCATGTCCCGCTGGTGATCCTGTCGAACTCGATGGTCGATCTGATTCCGCATAGCGTCGCCCACCTCAAGGCACCCTTCCACGCCGTGTACACCGCCGAGGAAGCACGCGCCTACAAACCACGGGCCCAGATGTTCGAATACATGTTCGATCAGCTCGGCTGCGGACCAGACCAGATGATGCACGTCTCGTCGAGCTTTCGTTACGACCTCATGACGGCGTCCGACCTGGGATTCATGGCCAAAGCGTTCATCGATCGCGGTCACGAGCCCACGTTCGACGGCTATGGTGTCAACCGATTGACCGATGTTCGCCAACTTCCCGGTTTGCTTGGGCTCGAATGTCTGCCCCAGACCGCCACGATGAAACGAGGCGCATGATGGCGGAGAATCTTTCGATTGCGGCAGCGGCGTTGAGCACGGCGGTGCCCTGCCTTGCCCCCGACGAGGTGACTACCCTGGTCGGTCGTCTCTACGGCATCCAGGGTAGCGTCAAATCACTGGTGGGTGAGCGCGACCAGAATTGTCGCATAGAGACCGCAGACGGCAGGCGTTACGTCCTCAAGATCAGCAATCCATCCGAGCCGGTGTCGGTCGTCGATTTCCAGATCGCAGCACTCGAGCACATCGCCCGCGTATCGCCGGACCAGCCGGTGCCGCGCGTCGTGCGGACGCTTGACGGGCAGTCGCGCGACACGGTGACATTGGCCGACGGGGTCCAAACCACCGTGCGGATGCTGACCTATCTCGACGGCGTCCAGATCCGCGAGACTCCCCGGAACGCCGCGCAGCGCCGGGCAATGGGAACGGTGCTCGCCGAATTGAACCTCGCGCTGCGCGATTTCTCGCATCCTTCGGCGACGCACGATCTGCTCTGGAATGTTTCCGCAGCGCATCGGCTGACCGCCAAGCTCGAGGCCATCGTGGACGCCCCGCGTCGCGCGCTCGCCGAGTCGTTCATGATGCGCTTCACCGACCATGTGCTGCCGCGTCTGGCCTCGGTGAGGGCGCAGGTCATCCACAACGACTTTCACCTCTACAACGTGCTGGTCGCCCCCGACGATCATGAACGCATCGTGGGGATCATCGACTTCGGCGACATGCTGCATGCACCGCTGGTCGGCGAGGTCGCGACGGCGGCGGCCTTTCACACCACGGGCAACGCCGATCCGTTCGAGGGGCCGGCTCAGTTCGTCGGGGCCTATCACGCGACGCTGCCGCTTACCGACATCGAGCAGGAGATCGTTGCCGATCTCATGGCGACACGCCACCTCATCACCGTATTGATTTCGGAATGGCGCGCCAAACGCTACCCCGAGAACCACGCCTACATCATGCGCCACAATCCCGCGTCCTGGGAGGCACTTTCCTGGATGGCCGATCTTTCCCGCGATGAGGCGCGCGATCGCTTGCTGACCGAAGTACGAAAAGGAGAAGCCAATGAACAGCACCACTGATCTCAATATGGTCAATGCCTATATCCCCGGGCGTGCCACCCTGAGCCCCGTCACCGCGGCGATGATCGAGCGGCGCGATGCCTTGCTCGGCCCGGCCTATCGGCTGATGTACGAAAATCCGCTGCACATCGTGCGCGGCGAAGGCGTGTGGCTGATCGATCCGGATGGTCGCCGCTACCTCGACATCTACAACAACGTCGCGTCACTCGGGCATTGTCACCCGGCGGTGACCGAGGCGATTTGCCAGCAAGTGAAGGTTCTCGCGACCAACACCCGCTATCTGCACGATACGATTCTCGAACTGGCCGAACGCCTGCTCGCCACCGTGCCCGAGACCGAGCTTGCCCACCTCATGTTGACCTGCACGGGCAGCGAGGCAAACGACGTCGCCTATCGTATCGCCCAGGTCCGCACCGGCGGCACGGGCGTGATCGTGACCGACACCGCCTATCACGGCTTCACCGACGCCGTGTCGAAATTCTCTCCATCCCTCGGCGTGACGGTCGATCTCGGCGCACACGTTCGCATGGTCCCGGCACCGCGCCTCTATCATGCCGAAGGGGCTGATCTCGGCGAACGCTTCACCCGCGATGTCGAGGCGGCGATCGCCGATCTGCAGCGTCACGGCATCAAGCCAGCGGCACTGATTGTCGATTCCCTGTTCACCAGCGACGGCATTCTCCCCGAGCCCGCGGGCTTCCTGAAGGGCGCGGTCGAGGCGATCAAGCGCGCCGGCGGCCTGTTCATCGCCGACGAGGTCCAGCCCGGCTTCGGCCGCACGGGCGAGCATATGTGGGGCTTCCAGCGTCACGGCGTCATCCCCGACATCGTCACCATGGGCAAGCCGATGGGGAATGGACAACCTGTCGCGGGACTGCTGGCCACCGCTGACGCGCTGGCGGAATTCGGCAAGAACTCGCGGTACTTCAACACCTTCGCCGGTAACACCGTCTCCTGCGCGGCGGCGCTGGCCGTGCTGGATACGATCGAAAAGGAAGGCCTGGTGCAGCATGCCGCCAGGGTCGGAAAGATCCTGCGAGACGGCATCGCCGAACTTGCCAGCCGGCACGAGGCCATCGGTGACGTGCGCGGCGTGGGCATGTTCGTCGGCGTGGAACTCGTCTCGGACCGCGCAGCGCGAACGCCCGACCGCGAGCTCACCACCCGGGTGGTCAATCGCATGCGCGACAACGGCGTCTTGCTCAGCGCTTGCGCGATGGGCCACAATGTGCTCAAGATTCGTCCGCCGCTGGTGCTGACAGCGGAACAAGCCGGCATGGTAATCGCAACGCTCGATGACGCGCTAACCGCAGCGCAACCGGGGTAACCACGACCACCACTGATAGCACTATCGACTCATGCGATCGTCAGCGCCCCTCGACCGGTTCGACATCAAGATTCTTGTGCATCTTCAGCGCGAGGGGCGCTGTTCGAATGTCGATCTGGCCGCGGCCATTGGCCTCAGTGAGAGCCCATGCCTGTCTCGTACGAAACGGCTTCAGGAAATCGGCATTATCCGGGGCTACCGCGCGGATGTCGCGCTGGAGAAGCTGGGCAGCCACGTCATCGTGTTTTCCGAGGTGACCCTCAGCCACCATCGTGTGCGCGACTTCCGTAAATTCGAAGCAGGGGCTGACAAGTACCGCGAGATCGTCGATTGCTATAACGTCAGTGGCGGTTACGATTACCTTCTGAAAATCGTGGCACCGAGTGTTGCCCATTTTCAGGCGCTCATGGAGCGGCTGTTGGAGGACGATATCGGGATCGAGAAATTTTCCAGCCGGATCGTATTGCGCCAGCCACTCGACCAACGCGAATATCCGCTGAATATTCTCCTAACCGGAAAGCCAAGTTGGGAGTGATATTGTTGCGGCGGCCAGGCACTCAACCATTCGCCGGGAGCGCGTAAAGCGAAGGGCAGTGGCGACTCAACTGCAGCGACAGGACGACTATCGACAGTATCTTCCGAACGAGGGACGATTACGAAACTTTCGGTCATGGCGGATCGAATAGTCGCAACAAAACGTCGCAGCTGACTGGCTATCATGAGCCATGGTGCATCGTGCCGCACGCCTCTCGGGAACAGGCAGGTCGACACTCGCGCCAAACCGCCCCGGCTCGAACCAGGCCCAACGCTCACTCCACATTCGGCGACATGACCATGCAAACAGATTCCCTCGTCACACTGGACCGCAATCACCTCGTCCATCCGGTCGTCAACTACCGCTCCCATGAGCAACGCGGCGTCACGGTACTCGAAACCGGCAGCGGCGCCTACCTACGCGACAGCAACGGCCACGAGCTTCTCGATGCCTTTTCCGGCCTCTGGTGCGTCAACACCGGCTACGGCCATGAGAGCATCGTGCGCGCGGCCGAGGAACAGATGCGCCGGCTGCCCTACGCTACCGGGTATTTCCATTTCGGCTCCGAACCGGCGATCAAGCTGGCCGCCAAGTTGGTGGAATTGTCGCCAGCATCGCTGCAGCGCGTCTATTTCACCATGGGTGGCTCCGATGCGGTGGACTCGGCGATCCGTTTCATCGTCAACTATTGGAATGCCCTGGGAAAAAGCGAGAAAAAGCATTTCATTACCCTCGAGCGGGGCTACCATGGATCCTCATCCCAGGGAGCGGGGCTGACCGCCCTGCCGGTGTTCCACCGCAACTTCGATCTGCCGCTGCCCAATCAGCATCGTATCCCTTCGCCCTACCCTTACCGCAACCCGGTTGGATCGGATCCCGCTGCCATCATTGACGCCTCCGTTTCGGCACTCCGGGACAAAGTACAGGAACTCGGCGCCGACCGGGTCGCGGCCTTCTTCTGCGAACCCGTGCAGGGTTCCGGCGGTGTGATCGTGCCGCCCAAGGGCTGGTTGAAGGCCATGCAGGAGTGCTGCCAGGAGCTTGGCATTCTGTTCGTGGTCGACGAGGTGATCACCGGTTTCGGGCGCACGGGGCCGATGTTCGCCTGCGAAGCCGAAGGCGTCACCCCGGACCTGATGACTCTGGCCAAGGGATTGACTGCCGGCTATGCCCCCATGGGGGCCGTCATGATGAGCGAAGCCGTCTACCAGGGCATCGCCGAAGGTAGTGGCGCCGATGTTCCGGTCGGCCACGGCCACACCTATTCCGCCCATCCTGTCAGCGCCGCCGTCGCATTGGAGGTGTTGCGCCTGTATGGGGAAGGCGGTCTGCTGAAGAACGGCATCGAGCAGGCGCCGCGGTTCGAGGAGGGGCTGCGCTCGCTGCTGGACCACCCGCTGGTCGGCGACGCCCGCAGTCGCGGCCTTCTGGGCGCGCTCGAACTGGTTGCCGACAAGGAGGGCAAGACCCGTTTCGATCCCGCCCTGAAACTGGCCGACCGTATCTTCGAAGCCGCCTACCACAACGGCATCATCCTGCGCGCCTTCGCCGACAACGTTCTTGGCTTTGCCCCGGCACTCTGCTATACAGGTACAGACTTCGCCCTGTTGTTCGAGCGCCTCGAACGTACGCTCAATGCGGTGCTCGATCAGCCCGAAGTGCGCCAGGTCCTGCGTTGATGGCCGCCTGCGACGCACCGGGATAATGGTGCGTCGCGCTTTTGCATGTTACGACCGGATTTATCGACCGAACCCACCGGAGCCTTGGATGAATGGCGCACCCAAGCTGGACCGCCTCGATATACGCATTCTGAGTCATCTGCAACGCAACGGCCGGATATCGAATGTCGCTCTGGCAGACGCCGTCGGCCTCTCCCCCAGTCCCTGCCTGACCCGTGTCAAGCGCCTGGAAAAGGCCGGATTCATCACCGACTATGGTGCCCACGTACAGCTCGAGAAGCTCGGCAGCATCCAGCGGGTCTTCACCCAGATCACCCTGTCCGACCACAGGATCGAAGACTTCGCCCGCTTCGAGTCCTACATTCGCAAGGTGGACGAGGTCCTCGAGTGTCACTTGGTCAGTGGCGGCTTCGATTATCAGTTGACCTTTCTCACCCGCAGTGTCGTCCATTACCAGAGTGTCATGGAGGACCTGCTCGAGCAGGGTATCGGTATCGACAAGTATTTCAGCTACATCGTGATCAAGTCGCCCGTCGTGAAACATTACTATCCGATCGAAAGGTTGATCAGCGACCAGGATTGACCCCTTGGTACGCCAGGCGACCTCGCGCCCTGCCACAGCATAAGCTTCCGCGCTCCCCCTCGAAAACACCCGATTCTGCGATTACGCCCCCCCATTACGAACGCCTCGGCCGGGCCGGGCTGCCTAATATAGTCTCAATGCGACAGCCTGCATGACCCGGCCCCCTTCCCGGAGCGGTGCCCTTTGGCCGCCCCGGCTTTGACATCCAACAAATCAACGAGGCAGCAGACATGGCCCTTGAACTCGATCGTCCCGACCTGGCGCGCTCCAGCAACTTCATCGACGGACACTGGCAACCTGGCGCCGCGGGCGACCACTACGACGTCTGCGATCCGGCAACCGGCGAAACCATCGCCAGCGTCGCCGACAGCACCGCCGCCGATGCCCAGGCTGCCACCGTGGCGGCGCACCGCGCATTCGACAGCTGGCGTCAGCAGCCGGCAGCGGCGCGCGCACGGCTCCTCAAACGCTGGCATGCACTGATCCAGGCGCATACCGAGGATCTCGCGCGACTGATCTCCCGCGAGCAGGGCAAGCCCCTGGCGGAAGCACGCGGCGAAGTGGCGTACGGCGCCTCCTACGTGGACTGGTTCGCCGCAGAAGCGGTGCGCAGCTACGGTGACATCATCCCCGCACCGGTGGGCAGCAAGAGAATGCTGGTGACCAAGGAGCCGGTCGGCGTGGTGGCGGCGATCACGCCCTGGAACTTCCCGCTGGCGATGATTGCCCGCAAGATCGCTCCGGCCCTCGCCGCCGGCTGCACCGTGGTCGCCAAGCCGGCCGAGGATACGCCCCTGACCGCGCTTGCGCTGGTCGCGCTGGCCGAGGAAGCCGGGCTCCCCGCCGGCGTGCTGAACATCGTCACCTCCTCGCGCGAGCGGGTGGGCGATGTCGTCGGCGCCTGGCTGAGCGACTCCCGAGTGCGCAAGATCACCTTCACCGGCTCGACGGCGGTCGGCAAACTGCTGGCCCGGGATTCGGCGCCCACGCTCAAGCGCCTGTCGCTCGAGCTCGGCGGCAACGCCCCCTTCATCGTGTTCGAGGATGCCGATCTCGATGCGGCGGTCGAGGGCCTGATGGCCGCCAAGTTCCGCAACGGCGGCCAGACCTGCGTCAGTCCGAACCGTGTCTATGTCCAGGAATCGGTCTATGAGGCCTTCGCCGACAAGCTGGTGGCCCGTGTCCAGTCGCTTCGCGTCGGCCCCGGTGATCGCGAGGAGAGCCAGATCGGCCCGATGATCAACGCCCGCGCCGTGGACAAGATCGAACGTCACGTGCAGGACGCCCTGGCCCGTGGCGCCACGCTGCTGACGGGCGGCCAGCGCCTGAGCGGCGGCGTCACGACGGGACCCAACTACTACGCCCCCACCGTGCTCGGCGACGCCAGCCACGACATGGAGCTGGCCCAGGACGAGACCTTCGGCCCGGTGGTGCCCCTGTTCCGCTTCGGGGATGAAGAAGAGGTGGCAACTGCGGCCAACGATACGCCCTACGGTCTGGCCGCCTACTTCTTCTCCCGCGATGTGGCACGCATCTGGCGCCTCGCCGAGCGTCTGCAAACCGGTCTCGTCGGTATCAACGAAGGCGCACTCGCCGCCGAATCGGCTCCCTTCGGCGGCATCAAGGAGTCGGGCTACGGCCGCGAAGGCTCACGCTACGGCCTCGACGATTACATGGCGACCAAATACCTGTGCCAGGGCAACCTCGCCTGAAGTGCGCAGGCTGAAGCGGTATACAAATCGATAGTCAGGCCAGGAGAAGCCCATGCCGGCTCCATTGTTAACGATTCCATCCACTCCGGACCTGCCAGAACGCGCCGATGCCGTCATCATCGGCGGTGGCATCATCGGCGTATGTGCCGCCTATTACCTGGCCCGCCAGGGCCTGAGTGTGGCGCTGCTCGAGAAGGGCCGCATCGGCGCCGAACAGTCCAGCCGCAACTGGGGCTGGTGCCGCCAGCAGAACCGTGACGCGCGCGAGCTGCCATTGTCGACCAAGAGCCTTGAGCTTTGGGAAGAGATCACCGCCGACCTCGGCGAGGACCTCGGTTTCCGCCGCTGCGGACTGTTCTATCTGTCGGATAACCAGGCCGAGCTGGACGGCTGGGCGAAATGGCGTGACTTCGCGATCACCCAAGGGGTCACGACCCATATGCTGAGTGCCGCCGAAGCCTCCGAGCGCGGCGCGATGACCGGCAAGCCTTGGCTAGGGGGGGTGTTTTCGCCCACGGACGGCATCGCCGACCCGGCGCGGGCGGCCCCTCTGATTGCCAAGGGCATTCTCAAGCGGGGCGGTTCGGTGCATCAGTACTGCGCGGCACGCGGCATCGAAACCGAGGCCGGTCGCGTGTCGGCGGTGATTACCGAGAAGGGGGTGATCAAGACCCCACAGGTCGTGATGGCTGGCGGTGCCTGGGCATCGTCCTTCTGCCGCCAGCTCGGCATCCGCTTTCCCCAGGCGTCGGTGCGCTCCTCCATTCTCTCGGTCATGCCAGGGGCCAAAGGTCTGCCCGATGCGCTGCACACGGCAGAGGTCACGATCACCCGACGTGGGGATGGCGGCTATACGCTTGCCACCGCGGGGCGCGCCTGCCTGGACCCGACACCGCAGCAACTGCGGTTCGCAACGACGTTTCTGCCGATGTTCGCCAAACGCTGGCAACTGCTCTCCCCCGGCGACCTGCAGGGCTGGCTGTCAGGCCACGAGACGCGCAGGAAATGGGCGCTCGACCGGCCCACCCCGATGGAGCGCATCCGCATTCTCGATCCGCGCCCATCGGAGGGGATCCTGAGGGATACCCTGGCCCGTGCGCGCCGCCTGTTGCCTGCCCTGGGCAGCGTGCCCGTTCAGGCTGGCTGGGCAGGCTATATCGACAGCACCCCCGACGGTGTCCCGGTCATCGACGAGGCGGCCAATCTGCCCGGCTTCCTGCTGGCCGCCGGCTTTTCCGGCCACGGCTTCGGTATCGGCCCGGGCGCCGGGCGTCTGATCGCAGAAATGGTCACGGGCAAGACACCATTCGTCGAGCACGCACAGTACAAGCTGTCACGCTTGAACAAGGGCGCCTGGGGCAAGGTATCCGAGTTCTGACACCCTGCCCTCGCTACAAGGAGGCGGTCAGCGGATGCTTATCTGGGATTCGGCAGCCAGCGGGGTAAACGACTGCCCCTTCGCCGCCACGCTGTCGACGATGACCTGCCCGAGCCCGCGCGAGCACGGCTCGATGCGCGCCTCGACCTGGTAGACCTCGCGCAGCAGGGCGGACGTGATCACCTCGGGCGACGGGCCGCAGGCGATCGGCCGGCCCGCGGCGATGACCAGGGCCTGGTCGGAGAAGCGCAGCGCGTGATTGAGGTCATGCAGGGCGATCAGTACCACCATGCCGCGTGCGCGGGCGAGGCGGCGCGTGAAGGTGAGTACCTCCATCTGCCGCGAGAGGTCGAGCGCCGATGTCGGCTCGTCCATCAGCAGGATATCCGGCTCTCTTACCAGTGACTGCGCCAGGCTGACGAGCTGTCGCTGGCCGCCGGAGAGTTCCCCGATGTTCCTGAAGGCGATCTCCGATATACCGAGCGCCTCCATGGTCTCGTCGATGTGCCTGAGATCGTCGTCGCCGACGGCCCAGGACGCCCCCTGCTTGCGGGCGAGCAGGATCGATTCGTAGACACTGAGTACCGAGTTGGCCGAGGTGTCCTGGGGCATGTAGCAGATAGCATCCCGCCCCGGCTTCGCCCCTTCGACATGCACCCGCCCCGGCCCCCGCAGGAGCCCGGCGATGCGCTTGAAGAGCGTCGACTTGCCCGCCGCATTGGGGCCGATCACGGCCACCACCTCGCCGCCCGCAAAGGCCGGCGTCGTCACGCCCTGGACCAACGGCTTGCTGCCATAAGCCGCACCGAGATCGTCGAGCCGAAGGGTTACCATGAGCGCCTCGCGTTGGAGAGGATGAGCGAGATGAAGAAGGGAATGCCGATCAGCGACGTCACGATGCCGATCGGCAAGATGGTGCCGGGGACGATGGCCTTGCTGACCACGGAGCTGGCGGAGAGGATGAGTGCCCCGGCCAGCGCGGAGGCCGGCAGGAAGAAGCGCTGGTCCTCGCCGATCAGCATGCGCGCGATATGTGGCCCGACGAGCCCGATGAAGCCGATCGTGCCAACGAAGGCCACGGGGATGGCGGCCAGCAGGCTCACCAGCATCAGCGTCTCCAGGCGCAGTCGCGCGACCTTGACGCCGAAACTCGCCGCCTTGTCCTCCCCCAGCCTGAGCGCGGTCAGCGCCCAGGCGCGTCGCGCCAAGACGGGCAGGACGATGACCAGCGCGAGCGTGGTGATGGCGAGCTTCGGCCAGGTCGCCTTGGTGAGGCTGCCCATGGTCCAGAACACGACCGCGGCCAGGGCCTGCGAGGAAGAGAAGAACTGGACGAGTGCCAGCAGGGCATTGAAGGTGAACACCAGGGCGATGCCGAGCAGCACGATGGTCTCGACCGTCACGCCGCGCCGGATGCTGAGCAGATGGATGAGCAGCGCCGCCAGCATGGCCATGACGAAGGCATTGATCGGCACCACATAGGCGATCGCCGCGGGGATGATGGCCACCCCGAAGGCCAGCGCCAGGGCCGCCCCGAAGCTCGCGGCGGCCGAGATACCCAGCGTGAAGGGGCTGGCGAGCGGGTTGTTGAGAATGGTCTGCATCTGTGCGCCCGCCACGCTGAGCGCCGCGCCGACCACCACGGCCATCAGTGCCACCGGCATGCGGATCTCCCACACCACGACGCGCACCTGCTGGGTCACGCTGTCGGGCGCAAGCAGCGCCCGCACCACCTCGCCGAGGCCGTAACGGGCGGGACCGAGGGCGAGATCGACGCACAGGCTGAAGAGGAGCGCAACGCCGAGCGCCAGGAGGAGCAGTTGTCGCCGCCTGACCAGGGCGCGGTAGCGGCCGCGTTCCATGCCCGTGGCCGGGGCGGCACTGGCCATGGGCTTATTCATCGGTGAGCGAGACCCAGTGGCCGGGCCGGTAGGTGACCGGCAGGAACCGCTCGTGCAGTTCACGGAAGGTCGCCTCGGGATCGAGATCGGCGAACAGCTCGGGGTGGAGCCACTTCGCCATCTGCTGGATGGCGACGAACTGATAGGGACTGTTGTAGAACTGGTGCCAGATGGCGTGCATCTGCCCCGTCTCGACGGCCGTCACGCCGGTCATCGCCGGCCGTTCGGTCAGCGCCTCGAGCTTGCGCCGCGCTTCCGTCTCGTCCTGGCCAGGGCCGACGCCGACCCAGTTGCCGCCGGGCACATAGGCCTCCCAGTCACCGCCGGTGACGATGATGTGGTCCGGGTCGGAGGCGATGATCTGCTCGGGGTTGAGCGTGCCGAAGGTGCCGGGAATGATACCCTTGGCAATGTTCCGTCCGCCGGCCATTTCGACGAATTTGCCGAAATTCTCATCGCCGAAGCTCATGCAGCAATCGTCCGAATAGCCGCCGGCGCGATCGATGAACACGGCCGGACGCTCGGGATCGGCCGCTGCGATGACATCGGTGACGCGCTTGATCTCGGCGGTGCGCCAGGCGGAGAACGCCTCGGCCCGCTCCTCTTCGCCAAACAACTGGCCGAAGAGGCGCATGCTCGGCTCGGTATTGGTGAAGGGGTGCTCGCGAAAGTCGACATAGACCACGGGAATACCGGCGGCGGCGAGCTTCTCGATATAGCGGGCGTCTTCCGTCGCCTGCTTCGACTCGATGTTCATGATCACCACATCGGGATCGAGGGCGACCGCCTGCTCGACGTCGAAGGTGCCGTCCTTGAAGCCACCGAAGGTCGGGATCTCCGCCATCTGCGGAAACTGCTCGAGATAGATGGCGTAGTTGTCGGGATCGGCCTGGCTGAAGTCCTCACGCCAGCCGACCACGCGCCCGAAGGGGTCAGCCGTATCGAGTGCGGCCACGAGATAGATCTGCCGCCCCTCGCCCAGAATGACCCGCTGGACCGGAACGTCCACCTCGACCTGCCGGTCGGCGATATCGGTCACCGTGACGGTCTCGGCCTGGGCGTGGAGAGTCGGGGACAAGGCAGCGAAAAAGACGATGGCGGTGCGTGCCACAAGCTTGCGGAGCGTCATGGAGACCTCACGTGTGGTAGAGAATGTGCGGAATCATATGGCTAATGACTCCTATTCTCAACAGCTATCCATGCGAGAACCGCCGATCGAGCCGGCCTGAACCGATAATCGGCATGACGTCGGGGCGGCGCCCCCCCTGCCGCGCGATGCCCGCGCCCCCTGCGCCCCTACCGCCTGAGGATCACCAACCACCGCCCCAGGTTGAGCAGGCTGGCCAGCGAGGCGGCCACATAGGTGAAGGCACAGGCGGTGAGCACATGGCGGGCGCCGGGCATGTCGTAGGGCGGGATGTACTCCTTGAGCAGCGGCAGGGCCCGCTGGAAGCTGGCGTCGAACTCCACCGGCAGGGTCACCAGGTGCACCAGGGCGGCGGTGCCGAAGCTGATCACCGCGGCCAGCAGCACGATCAGCATGCCGCCGGGCATGCGGGTGAGGATGAACAGGAAGGGGGCGGCCATCATCAGCAGCGCCCCGAGCTTCTCGGCCTGCTGGGCCACCGCCACCAGCCGGGTGCGCGCCAGCAGCGGCGCATAGCCCTGGTGGTGCTGGATGGCGTGGCCCACCTCGTGGGCCGCCACCGTCACCGCGGTGAGCGAACGCCCCGCGTAGTGCTCCCGCGACAGCCGCACCCGGCGCGCCTCGGGGTCGTAGTGGTCGCCCTGCTCGGTGAGTTCGACCTCGACCCCGTCGATGCCGAGCCGCTTGAGCAGATGTTCGGCGAGCTCGCCGCCGGTGCCGGGGTAGTCGTCTCGCGGCCGGGCATGGCGGTTGAGTACCCACTTGGCCCAGAGGTTGGGCAGCAGGAAGATGGCCAGCAGCACGCCGATCAAGACTACGATCATCGTGACCTCGTTCGCCTGGATGAGGTTTCATCATCGCCGCTGCGCGGGCTGGCGTCATCCCTCCGCGACACACACCTGGCGCACCTCTTCCAGGTCGGCCCGGGAGATCCACCCATGCTGGTGGGCATGGGCCGCCATGGCGACACTGTCGGCGGCCAGTACCAGCTCGCAGTCCGTGTGTGCGATCTCCTCGCGCAGCCGCGCGATGGCCCGCTCGCGGTCGGGCTGGCGATCGACGCGACGAATGTAGATCGCCTTCACCCGGCCGGGATGCTCCTTGACGATACGGGTGTAGACCTCGGGGTCGTGCTGTCCGCTGTCGCCGATCAGCACGCAGGGCAGGTCCTCCATCATCGTCAGCATGCGGGTGATCAGGTCATGCTTGTGGTCTTCGGCGCGACGCGGCCAGGGGTGGCGCCAGGAGAGTCCCCACTCGCGCAGGAACAGGATCGGCCCCACCGGGATGCGGTTGAGCTGGAAGAACGCCTCGAGCATCTCGTAGATGCTCCAGGGCCCCCGCGACACGTAGAGAATCGGGCGCCGGGCCCCTCCATCGGCACCGACGTGAAGCGCCCGGTAGAGCGGCGCCACGCCGGGAAAGGCCGTCCGCTGGTGGGCCTGTTGCACGAACAGGCGATAGAGCATGCGCAGCCTGTCGGCAACACCGGTGTACATCACGGTATCGTCGATATCGCTGATCACCAGCAGATCGGTCTCCGGCGGTGGAATATACACCTCGGCGAAGCAGTGCACCCGCTCATCGCCCTGGCTGACCCGCAGCTCGGCCTGGTGCCAGGAGAGGTCTGTCGGCAGCGGCGTCTGGAGGGGGAGGTGAAGGTCGAAGAAGCCGTCTCCGTCGGTGGTCGCGCGGGTCCGGTTGGCCCCCAGGCTCGCCTCCACGCGGGCACCGGCCACGCCACGCCGAGCGATCCGGCGCGCCACGTCTGCCACGTCACGCAGCATGCCATGGTGGGGGATCGCCCGCCCCAGGGCGGCCTGGTGGAACACCCGCCCCATGACGAAGACCTCCCGCCGGGACCCGTAGCCCCGGTAGGGATGAACCACGATGCCACCGCGACCGAGATCGCGCTTCATCGGCCGGGTGATGAAGTGCAGCACGCGCCGGGCGACGCCGGCGGAATGACGCCCGGTCCCCATCAGCCGTACCGTTCCGCTTCGCCCCGGCCCCGGATCGGTGCCGCCCTGGTGCCCTGCCGTGTGCGCATCGTGATCTCCCGGGCCGGATGACAGCCATCGATGATGACCAGTATGAAGGAGTGAGCCCCAGGCTCAATACATCGCACCGAGACCCGGCCGGTCTCTCGCCGCTACGCCCCCAGCAGCGACAGCAACATCCCCGTCAACGCACAGGCCCCCAGTACCTTGAGCATGCCCACCTTGAAGCGAAAGATGGCCAGCATGGCGCCGACGGAGAGCAGCAGCGCGAACGGCTCCAGCGAGGCCGGGTCGGGCACCAGCAGCCGCAGCCCCGCGCCGCGCCACTCGCCGACCTCGGCGAAGACCACATGGATGCCGAACCATACTGCCAGGTTGAGCACCACCCCGACCACCGCGGCGGTGATCGCGGTCATCGCACCGCTCAGCGCGGCGTTGTCGCGCAGCCGCTCGACGTAGGGAGCGCCGAGGAAGATCCACAGGAAGCAGGGCACGAAGGTGACCCAGGTGGTCAGCACCGCCGCCAGGGTGGCCGCCAGCCAGGGGTCCAGGGCGCCGGCATCGCGGAAGGCGCCCATGAAGCCGACGAACTGCACCACCTGGATCAGGGGGCCGGGCGTGGTCTCGGCCATGCCCAGGCCGTCGAGCATCTCCCCCGGCGCCAGCCAGCCGTAGCTCTGCACCGCCGCCTGGGCCACGTAGCTGAGCACCGCATAGGCGCCGCCGAAGGTGACCACCGCCATCCGGCTGAAGAAGGTGGCGATCTGGGTGAAGACGTCGTCGACCCCGAGCATCAGCAGCAGCAGTGCCACCGGCGTGAGCCACAGGGCGAGGAAGCTCGCCGAGATCTTCAGCGACCAGGCCCGGTTCGGGAGCGCATGGGCCGGCAACCGCTCGCCGAGCAGCGAGTCGCGATCCTGGAGCCCCCGCTCGCCGGTGGCACCGTGCCCGCCGCCCACGCGGAACCGCGACGAGCCGGCCCGACCACCGAAGAAGCCGATCAGCGCTGCGGCGATGATGATCAGGGGAAAGGCGATATCCAGGAAGAAGATCGCCACGAAGGCCGCCGCGGCGATGCCCAGCATGACATGGTTCCTCAGCGCCCGCTTGCCGATGCGCACCACCGCGTTGACCACGATGGCCAGCACCGCGGCCTTGAGGCCGAAGAAGAGCCCCGCCACCAGCCCCACGTTGCCCAGGGCGGCGTACAGGTAGCTGAGCGCGAGGATGGCGATGAACCCCGGCAGCACGAACAGCGTGCCGGCCAGCAGCCCACCCCGGGTGCGGTGCATCAGCCAGCCGATGTAGATCGCCAGCTGCTGCGCCTCCGGCCCGGGCAGCAGCATGCAGTAGTTGAGGGCGTGCAGGAAGCGGTTCTCGCCGATCCACCGCTTCTCCTCGACCAGGATGCGGTGCATCACGGCGATCTGCCCGGCGGGTCCGCCGAAGCTCAGCAGGGCGATGCGCAGCCAGACGCGCACGGCCTCGCGGAAGGGAACGTCGTGGGGCAGCTCGACGGAGGGAGTCATGACGCCTCGAGGTCAAGATGAAGAGGAGCACAGCATACCGGAAAGCGAAGCCCCGCATGATCGCGGGGCTCCGGGACAGCGGGATGACGGACGACGGCTCAGCGCAGCAGTTCGCGCAGGTCCTTCGCCTCCCAGTGGGGGAAGTACTTGCGGACCAGGGCGTTGAGCTCGAGCTCGAAGCCGGCCCAGTCGACCTCCTGGCTCTCCGCCACGCCTTCCGACACGGCACGGATCATGCCCGCCCCCACCGTCACGTTGGTTAGCCGGTCGATGACGATGAAGCTGCCGGTCCCCGGGCTGGTGGCGTAGTCGTCCAGCGGCACCTCGGCGGTCAGCGCCACCCGGCAACGGGCGATGGCGTTGAGCTCGAGGCGCTCGGCGGCGTGGTGCTCCAGGGTGTTGACGTCGACCTGGTGGTGGATGACCTCTACCTGCCCCGAGACGGAGCGCCCGGCGAGGCGGATGTCGACCTGCCGCCCCGGCGTCAGGGCCTCCTCGTGCATCCACACGATATCGGCGTCGAAGGCGCTGGCGAGCGCCACCTCGGCGTCCTCGGCGACGAGCCAGTCGCCGCGGGAGACGTCGATCTCGTCGTCGAGGGTCACGGTGATCGCCTGCCCTGGCCAGGCGGCCTCGAGGTCGCCGTCGAAGGTGACGATGCGCTCGATCGTCGAGGTCTTGCCGGAGGGCAGCACCTTGACCGCCTGCCCCGGACGCAGCACGCCCGCCTCCAGGGTGCCGGCGTAGCCGCGGAAGTCGAGGTTCGGCCGGTTGACGAACTGCACCGGCAGGCGCAGGTCGGTGAGGTTGCGGTCGCGGCTGATCTCGACGCTCTCGAGTAGCTCGAGCAGCGCCGGCCCTGGTTGGCCATCGACGGAGTACCACGCCATGGCCTCGCTCTTGTTGACCACGTTGTCGCCCTTGAGCGCCGACATGGGCACGAAGCGGATGTCGCGGGCATGGAGCTTGTCGGCGACCTCCCGGTACTCGGCGACGATTTCGTCGTAGCGTGCCTGGGAGTACTCGACCAGGTCCATCTTGTTGATGGCCACCACCAGATGCTGGATGCCCAGCAGGTCGGCGATGAAGCTGTGCCGGCGGGTCTGGGTCTGCACCCCGTAGCGCGCGTCGATCAGGATGATCGCGAGGCTCGCCGTGGAGGCCCCGGTGGCCATGTTGCGGGTATACTGCTCGTGCCCCGGGGTGTCGGCGATGATGAACTTGCGCTTGTCGGTGGAGAAGAAGCGGTAGGCGACATCGATGGTGATGCCCTGCTCGCGCTCCGACTGCAGACCGTCGACCAGCAGCGCCAGGTCGACCTCGTCGCCGGTGGTGCCGCTCTTCTTCGACGCCTGAGTGATCGCCGCGAGCTGGTCGTCGAAGATCATCTTGGAGTCGTGCAGCAGCCGGCCGATCAGGGTCGACTTGCCGTCGTCGACGCTGCCGCAGGTAATGAAGCGCAGCAGGTCCTTGTTCTCGTGCTCGTGCAGGTACTGCTCGATGTTGTCGGCGATCAGGTTCGATTGGTGAGCCATCAGAAATACCCCTCGCGCTTCTTCTTCTCCATGGAGCCCGCCTGGTCGTGGTCGATGGCGCGGCCGCTGCGCTCGCTGGTGCGGGTCAGCAGCATCTCCTGGATGATCTCGGGCAGGGTAGCCGCCTTCGATTCGACCGCCCCGGTCAGCGGGTAGCAGCCGAGCGTGCGGAAGCGCACCCACTTCTCTTCCGGCACCTCGCCGGGCGCGAGCGGCATCCGCTCGTCGTCGACCATGATCAGCATGCCGTCGCGTTCGACCACCGGGCGCGGGGCGCTGTAGTAGAGCGGCACGATGGGGATCGACTCGAGGTAGATGTACTGCCAGATATCGAGCTCGGTCCAGTTGGAGAGCGGGAAGGCGCGGATCGACTCGCCCTTGTTGACCCGGGCGTTGTAGAGGTTCCACAGTTCGGGGCGCTGGTTCTTGGGGTCCCAGCGGTGGTGCCTGTCGCGGAAGGAGAACACCCGCTCCTTGGCACGGGACGCCTCCTCGTCGCGGCGGGCGCCGCCGAAGGCGGCGTCGAAGCCGTACTGGTCCAGGGCCTGCTTGAGGGCCTGGGTCTTCATCACGTCGGTGTAGCCGCTCGAGCCGTGATCGAAGGGGTTGATGCCGGCGGCCCGCCCCTCCTCGTTGGTGTGCACCAGCAGCTCCATGCCCGCCTCCGTCGCCATGCGGTCGCGGAAGGCGATCATCTCGCGGAACTTCCAGGTGGTGTCCACGTGCAGCAGCGGGAACGGCGGCGGGCCCGGGTAGAACGCCTTGCGCGCCAGGTGCAGCATCACCGAGGAGTCCTTGCCGATGGAGTAGAGCATCACCGGGTTCGAGAACTCGGCCGCCACCTCGCGGATGATGTGGATCGACTCGGCCTCGAGCTGCTCGAGGTGGGTCAGCCGACGGGGCGTGATGGCGGCGCCCGATGGCGCACTGCCGACCTGGGCGGCCGATTCGCGGAAGGGTGCATGACGTGTCGGTGCAACATGAGTGGTCATGGCCCGGCTACCTCGCATGACGTTGAACGGGAGATCATGCGGGACAGGGTAACGCCGGATCGATAATAACCCAAAAGAATTAATAACTATCTTTTTAGAACGAAACTCTTGGCGGTTCAGAGATCCACCCGCTCCACCCAGGTGGCCAGTTCGCCGGCCTTGAGGTCGACGATGCGGTAGCCGGGCCGCGAGGCCTCATCGACGGCGAAGTGCTCCGCGCCGGGCAGGAACTGATCGGTGGTGGAGGGGCAACCGTAGACCGCCACCTCGCCCTCGCCCAGTTGTCGGTGAGCGGCGAAGGCCTGGTGGATATGGCCGCAGAGGATCGCCTTCACCTGGCGATGGGCTGCCAGGGTCTGCCAGAGGGCCTCGCGATCCAGCAGGCCGATCTCGTCGAGCCAGGCCGAGCCGATGGCCAACGGCGGGTGATGCATCACCAGCAGGGTCGGTCGGTCGTTCTCCTCGAGCCGGTCGGCCAGCCAGCCGAGCCGCTCGGGCCCCAGCTCGCCGTAGGGCTGGCCGGCGACCCGGGTATCCAGCAGCAGCACCCGCCAGGTATCGAGATCCAGGGCGTCGAGCGGCTCGCGGACCTCGGCCATCAGCGCCGGCTCGTCATGGTTGCCCGCCAGCCAGAACCAGGGCGCGTTCAGCTTTCCGAGGGCATCGGCCGCCAACTGATAGGAGCCCGCCGTCTCGTCCTGGCTGACGTCGCCGGTCACCAGCACCATGTCCGGCCGCTCCCGATTCACCGCCTCGATCACCGCCTCGAGCTGGCGCAGCGGGAAACCGGCCCGGGAACGGGCGCGGGGGTCGGCATGAAGGTGGCAGTCGCTGATCTGGATCAGGCGCATCGGGGCAACATCTCGTCAGGGCGGGTTATTCAAGGTAACTGGTTCAAGGCAGCTCTGGCAGGTCGACGGAGTGGCCGTGGGCCAGGCCGTACTCGAGCCACTCACCGAGGAAGCGGTTGAGCTGCAGTTTCTCGTCGGGCTGGTGCATGCGCGCGTTGGGGTAACGGTAGCGGCCACTGAAATGGCGCTGACGCTGGAAGTCGGTGACCTCGGCCATGCGCACGTCGTGGTAGAGGTGCACGCGCATGCGTGGGGTATCCATCAGTTCGTCGAGCACGCCCTGCTGGGAGACCTGAGCGATGGTGGTGTAGGGGGCGTGCTCGAGCACATCGAGGCACAGCGCCCCGAACCGTCGGCTACCGCGGAGCAGCTCCACCTCGCGGGTCTCGCCGGCGTCGAGCTCACCCAGCAGCCGGGTCAGGCGCAGGTAGTTGGCGGTGCACTCGCCCTGCAGGCTCTTCAGGTCGGTGACATAGGCTGTTCTCGACACGCTACCTCCTTGCTCGCAGTGATGCGCGTTCGCCCGCCAGCCAGTGGAAGGCGATCAGACACATGGCATTGTCGAGTCGCCCGGCCTGGAGGAGTTCCCACGCTCGGGTAAACGGCAACACATGCACGCGGATGTCCTCGTGTTCCTCGTCGAGCCCGTGCACCCCACCCAGGCCGCGGCTGTCCACCAGGCCACAGAACAGGGTGACCCGCTCGTCGCAGGCCCCGGGGCTGGGGTAGTAGGTATGCAGCTCGATCAGCTCGCCCACCTCGCAGCCGGCCTCTTCCTGCGCCTCGCGGCGGGCGACCTCGGCGACGCTCTCGCCCCGCTCGACGAGTCCCGCCACCACCTCCAGCTTCCAGGGTGACGCGGGGTCGTCGAGTGCACCGGCACGGAACTGCTCGATCAGCACCACGGTGTCACGCTCCACATCATAGAGCAGCACACCCACGGCGTCGTGTCGATGATGTACCTCGCGCACCACCTCACCGCTCCAGCCACCCTCGAACAGGCGATGGCGCAGGTGCAACTCCTCCAGGCGAAAGAAGCCCTGGTGCAGGCGGCGCCGCTCCAGCAGTGCCACATCGGCGCCCGAGAACGGGGCCGTGGTGGTGAGATCCTGATCGTGCTCGTGAAGGGAGTCGCTCATGCCGGTCTCCGGATCGCAGGCTGGCGACCATTATCATGACCCAGCAGGAGGATGCCAACCGCCGCGGGAAGCGACGGCCGGCGACGGAGGCGATCAGAGGCGGGAATGCAGCGCCCTCGCCCGTTCCCTCAGCGCCGCGTCGGAGGCCCGGCGATCCGCCCGGGGCTCGCCCTCCATGGCACGCTGCGCATGCTCGCGGGCCTCGTCGAGGCGCCCCTCCTCCTCGAGAAAGGCGGCGTAGTAGAAGTTGACGTCAATGCCTTCGGGGCGGATCTCCAGGGCGCGGCGGAACATGCGCTCGGCGGTGTCGCTGTTGCCGAAGCCCAGCGGCCGCCCGGGAGCCCGGTGGTAGAGCGCTCCCAGGGTCACATAGGCCGAGCCGTTGGCGCCCTCGGGGTCGAGCTCGATGGCCCGCTCCAGGGCATCGCGGGCGCTGCGGGCACTGCCCAGTGCCCCCAGGCCGCTGCGCTCCCGGGCATGAGACGCCTCGATGATGCCATGCCAGACCCGCGGCAGGGCCGCCTCGGGATGAGCCTCGACCAGGCGTTCGGCCTCCTCGGCCAGCGCCTTCAGGGCGCCGCGGCGCTCCCCCTCAGGCAGCTCGGTGGTGACCCGCTCCCAGCGGCTCTTCAGGGCGTCGACCTCCCCCTCCCAGGCGAGCAGGCCGGCGAGCGGAGCGATGGCGAGCCCCAGGCCCAGGGCGGCAACCCGCAGATGGCGTCGAATCATGCCTTGTCTCCTCGGTGTCTTGTCGTTGTCCCACCCCGAAATGTAACGAACGTTTGAATGATTCGCCAGTGACTTGGCGCCGCAGGCGCCGATGGCGTATGTTGCGTCTCTCCACCCACGGGAGGGTCGAACCGGATGAAAGGCCGCAACATGACACGCTGGCGCGACCCGGCCAAGGACCCGCGCCAGGAACCCAAGAGCAACCTGATCACCGCCGAGGGCGCCGCGCGCCTGCGCGGCATCCTCGACCACCTGTCGCGGGTCAAGCGCCCCGCGCTCTCGGCCAAGGTCGGCGAGGCGGCGGCACTCGGCGACCGCAGCGAGAACGCCGACTACACCTACAACAAGAAGGAGCTGAACCGGGTCATCGCCCGCATCCGCTACCTGACCAAGCGCCTCGACGAGCTCACGGTGGTCGACCGGCTGCCGGCCGACACCGAGCGGGTCTACTTCGGCGCCTTCGTCACCCTCGAGGACGACGACGGCGAGGAGCTGCAACTGCGCATCGTCGGCCACGACGAGACCGACACCGCGCAGCGCTGGATCAGCGTCGACGCGCCCCTGGCCCGGGCGCTGCTCGGCAAGTCGCTGGACGACGAGGTGACCGTCGCCGCCCCGGGCGGCGAAGCAAGCTATATCATCACCGGGATCGCCTATCGTGATCCGCAGGCCTGAAGGAGCATCACACCATGCCTGTGGTCTTCCGCTACAAGGGCATACGTTTCTTCTTCTACTCGAACGAAGGAAACCCGCTGGAGCCCATGCATATCCACGCCGAAAGCGGAGATGGCGAAGCCAAGATATGGGTGATGCCGCACATCGCCATTGCCAGTAGCAGTGGTTACAATCGGAAGCAGCTATCTCGACTTATGCAATTGGTCGAGGAGCATCGCCATGATATCGAGAGGGCCTGGAATGAGCATTTCAGCCAAGACCGCCAGCTTTGACGAACACACCATGTGGGTCGAGCTCAGCGATGGCAGGACGCTGGGAGTGCCACTGGCCTGGTTTCCTCGCCTGCTGCACGCCAGCCCCGAGGCACGTGAAAAATACCGGATCAGCTATTCCGGCCAGGGGCTCCATTGGGACGAGCTCGACGAGGATATCTCCGTGGAAGGATTGCTTGCCGGCAGAGGGGACACGACCCACCATCATGGGCGTGTCGCCTGACGTCTCCGCCTCGAGCATCACCTCACCGCCCGATAGACCCGGAAGCGGCGGTCGTCGGCGAGGGTCTCGAAACTGCCGAAGGCGCGCTCGAGCAGGTCCGGGTAGGGCAGGAAGGCGTTGGCCACGATCATCAGCCGGCCGCCGGGCACCAGGTGGTCGGGGGCTTCCAGGATCAGTCGCGCCGCCGGCCCGTAGTCGATGGCCCGCTCCTGATGGAAGGGCGGGTTGCTGACGATGATATCGAAGCGCCGCTCGCCGAGCGTGGCGTAGACGTCGCCGACCCGCGCCTCGCCGGCCAGGCCGTTGGCGGCGAGCGTGCGGCGGGTCGCCTCCACGGCGAAGGCGTTGATGTCCACCGCGGTGACCCGGGCCCCGCACCGGGCCAGCCAGGCGGCCAGGATGCCGTCACCGCAGCCCATGTCGAGTACCTCGCTGTCCGCCGGCACCCGGCCGGGCAGTTGCTCGAGCAACAGCCGGGTGCCCTCGTCGAGCTTGCCGTGGCCGAACACCCCCGGGTGGCTGGCCAGGGTCACCCCCTCGACCTCGAACGACGACCAGGCCGCGTCGGGGTCGAGACCGACCCGGGCGAGGCGTGTCTCGAACAGCGAGCAGCGCCGGGCGCTATCGACCTTGCGACAGCCCAGCCCCAGCGCCGCCAGCGCCTTGAGCACCCGCTTGATGCCGCCCTGGTTCTCGCCGGTGAGCTGCAGCGGCGTGCCCGGCGGCAGCACCGCACAGAGCCACAGCAGCCACCATTCGCCCAGTGCATGGCTCTTGGGCCAGAACAGCACCGCCCCCGGCGCGTCGCCCGGCAGGCCGTCATCGAAAGGCGAGAAGGCCGGCCGGCCATGGCCACGCCAGGCCGCGAGCACCGCCGCGTCGGCGCTGATCACCGCGCCCTCTCCCGTTTCCAGCCAGGCGTCCCGTGGCGGCGCCACCCACCACCAGCCTCGGTAGTCGGCGTCCTGGCGTTCCAGCAGCTGACAGACCGGGGTCTCGGCACTCATGAAGCGGGCTCCTCTGGGGGCGTACGGGGGTCGGGATGACGAGACGCCGCGGGGCGTTCCAGGGTGTAGAGCAGGTAGCGACCCAGCCGCCAGTGGGGATCGCTCCGGCAGTAGCGCCACTCGAGCTCGAGGAGTCGCTCCCGGTCGCGCTCGCCGGTGGGCGGCTGGCGCAGGTAGTCGTGGAAGACGCGAATGCCCGCGACCGCCGAGATCGCCAGCCCGTTCTCGGCCGCCCAGGCCTCGATCTGGCCATGGGTCAGCGGCGAGATCGGGGTCAGCCGACGGCGTCGGCCGGTGCCTGCGAGACGATCGGCCAGCGCCTTCTCCAGGTTACCCTTGACCACGTTGGACATCCGCAGCGCGTCGCGGTTGAAGACCATCAGCGAGAGCTGGCCATCCGGCGCCAGCAGCCCCGCCAGGGTGGCGAGGGCCGCCCGGGGATCGGCCAGCCATTCCAGTACCGCATGACAGGCGATCAGCCGCCAGGGGCCGGGGGCGCGCTCGGGCAGGGCCTGCAGCGGCGCCTGGAGCAGGCTCACCGACTGCCCGGCCAGGCGCGCCCGGGCCCGCGCGAGCATCTCCCCGGAGGGCTCGGCCAGGGTCACCGCATGGCCTCGGGTGGCGAACCAGGCAGCCAGTTGGCCCAGGCCGCCCCCCACGTCGAGCAACGGCTGGCCGTCGAGGTGCAGCATCCCCGGCAGCAGCCGGTCGAGCAGCGCCAGGCGTAGCTCGCCGCGAGCCGCCCCATAGAGGCTGTCGGTGAACTTGTCGGCCAGGCCATCGAAGTAACGATCGCCGGCCGGGGAAAGGGGCAAAGGAGTCTCGGACATACCGACCTCGTCGGGCGGGTTCGCCGGGCATTCTACCCGGGATCGGCCCACGACTCATCGTTCGGGAGCCGAGGCAGGTGGCGCCCCCACCTGCTGTCGGCCTCGATCTCGGCGGCCAGCGCCAGCAGTCGACGCTCATCGCCCATGGGACCGATCACCTGTACGCCTACCGGCAGGCCGTCCGGCGTGACGTGCAGCGGAAGCGACATGGCCGGCTGTCCCGTGAGATTGGCCAACTGGGTGAAGGGAGTACGGCCGAGCGATTCCCGGGCCAGGCGATGCAGCATGCCGGCCTTGAGCGCCAGGAGGGAAACCCCCGGCAGCGCCAGCAACGACATCAGTCGCTCCTTGCCGGCATCGGGATAGAGTTCGCCGAGGCGTGGGGCCGGCGTCGCCGCCACCGGCATCAGCAGCATGTCGAAGCGGCGGTGGAACTCGCCCATGGTGCGCGCCACCCGATTCCAGTAGCGCTTGGCCAGCTCATAGTCCCGTGCCGACAGGCAACGCCCCAGCCGGCCGATCGCCCGGGTCGAGGGTTCGATGTCGAGCCGCCCCACCGGAACGCCCGTCTGTTCGCTGATCCAGGCCAGGTCGGCGGCCAGGTGTCCCAGGTAGAGCGTCAGGTAGCTGTCGGCCAGCCGCTCGCCGTCCACCGGTGGGTCGCACCACTCCACCGTATGTCCCATCGCCTCCAGGCGATGGGCGGCCTGCTCCACGGCACGCCGCACCTCGGGGTCGAGCCGGGCTCCCAGCGGTGCCCCCAGCGGCTCGCCCAGGGAGACGGCCACCTTGAGCCGCGCGGGCGGCCGGGCGATGGCGGCCAGGAAGCCATTCTCGCGGGGCAGCGGTTGGGGTGCCCCCTCGTCCATGCCGTTGGTCTGGTCGAGCAGTGCCGCGCTGTCACGCACGCTGCGGGTCAGGACGTGCTCCACCACCGCCCCTTGCCATACCTCCGCGTACTGGGGGCCGAGGGGAACCCGCCCGCGAGAGGGCTTGAGGCCGAACAGGCCACAGTAGCTGGCCGGGATACGGATCGAACCGCCACCATCGCCGGCCATGGCCAGGGGCACCAGCCCGCCGGCCACCGCCGCGGCGGCACCGCCGCTTGACCCACCCGGCGAGTGTCCTGACTTCCAGGGATTCCGGGGATGGGGAAAGGCTCGCGGCTCGGTGATCCCCATCAGCCCCAGTTCCGGCGTGGCGGTCTGGCCGAGGATCACCAGCCCCGCCTCGCGCAGGCGACGCACCAGAGTGGCGTCCTCCGGCGCCCGCCAGTCGACCAGAGCTGCACTGCCGAAGGCGAGCGGTTCGCCGGCGATGGCCATCAGCAGGTCCTTGGTCAGGGTCGGTACCCCGGCGAAGAGCGCTGCCGGATCGACCCGTCGCCCCTCCTGCTCGGCCCGCTCGAAACGGTAGCGCACCACCGCCCGCAGGCGGGGATTCTCCGCCTCGATAGTGGCACAGGCCGCCGCGAAGACCTCCTCCCGGCTCACCTCCCCGCGGCGAATCAGGGCCGCCAACCCCAGGCCATCATGGGCCCGATACTCGCTCGGTTCCATGGCATCTCCCTTACCTGCGTCCTCGCACGAGTCCCTCGACAGCGCCAGTACCGGGCCGACGGGTTTATCTCATTCGCGCAAGCGCTTATAATGCGCCGCGTTTCGCCCTCTTAGCTCAGCAGGATAGAGCAGCCGCCTCCTAAGCGGCAGGTCGCAGGTTCGAATCCTGCAGAGGGCGCCACTCTCGATCGCTCTCGGCCTCCATCTTCAGCCTATACCCTCAGCCGGACGCCGCGTACATGCACTGGTGATCGCCGAGCCCGCTGCCTATGCTGTTCCCAGCCCCTGTGGCTGGAGCGACACCCGGGGCAACCAAGCACAGGACCGCCATGCCTCGCCGGAGCCCGTCACATGGTCAAGTTCCGTCTCCTGCCCGCCCTCGTGGCGGGAATGGTACTCTTCGCCGCCAGCCTGCCGAGTACCGCCCAGGCAGCCGCCGACGACTACTACGCCGACAAGACCATCCGCATGATCATCCCCTTCACTCCGGGGGGCGGTACCGACGCCTTCGGCCGCCTGATCGGCCGTCACCTGGGCCGGCACATCCCGGGGCAGCCGACCATCGTGGCCGAGAACATCACCGATGTCGGTGGCCTGCTGGGCAGCAACGAGTTCGCCGAACGCGTCGACCATGATGGCACCACCCTGCTGGCCGCCTCCGGTCACCTCAACCTGCGCGCCATCCTCGGGCTACGCGGCCTGCGCCTCGACCTCGACACGCTGGAACCGGTGGTCACCGCTCCCATGGGCCATGTCACCGTCATCTCCACCCGCGCCGGCATCGAAGCCCCCACCGAGGTGCTCGAGGTTCAGGGCTCGATGACCAAGGGCATCACCGACCCGATCGGCCTGATCGAGTCGGTGCTGGCCATGGAGCTGCTCGGGATCGACTACCGGGGGGTGCCGGGCTACGGCAACCGCGGCGACACCCGCGTCGGCTTCGAACGCGGCGAACTGATGCTCAACACCCAGAGCACGGCCGGCTATCTCGCCAGGCTCCTGCCGCTGGTCGAGGAGGGTCGCGCCATGCCGCTCTACGCGATCGGCTTCCTCGACGAGGACGGCAGCCCGCGGCGCGACCCGGCGGTACCGGACATGATCACCGCCCCCGAGCTCTACGAGCGGATCCATGGCGAGATGCCTTCCGGCACCGTCTGGGAGGCCTTCAAGGTCACCGTGCCGCTGGTGCAGAACAGCCGCGGCACGCTCTGGGCCCACGCCGACATCCCCGAGGACGCCATGGAGGCCCTGCGCCTCGGCGTCGAGGCCATGGTCAACGACCCCGAGTTCCAGGAGGCCAGCGCCAATCTCCTCGGGGAATACGAGCTCCTGTGGGGTGACGACCTCGAGCGGATCAAGGCCGCCATGGACGCCGCCTCGCCGGAGGTGCTCGACTTCCTGCGCAACCTGCTCAGCGCACGCTTCGGTACCGACTTCGACTGAGCCCCCGTCGCACTGGCATCCCGCGGTCAACCGAAGACCTCGACCTGATTGCGGCCGGCGGCCTTGGCCCGGTAGCTGGCGGCGTCGGCACGCTGGATGACCGTGCCAACCTCGAGGTCGCCCTCCTGGAAGGCGGTGACGCCGATGCTCAGGGTGACGCGATACTCGCGGCCCTGATGCCTCACGACGATCTCGCCTACCGCCCGGCGCAGCGTCTCGGCGATCTGCCGGGCCTGACAAAGGGTACAGCTCGGCAGCAGCACGCCGAACTCGTCGCCCCCCTGACGGGCGACGTGGTCGCTGCGCCGCACCTCCCAGGCCACCACCTGGGCGATGCGCCTGAGCATCTCGTCGCCGAGGGCATGACCGCCCTCGTCGTTGATCGGCTTGAAGCTGTCCAGGTCGAAGAGCAGCAGCGCCGAGGGCGTACCGGCCTTGTGCCACTCGGCCAGCGCCTCCTCGAGGCGGCGCTCGAAGCCGCGCCGGTTGAGCAGGCCGGTGAGGGGATCGTGCTCGGCCTCCCAGCGGCGCAGCGCCTCCTCGTGATGGCGGTCGGTGATGTCCTTGACCGTGCCCACGAAGCCGATGATCCGGCCGTCGATGGCCACCCGGCTGGCATGCACCTCGAGCCACAGCAGCCCCCCGTCGGCGCGGACATAGCGGAACTGCCGACGGAAGTCGTCGCCGGTCTCGAGGCTGTATTGCCACAGGTCGATGGCCGACTGGCGGTCCTCGCGGTGGATATGCTTCACCCACGACGATTCGTCACGCCGGGTGAAGACGCGTCCGGTCAGCTCCGCCAGCGCCGGATTCATGTAGCTGACGTTGCCCGCGGTGTCGGTGACGAACATGCCCAGCGGCGACGACGACAGCACGGCATCGAGGAACGCCTGGCGGTCCTGGAGCCGTTCGAGGGCCGTGCTGCGCTCCTCCTCCACCCGATTGAAGGTGCCGGCCAGCCGTCGGATCTCGTGCATCCGGGTGTCGAGCCTCACCCGGCTGCGCCGCCCCTCGCCCACCTCGTCGATCTGTGTCTCGAGCCGGTGCATGGGGACCAGGGCATGGCGCACGAGCCACCACATCAGCGGCAGCAGCAGCAGGGCGAAACCGACACCGAACCACCAGAGCTGGCGAAACAGCGACTGCAGCGGTGCATGCACCTGCTCCACCGGCAGGAAGACGCCGACCACCCAGTCGGCCGGCCAGACCTGGGCGAAGGCCTGGTAGGCCTCGCCGCCACCGATCAGCGTCGCCATCGTCTCGCCCTGCCAGCCGTCCAGCGCCCGGTGCAGCATGGGGTTGTGCTCGATCGAGGGTACCGGCTGCAGCACCAGGCTCGGGTCGGGATGATAGAGGATGGTGCCACCGGCCGTGGCCACGGCGGCGAAGCCACCGGTCCCGAGACGCAGCCGATGCAGGCGCCTGAACAACCCCCCGGAATGAATGTTCACGAAGCCGCCGACGAAGCCGGCGAACTCGCCCTGCTCCGTCCGCGGCACCACGAACAGCACCAGCGGCATGCCGCTGGCGCGGCCGACGAAGGGGGCGCTGACATAGGGGCGGCGCACGGCCTCGACGAAGCGGAAGTACTCGGTCTCGGCCGTCGACAGGCCCGTACGCCCCTCCACCGACGGCCAGTCGGCCGTGATGACACCCTCGGCATCCGCCACCACCAGGCCATTGAACCACTCGAGCAGGGCGTCGCTGCGCCTCAGCTCGTGGCGCAGCGACGCCTCCTGGGGTTGTCCCCCGTCATCCTGATCGAACTCCTCGTCGAGCCTGATGGCCAACCGCTCCAGGGCGATCAGTCGACCGTTGACCTGAGCCGTGATCTCGTCGGCGATCAACCGTGCCTCATAGCTCAGGTGGGTGAAGTTGCTCTCGCGCACCAGCCTCTGCCCCGCCAGCCAGCCGCTTCCCACCAGCAGCAGGGCCACCACCACCCAGGTGACGGCCAGGCCGATCAGCAGCCGCCCCTGGAGGGAGAGGGCCGACTGGAAGAGAAGCCGGAGTCGCGGCAGCAGCAAGGGGATTCCCCGGTGGGTTAGTGATTACCGATTCGTTGGGTCATCGAAGACCAGATGATAGCGCAGGTCAAGCCAGGGGATGGCCCGATCGCCGGACTCGGGCGTCCCTGTCGTGCCTGGCTCACTGACCGCACGGGGCGAAAACTCGACAGGCGCCCACGAGAAAGCCGGCCCTCGAGGGGCCGGCTTCTGTGTACTGCTTGCAGCGGATTCGCTACTTCAAGCGACGGGCCGCTTAGAAGTGGTAGCGAACGCCGGTCAGCCAGTAGACGTTGTCGCGGATATCGCGCACGTTGTCGGCAAAATCGCTGCCGGTGGTGTCGCTGTCAATGATGGTGCCCTGATCGGACTCGTGCAGTTCGGCGAAGACGTCGAAGTTCGGAGAGATCTTGTAGTAGGCGCCGGCGGCCCAGGAGTTACGACTGGTGCTCAGGCCTTCAGCCTCCTGAGCAGCCTTGAAGTCGCCCTGAGACTCGATGCGGTAGTAGTCGAGGTTAAACGCCCAGTCGGCGACGGCATAGGTCATGCCGACACCGATCTTGTCTACGAACTCGGCCTGGTACTCGTAGCCCAGACGAGCGGAGAAGCCCGGCACGAACTCGAAGCTCGCGGTGCCGCCGTAGATGTTCTCGCCGATGCCACCGGTGCTCTCGCGATCCTGGGCGTAGCCCAGGCCCAGGCGCAGGGCGTCGATCTCGTAGACCACACCACCGGCGGTATTGATCTTGGAGGAGTTGCTGCCCTCGGAGCCCGCCTCGTTACCGTTGCCGGAGAAGTGCTTGCCCATCAGGTAGGCCTGGAAGCCCTCCAGGTTCGGCGAGATGTAGCCGACGGAGTCGCCACGGGCCTGGTGGCTACCGCCGGTGAACTCGTAGCCGCGATCCAGATAGACATCGAAGGGCGCGCCGACGGTGTTCAGGTAGAAGCTGTCGAAGTTACCGGCCTGGATGGTACCGAAGCTGTCGCTGCGCAGGCCCAGGAAGCTGTTGCGGACCTGCTGGCCGTCGCGGTTGACCTCGTCCATGCGCGGACGCAGCTCGAAGTTACCGAAGGCGGTCAGGTCGGAGCTGATACGCTGGGTGCCGCGCAGACCAAAGCGGGAGAAGACGTCGCGGAACTCGGAACCGTTGATCTTCTCGCCGTCTTCGTTGACTTCCTCACCACCACCGGAGACACCCAGGGCGATACGGCCGTAGAGGTCCAGACGGGTGCCGTCCTGGTCGTAGACGGTAGCGGCCTGAGCGGCAGCGGAAGCGCCCAGGGCACCGGCGATAGCAGTCGCTAACAGTGTCTTTTTCATCGCGATAGTTCCTTTGACTAGCTTACTGTTTCGATCGTTACTGCACGATTCACTTCGTGTGAATGCAGCCGGCTTGCCGGGCATGCTCTTTTTCACCGCTCCTGCGCGGCTCCCTCCCGGGAGGATGGCAGGCGGCGCGGCACCACCTCAGCGAAGCCTTGTTATAGTCCAATGCTCGCAAGGGAACTCTATACCGGGATATTCGGGAACGCAACAAGAAAAAACACTGTTTTCCTTCGCGGCGCACCGTCCGTACGGAACTTTCCCTTGCGCTGGCGGTCGGCGAGCCTTCCCGGCGGGCCGGCCGCCGCTGCCGGCTGGCCGATGGAATCGACCGAATACAGCCCAGGCAGCGATGAGCGGGTTCATGATGCCCTGCGAATATGACGATGGCAAGTCGGCGCGGCCACGCGCGGCGCGGGATCAGCGGCCGTTGTGCTTGGCCAGCAGGGCGGAGAGCTTCTCCTCGAGGGTCGCCGGCGCCGGGGCATCGGCGGCCGGCTGGTCGGGGCGGGGCGCCGGCTTGTCGGCCGGCGGCTTGCCCTCGGCGCCGTGTTTCCTTTCACCGCCGCCCTGCTGCCGCGGCGGCTTGCCGCGGGCCTTGCGGCGGTTGGCCTGCAGCCGCTCGAGCTTCTTGCGGGCGTGTTCGGCGGCCTCGGCGTCGACCCGCCCGGCGGCCCGGCCGTCAAGGTCGATGCGCTCGGCGTCCTCGCGCACCGACTTGAGATAGCGCGGCAGGTTGACGTAGCAGGCCAGCGCCCGGCGCACCAGCTTCTCCGGCCAGGGCTCGCGGGCGGCGAGCTCCTCGTGGATGCCGATCTTGAGCGGCCGGGTATGTCCCTTGAAGAAGGTCGAGGCGTAGCGCTGGTACCACTCGCCAAGCAGCGCCTGGGGCGACGGCGCCTCGCCGATCGGCAGGTCGCTCTGGCGATTCGCCGGGGGCGGCGACTCGGCGGCCGGCGGCTCGGGCTCCACCGGCCGGACGGTGCCCCTGGGGCGATGGCCGATCAGCGCCGAGAGCCCCTGGGCACGCCGTGCCGGCAGCGAGAAGCCGCCGCCCGCCTCGCCGGCGACGAGCCTGTCGTGCAGGTGGCGATTGTGCTCCTCGAGCTCGCGATTCTGCTCGTCGAGCTCGCGGTTTTCTTCCACCAGCTCCAGGCGGTTCGCCTCGAGCTCGGCGAGGCGGCGCTCGAGCTCGTCGCAGCGCTGCGCCACGCCCCGCTGGCCGGCCAGCGCCTCCTCGGCCCGGGCGGCCAGCTCGGCGTTGTGTGCCTCGAGCTCGCTGCGGCGCCGCTCCAGCTCGGCCAGCCGGGCCTGCATCGCCGAGTGCTGCACGCGGGACTCGTGCAGGGTCGCCAGCAGGTGCTCGACACGGCCCTCCAGTGCCTCCAGCAGACGGTATGAGCGTTCCTCGATCAAACCCTGACCCTCCAGGCAAACTCGTCGTTGGCGCATCAGCTGCAAGTCTGTGCCAGATGCCCCGGCATGACAAATGTCGCCGGATGGCGACCGCCGCCTAGGAGCCTGTCGGATTTGACCGATCGTCGCGAGGAACACGGATTTCGAGACAAGTTTATCGATCTGATGAGGCGAATAGCGCGCTATTTAACGAATCAGATCGAATGAAATTGGCCGAAAGCC